>NZ_CAACVB010000023.1 GCF_900659635.1 Actinomadura roseirufa | reverse complement strand
CGCCACGACCTCGTCGGGGTTGACGCCCTTGTTGGGCTCCTTGCCCCCGGTCAGCTCCTTGACCAGCTCCGACACCGCGGGCATGCGGGTCGAGCCGCCGACCAGGACGACGCGGTCGATGTCGCTGACCGAGATGCCCGCGTCTCTGAGCACCGAGTGGAACGGCGCCTTGGTGCGGTCGAGCAGGTCGGAGGTCATCCGCTGGAACTCGGCCCGGGTGAGCTTCTCGTCCAGGTGCAGCGGACCCTCCGCCGAGACGGTGATGTAGCGCAGATCGATGTGCGTCTCAGGCTCGGCGGACAGCTCGATTTTGGCTTTCTCCGCGGCCTCGCGGAGCCGCTGCGACGCCATCTTGTCCTTGGACAGGTCGACGCCGTTGGCGTTCTTGAACCTCTCCACCAGCCAGTCGACGACCCTGTTGTCCCAGTCGTCACCGCCCAGGCAGTCGTCGCCACTGGTGGCCCTGACCTCCACCACGCCGTCGCCGACCTCCAGCAGGGACACCTCGAACGTGCCGGCGCCCAGATCGAACACCATGATGGTGGCCTCGTCCTCCCTTTCCCAGTGATGGGCCAGGGCCGCGGCGGTGGGCTCGTTGATGAGACGCAGGGCCTGCAGCCCCGCGATCTGGCCGGCCTCCTTGACCGCCTGCCGCCGATGGTCGGGAAAGCCCGCGGGCACGGTGATGACCGCACTAGTGATCTTCTCGCCGAGGTAGGACTCGGCGTCGCGCTTGAGCTTCTGCAGCACGAACGCGCTGATCTGCTGCGGCGTGAAGTCCCTGCCGTCGATCGAGGTCTTCCAGTCGGTGCCCATCTCGCGCTTGACCGAGCGGATCGTCCGGTCCACGTTGGTCACCGCCTGGCGCTTGGCGACCTCGCCCACCAGGACCTCGCCGTTCTCGGCGAAGGCGACGACGGACGGCGTGGTCCGCGACCCCTCCGCGTTCGCGATGACGGTGGGCTCGCCGCCCTCCAGGACCACCGCGACCGAATTCGCCGTTCCCAGGTCCACTCCCATGACGTGGCCTCTCGGCCAAACCGTCGTCGGATCCTGGAGCACGGCCCTTCGCACGGTGGGCGTGCCTCGTGCGCTGCCCAGCTCGAACATCTGGTACTTGGCGTCTTTCGCTCGGGCGTCGGCCTCGTCCTGGGACTGGGCGGCGAGCTGGCGGAAGTAGGGGGCGATGGTGCCGGTGCCGGGCCGTTCGGCGGGAGCCTTGGCGAGGAGAGCGAGCAGGAAGGCGTCCAGCGCCGGCGGGATGCCGGGGCGCAGGCTGCTCGGAGCGGGTGGGGGTTTCTGCAGGTGCTGCGTGATGATGCTCATCAACCTGTCGGCGAAGAACACGACCTTGCCGGTGAGCAGATGGAACAGGGTGGCGCCCAATGCGTAGACGTCGGCGGCGGACGTGACGGCGTCGCCGTTGATCTGCTCGGGCGGCATGTAGTACGGGGTACCGAACCCGTGGCCGGTGACCGACAGACCGGCGGTGGCACCTTCCAGACGAGCGATCCCGAAGTCGCACACCTTCACCCGTCCGCCACGGTCGAGTACGAGGTTGGACGGTTTGACATCGCGGTGCACGATCCCCGCGGCGTGCGCGGCCGCCAGCCCCTCGGCGGCTTGAGCCCCGTACTCCAGCACGTCGGTGACCGGGAGCCCGCCGGGGTGCCGCCGCAGGAGGGTGCCCAGGTCGGGACCGGTCAGCAGTTCCAGCACCAGGAACGGCCGGCCCTCATGGTCGCCGACGTCGTAGACGGCGGCGATGTGAGGGTGGTTCAGGCGCGCGGCGGCCTTGCCCTCACGCCGGAACCGGGCCAGCGCCTTGTCCCTGGCCTCCCCGGTCCAGTTCGTCACCATCACCTTGACCGCGACCTCGCGGTCAAGGCCCAGATCCAGGGCGCGCCATACCTCGCCCATCGCGCCATGACCGAGCCGTTCGGCCAGCCGGTAACGACCGGCCAATTCCTGTCCCACCCGCAACCCGCACCTCCACGCACGTCGTCGTCCCGCCCTTGGCGCGCACGTCACCGTAGATGTCGACGCCTACTGTGCACGGCTTGTTCGCCTCACCCGCTTACGAACGAACCGAATCGCCACACCAGAGGCCACCAGAACAAGCCGAAGACCCAAGCGCCCATGGGCCCCCGCCGCCCACACTCCCGGCGCAGCGACCAGGCTCACGAGCCCGACCCGACCGGACGCACCGGCCCGCTACCCCTTGCCGTCCCCCTGTGTCACCCTCCAGTCCCTTAACCCGGAATGCCGTGCCGTGGTCGACTGGGTCGAATTCCGCGCGACCGCCAGAACCCCGCCCCTCGGTGATGGGCCGCGCCGTTAGGGAAGCGTCAAGATTCCCGGCAGGGGCGTCAATAGGGCGTAGTGATCCCGAGTGCGGCGGAAATCTGGTCCTAGGGTGCTTCTCGTGGGCATGGCCTTCGCAAGCCATTCATGGGAAGCGATGGAACAGCAGATAAATGGAGGCGGATTCCCGCATGTCGTACCCCCGCACGGCGATCGGCGGCCGTGAAGCGGCGAAGGACGCGGCCGCCGCCGAGGAACCTCCCGATTCCGGCGACCGGCACCGGCTGAGCGTCGCCGGCGGTCTCGCCGCCCTGTCCCTGGACGCGATGGCGTCGGTCGCGTACGGGCCCGAGGCGATCGTCCTCGTCCTGGCGCTCGCCGGGGGAGCCGGCATGGGCTTCATGCTGCCCGTCACCCTCACGATCGCCGGGCTGCTGACCGTCCTGACCCTGTCCTACCGCCAGGTGATCGCCGCCTTCCCGGAAGGAGGCGGCGCGTACGGCGTCGCCAAGAAGCACCTCGGACGCCGTCCGGCGCTGGTCGCCGCGGCCTCCCTGATCGTCGACTACGTGCTCAACGTCGCGGTCTCGGTCGCCGCCGGAGTCGCGGCCCTGACCTCCGCCTTCCCCGAGCTGCTGCCCTACACGGTCTGGCTGTGCCTGGCCGTGCTCGCCGCCATCACGCTCGTCAACTACCGGGGCATCGCCCACAGCGCGCGGATGTTCATCGTCCCCACCGCCGTCTATGTGGGCGCGATCATCCTGGTCATCGTGGCCGGGCTGCTGCGCGATCACCCCGCCGTCACCGAGCACGCGGCCGCCGCGCGGGCGAACGGCCCGCAGACGGTCGGCGCGCTGTTGCTGCTCAAGGCGTTCGCCAACGGCTGCGCCGCGCTCACCGGCGTGGAGGCCATCGCCAACGCCGTCCCGTCCTTCCGCAGGCCGCGCGTGAGGCGGGCGCAGCGCGCCGAGGTCACCCTGGGGGTGCTGCTGGCTTTGATGCTGATCGGCATCGCGCTGCTGATCGCGAGGTTCTCCGTCCGTCCCGTGGACGGCGTGACCGTGCTCTCCCAGGTCACCGAGGGCGCGTTGGGACACGGCGCCGCGTTCTACGTGGTCCAGTTCGCCACCGTGGTGCTGCTCGCGCTGGCCGCCAACACCTCCTTCGGCGGCCTCCCCGTCCTGGCCCGGCTCCTCGCCGCGGACAACAATCTGCCGCACCTGTTCGCGCTGCGCGCCGAACGGCAGGTCCACCGCTACGGCATCGGCTTCCTGGCCGTCACCTCGGCGGCGCTGCTGCTCGCGGCCCGTGGAGACATGAACACCCTCGTCCCGCTGTTCGCCATCGGCGTCTTCGTCGGGTTCACCCTCTCGCAGGCGGGCATGGTGCGCCACTGGGTGACCGACCGCCCGGACGGCTGGCGTCGCAAGACCCTGCTCAACGGCCTGGGCGCCCTCCTGACCGGCACCGCCGCGATCGTGGTGACACTGTCCAAGTTCACCGAAGGCGGCTGGCTGATCCTGCTGGCGCTGCCGGCGCTGGTCCTGCTCATGGAGCGGATCAGCCGCGCCTACGCCCGGATCGGAGAACGGCTCGGGCTCGGCCGCACGCCCGCTCCGCCGCGTCCGCGCAGGGCACTGGTCATCGTGCCCGTCGGCGGGGTCACCGACCTCACCCGCCAAGCTCTCGCCGCCGCGCTCAGCCTCGGCGACCGGGTCGTGGCCGTCCGCGTCGTCCATCCGGAGGAGGCCGGCGACCGGCGAAGGTTCCTCGCCGAGTGGGAGCGCTGGTCGCCCGGCGTCGAACTGGTCCTGCTGAACGACGACCATCTGCGGTTGGTCGAGCCGATCGTCCAGCACGTGCGGGACGTCTCAGAGCGGCACGTGTTCGTGCTCATACCCGAGCTGGAGCCCGAGCACGTCTGGCAGCGCGTCCTGCAGAACCAGCGCGGCGCCGTCCTCGCCCACGCCCTGCGCCGCGACACCGACGCCGTCGTGTGCCGCCTCCGCTTCCGCCTTGCGCCGCGTCCCGAACCCGGCATGCGGGGCACGCTGGCCCGCACAGCGAGCTGGACCACCTGAGGAACATGAACCAGCTGCTCGGCACGCTCCTCATCATCGCGGGCATCGCTCTCGCCCGATGGTCGCGGCACCTTCGCCACCCACAGTCGGCCACGGACGAACCCGCGAACCCAGACGACTCAGAGTCATGGATGTTCGCCGCGGGCCTCGGCCTGATACTCGTCGGCGTGGCCGCCCTCAACGTCGAACCCGTCGGCGTCCTGCTCGCACTCGTCCTGCCCGGTGTGCTTCTCTGCACGGCCCTTGCCGCCATCGGCCTCGTCCTCGACCGACCCGGAAAGCACCAGGGCCACAGATAGGGGACGCGAGAACGAACGTCGCCAACACCAATTCAGCGCCCGATCTGCCGCGTTCGTCAGTGGCGGCATTATGGCGCGGGTTTCTTGAGGTGGGGGAGAGGCGTGTATCGCGGGTGTATCGAAAAACGCATACGTCATGGCAACGCTCTTCGGTCTTCGGTGGAGGCAAGAGGACCACAGCGGTCCTTGCCGGGGCGTGGTGCTGCCGGCTTCGGACGATGACCATGGAAGAGGAGAAGGTCATGGCTGATGGCGGGGCGTGGGATCGGCGTTCGCTGTTGCGGGGGGCGGCCGTGGTGGCCGGTGCCGCCGGGGTGGCGCCGTTGCTGGGCGGGACGGCCAGGGCGCAGGGCGGCGGCGGTGACGCGGACGCGTTGTTCAAGGCCGGGAAGTTCGAGCCGGCCGGCCGCGCGTACGAGGAGATCCTGAAGAAGGACCCCGGGGACCTGCACGCGGCTCGCCAGCGCGGCTATGTCGGGCTGCTGGCCAACAAGTTCCCCGACGCCGAGAAGTACCTCACGATGGCCCTCAAGCTGGCGCCCGACGACAAGGAGACCAACACGCTCCTGGGGGACTGCTACATCCGGCAGAACAAATTCTCCCTCTCCGTGCCGCGCTGGCAGGCGGCCGGCGAGGAAGCCTACGCCAAATGGTTCGCGGCGGTCAGCGGCGATGCCTATCAGATTCATGGCGACATCGGCCGTGTGCCATGGACGCGGGTGGACCCGGAGCCGCAGGTCGAGGTCTCGGTCAACGGCGGACCGCCGAAGACCTTCAGTTTCTACACCGGCGCCGGGTGGCTGGGCATGTCCGCGGCCGTGGCCAGGGAGGCAGGGCTACGCCCCGTGTATCAGGAAAGGAGTGAATTCGAAGGCCACGCCATGTGGTCGTACTACGGGGTGCTGGAATCGTTCAAACTGGGCGGCATCGAACTGCGCAACGTCCCCGTGAACTGGTCAGAGCCGGAGTCGGCCGCGGACGCGCCTCCCAAGACCAATGACGGCCTCATCGGCACGTGGGTCTTCTACCACCTGCTGACCACCTTCGACTACGCGGGCCAGTCGCTGATCCTGCGCCGCCCCACCCCCGAGGCGGCTAGGAAAGTTCACATCGCCGCGGCACGGGCGGGAGTCAAGCCCCTGCCGCTGTGGATGTCCCGTGACCACGATCTCAGCAGCGTGGGCAGCATCGCCGGCTCCGGCACCCGGGTGGTGGGCGTGAACTTCGGCGGGGTCGGCGAAATGGTCGCGGGCATGCCGGGGGAGGTGGCCAAACGGTTGGGGATCCGCACCGACTACGACCGCCCGATCGAGACCGCTGGGCACGGCCACCCGACCGTCACCTATCCCTGCTACCCGGAGGAACTCCGACTCGGTGACGCCGTCGCCAACGAGGTCTACTGCGAAATGGACCCGAACATGCTGGTGAACGTGCCCTGGCCCTATGGTCCCGGGTACGACGCGACCGGCTACTTCGCCCACTGCTTCTTCAAGCCCTACAACATCACCCTCGACTTCACGAACATGAACCTCTACATCGCCCGCGGCAAGGCCACTTGATAACTACCGCGACGGGCGCCGCCTGGAACTGTCGGCTTCGTGGTCCGCGGGGGCGGCGGCGTCGTGTCAGGTTCTTCGCGTGCAGGCCAGGCCGCTCAGGGTGAGGCTGATGAGGCGGTCGGCGGCGGCGGGTGACAGGTCTTCGCGGACGGCCGCGGCGGCGGTGGTCAGCGCGGTGAGGTCCGCGCCGGTCGCGTCGGGACGGACGGTGCCCGACGCGCGGGCCGAGGCGACGAGGCGGTCGCCTATGTCGGCCATGCGCAGGCAGGAGTCGTGCAGTTCCGATGCCTCGTCGTCCAGGCCGCCGGCCAGCAGCGAGGCCAGGCCGCTGTAGGTGGCGGCGTGGTCGGTGACCGCCCGCGCCCACGTCGCCAGGGCATCGGGGGTGTTCTGGGCGACGAGCCGGTCGCCGAGCTCGAACAGGGCCTCGTTGCGCTCCCGCAGCAGGGCGCCGACCAGTGCGCGGCGGGTCGGGAAGTGGCCGTAGAGGGTGCCGATGGCCACGCCCGCGCCGCGCGCGATGCTCTCCAGGCTGGCACCGACTCCGCGCTCGGCGAAGGCGGCGTCGGCCTCCGACAGCAGGCGCTCGTAGTTGCGCCGGGCATCGGCCCGCGGCCGGCGGGTGGTGCTCAAGGGATCCTCCGGTTGTAAATCGAGGGTGCCTCGGGATAAGTTTCCGAGGCACCCTCAGTTTAGTGTCGCGCCGTCGGCGCGCACCTGGAAGGACGCTCATGATCCTGGTCACCGGGGCCACCGGCTCCATCGGCACGCACCTCGTCCGGCTCCTTCTCGATCGCGACGTCCCCTTCCGGGCGCTCGTCCGAGACGCCGCCAAGGGACGGGCCCTCGGCTGCGACTACGTCGTGGGCGACTTCGCCGACCCCGGCTCCCTCGCCTCCGCCATGACGGGCGTGGACCGCCTGCTGCTGAACAGCACCGGCGCCGAGCCGGTCGCCGACGGGGAGCAGCCGATGATCCGTCTGCAGCGGGCGGCCATCGACGCCGCCCGCGCCGCCGGGGTGGGCCGGGTGGTGAAGGTCTCGGTCTGGCACGCGCACCAGGGCGGGCCGCTGGCGGAAGGCGCGCACTGGGAGATCGAGCGGTACCTCAAGGCGTCCGGGCTGGGCTGGACGATCCTGCAGCCGAGCGGGTTCATGCAGAACTTCATCACCGGAGCGGGCACGTTCACCGCCGAGGGCGGCATCGCCGGTGCCTACGGTGACGCCGGCGTGTCCTATGTCGATTGCCGGGACATCGCCGCCTGCGCCGCCGCGCTCCTGTCCGGGACGGCTGGCCTCGGCGAGACCTACGTGCTCACCGGCCCCCAGGCCCTCACCCACGCCGACGTCGCCCGCGAGATCTCCACGGTGCTGGGCCGTTCCGTCGCGCACGTCGAGCTGTCGCCGGACGAGATGGCCGCGTCGCTGCGAGCCCAGGGTCTTCCGGCCGGGTTCGCCGACGACATCGCCGAACTCTGCCGCGAGGTGGCGGCGGGCTCGCTGGAGGCCACCACGACCGCGGTGCGCGAGCTGACCGGACGCGAACCCCGCACGTTCGCCCGCTTCCTGGCCGACAACGCCGACGCGCTGCGCGCCGGCCTCCTCGCCGCCACGCGCTGAACCGGCAGGGCCCGGCCCCTTGAGCGCCACGCCGGCGAAGGCGCCGGGCCTTCCTTCGCTTCGGGTGATCCGGTGATGCGTGTGATGAGGCGATGCGGCCCGCGAGGCGAGGAGGTCAAGGCGTTCGTCCAGGTCAGCGGGCAGACCGACCAGGTCGGGCGCCCTCGTCCAGCGCTCGGTGCGGGTGCACCCCGGCTACCCCGCCAGGCCGGTCAGCCATCCGCGCTGGGTGGCTCGTACACCGGCCTCGAAACGGCTCTGGGCGCCCAGGCGGTCCATGAGGTCCGACATCATGCGCCGCGCCGTTCGGACGGACACGCCGAGCACCCTGCTGGCGGACTCATCGGTATGGCCACTCGCCAGGAGCCCGAGTAGTTCTCGTTCCTGGGGAGAAACGCCATTGCCGTCGGCGGCGGGTCTGCTCTCCCACGGCGTCGCGTCCTGCCAGAACTTCTCAAAGAGCATGGCGAGGGGAGTCACCAGCCCCGGGCCCCGGAGGAGGAGCGCGCCCCGCCGTCCGTCCTCGGGATCCAGCGGCACGAGGGCGCTCTCCCGATCGACGATCACCAGCAGCGTCGGGAGGGATGGCACGGTCCGGGTCTCGCCGCCGAGCAGGGCGAGCCGCCGCACGTAGCGCAGGCAGGCCGGATCGTTGCGGAAGCTCTCCTGGTAGATGCTGCGGATGAGCACCCCGCGTGCCAGCGCCTCCTCGTCGAGCGGGCCGCTGGCCTGCATCGTCTCCGTGTCGGGCGGCCCACCCGGCAGAAAGGAGAGGCACTCGCGTTCGGCGCGTTCGGCCAGCTCGGCCAAGCGCCCCCGCACGGCGTCCAGCCCCTCGATCCGCTCGACGGTTTCGAGGTCGTGGCTGTCGTGGCCGTACCGGTCGACCAGGTCGCGTACGGCCGACCTCGTGACGTCGATCACCCGCTGTCGCGTGGCGAGCTCGGCCTCCTCCCTGGCGAGCAGGGAGACCAGGGCGACCCTCGGGCTGACCACCCGGAGCGTTCCAGGGACGTCGG
Source organism: Actinomadura roseirufa (assembly GCF_900659635.1). Lineage (GTDB taxonomy): Bacteria > Actinomycetota > Actinomycetes > Streptosporangiales > Streptosporangiaceae > Spirillospora > Spirillospora roseirufa. The sequence continues at coordinate 49,662 of NZ_CAACVB010000023.1, read as the reverse complement.
CGGACTTGCTCAGGAGATGCAGGTCGGCCAGGGCGTCCAACGCGATGCGGGTTCGCGGCGCGTCCCAGCCCAGATGCCCGGCGAGCTCGTCCAGTCCCCACGAGGGATGCTCGAGCAGTAATCGGTAAACGGTTTCGGTCGACCTCTCCAGACCAAGAGCATTGAGCATGCCCCGTCTCCTCCGAGTCCGGTTCCGTTGAAGATCATCTGATTATCGTCGCCCGGCCCGTGGCAGGCAAGGCGCTCCGTACCGGCTCCCTCGGGAAAGCGCCTGGCAACTTCCGGCCTGGCAACGGCAGGCCAAATCGGCGCGGTCGCTGATGGTGCGCCGCGCGGCGCCCGGACGCCGAGGACCATTCCTGCCAAGGCTCTTTGTGCCAGCGGAGACCAGGTGACACGGGGTCTCGTGCCGGGGGACTCTTGACGAACCGGCGCGGATCAATGAATTCGCCGCCGCCGAAGAGAGAGGCGACCCGATGTGCATCGTGCAGGACTCTGAAAGACTCGCGTTCTCCAGCGGTGGCTTTTCCTGGGGCTGAACCACGTTACTGGAGAGCACCCCGTGCATATGATCATCGTCCGGCTCGAGTTGCGGGACGGCCTTTCTCCGGACGCCCTGGAGATCACCGCCGTCACGGCGGCCTTCCAGGCGGCGGCGTGCGCCGACGACGCCCTGGAGCACCTGCGAGTCCAGACTTCCGATCGCGAGATAGCGGTGGCCGTTTTCGTCAGGCTTCCCGGGCTCGTGCAGGCGACGCTGCGGGCATGGCAGATCTGCCTGCGAGCACTGGACGGGTCCTCCTGGGCGAATTGTTCGGGCATCACCGAAGACGCGTTGGTCAGCGTCGGCAGCGAAGCATCCACTCGACTCACCTGACGGTCCGAGGAGCATTCATGAAGATCTTCTTCGACGGCAGCGATCTCCACGAGATCGGCGCGGTCCTGGAACGCGGGCTCGCCCGGGGCATCACCACCAACCCCACGCAGATAAGCGAACAGGCGGCTGGGCGGCCGCTTCACCACATACAGCGAATCGTGCGGCTGGTCGAACAACGGGACCTGGAGCTGCCGATCAGCGTCCAGGTCATGGCGCATGATCCCGGCGACATCGAGTACCAGGCCCGGCGAATCATCGATGAGGTGGCCTACAAGCAATTGGTCATCAAAATTCCCTGCAGCTGGGAACTGCTGCCGGTCATCAGCCGGCTGGCCGGCGACGGTGTCCCGGTCAACTGCACCGCATGCGTCACGGTGAGCCAGTCGCTCATCGCGGCTTCGGCGGGGGCTCGTTATGTCTCGCTCTTCTGCGGCAAGATGAGCGACGCGGGGCTCGACCCGGCCACGGTCATCGCGGAGGCGGCCCCCCTGGTGGAGAAGCAGGGCGGCGAACTGATCGCCGCGAGCCTGCGGCGGTCGTTCGACGTTCCGGTGTTCGCCCGCGCGGGAGCGCACATCACCACGCTGCCGCTGCGTTACCTGGAGCCGCTGGCCGCGCATCCGAAGACCGTGGAGGCGGTGGATCTCTTCGCGCGCAACTACGTGCCGCTGGAGGAGACCGGCCGGACGGAGCCGCGATGATCGCGGCTCACGCTCCGGGCGTCACCGTCCTCGCCGGGACCGTCGCCGACAGCCTGGCCCTCACCGGGTCGCCGGAGGCGCGCACGGTGAGCAGGCACTGGCTCAAGTCCGGACGGTTGCACGAACGGGTGGCCACCGAACTCCGAAGGCTGCCCGACGCATCGGTGCGGTCGCTGGGAATGGCGGCCATGGCCGATCCGCGCGACGCGAAGGCGTACCGTGCCTTCGTCCGGCTGCTCACGGACAGGCTGTCCGGCGACGACCGGGACGGCCGGTACGCACGAATGATCGACGCCGCCTGGAAGGCCGACTCGAAGTCGAGGATCGGATACCACATCGGCGGCAAATATTCACCGGCCTCCCCTCGGCCCTCATATCGACGGTCGATCGGACGGCCCTTGACCGACCGGACGAGGCCGGCCGGGGACGTTCCGCTCCTGGTCGTGATCCCGTTCCGCGACGACCACCCCGACAAACGCAGACTCCGGAACCTCCTGGCCTGTCTGCAGTCGCTTCACGACCAGTCCTGCGACCGGGCATCGTACCGAATCGTGGTCGTCGAGGCGGACACCCGGCCGCGCTGGGGCGACGTGCTGCGCGAGCATTCGGACATTTACCTGTTCGCTCAGGACGCCGGTGCCTTCAACAAATCCTGGGCGATCAACGTCGGTGTGGTCAACGCCGGCTGCCGAGCGGAGATCCTGTGCGTGCTCGACGCCGACTGCATCGTCGATCGCTCTTTCATCGAGCGCAATCTGGAACGGTTCCAGCACTCCGGCCGGCAGGTGCACCTGCCCTATCGGGACGCGCTCTACCTGGATGCGCAATCGAGCGGCTCGGTGATTCAGGCGCGTTGTGCGCGCGGCGAGCCCGGCTTCGACCTCGAATCGCTCCGAGGTTTCCTGCTGCGCCGGACCATGGGCGCCTGCATTTGGCTTCGGGCCGATATCTTCCGCCAGGTCGGCGGCTTCGACGAGCGGTTCGTCGGCTGGGGCGGTGAGGACATCGACTTCATGCTCCGGCTGCACACGGTCTCCTCGGTGGACCGCTATGACGATGATCTGCTGCATCTCGACCACGGCAGGCCGGAGATGTCCGCGCGGGGCGTGGTCGCGCGCGGGGAGATCGCCGCGCTGAGCTGGCCTGCGGACGCGACGATCGGCGTCATCGCCCATGGATGAGCCGAGGCCGCCCACCGGGGAACGGAGAACGATGCCCCATGCCCCGGGGGCGGGCGCCGGGCCTCGGCGGGTCGTGTTCTCCCCCCACCTGGACGACGCGGCCCTGTCGGCGTCGATCCGGCTGATGGAGCCGGACACTCAGGTCGTCACGGTCTTCGCCGGCCCGCCGCCCGAGGACGTCGGCCTGACCGCCTACGACCGGCTCACCGGTGCCCGTTCGTCGGCGAGCCGGTTCGCCGCGCGCCTCGCCGAGGACGAACGCGCCATGGCGGCCATGAGCTGCCGGGTTCGGAGGCTGAGCGAACTCGACGAGCAGTACCGCCGCGCGCCTCTGGACCAAGAGCGGCTCGCCGCCGCCCTCGGCCCGTACGTGGACGGGGCGGCGGAGATATGGGCGCCGGCCGGGATAGGCGGCCATGTCGACCACGTGGCCACCCGCGACGCGGTCATCGCCGCGATCCGCGGACGGAACATCTCGCCTGAGCTGTTCCTCTACGCGGACATCCCCTATAGCCTGCGCTTCGGCTGGCCGTCCTGGGTCACGGGACGACCCGATTCCGCCTACCTCGACCTCGGATTCTGGTTCGACCAGGAACTGTCCGCCTGCGGGCTGGATCCGGAATCCCTGGAAGCCGGGGTATTCCCGCTCGACACCGAGATGCGGAGAAGCAAGGAGCGCGCCGCACTCGCTTACGAGTCGCAGCTCCCTTCGCTGCGGCTCGGTCCCGGCAACCCGCTTCGTTGGGACGCCTTCCTGCGGTACGAGGTCGCATGGCGGCTTCCCCTTGGAACGCTGAGGTGACCAAGATGCAAGAGGACTCCGGACCGGCGATCCACGCCGAGGAGCTCGGCAGGAGCTTCACCGTCACCACACGGAAGAGCGGCCTTCTCGGGGCTCTGCGATCTCTCGTCCGGCCGGCTCGCGAATCGCGCACGGTGATAAACGGCGTCTCGTTCCGGGTCGAGCCCGGTGAGCTGGTCGGGCTGCTGGGCCCGAACGGCGCCGGGAAGTCGACCTTGGTGAAGATGCTCACCGGAATAGTCGTACCGAGTTCGGGGGCGGTGCACGTCAACGGGCGGGTTCCGCACGCCGAACGCGGGCGGCTCGCCCAGGAGATCGGGGTGGTCTTCGGGCAGCGGACCCAACTCTGGTGGGACCTGCCCGCCCGGGAGTCCTTGAACATTCTCCGGGACATCTACGCGATCTCCGAGAGCGACTACCGGCGCCGGCTCCGCGAATTCGACGATGTTCTTGCGCTCGCGGAGTTCTGGAACACGCCGGTGCGCCACCTGTCCCTCGGCCAGCGCGTCCGATGCGACCTGGCCGCGGCTCTGCTGCACGATCCGCGGATCGTCTTCCTCGATGAGCCGACCATCGGAATGGACGTGATGGTGAAGGAGCAGGTTCGGGATTTTCTTCGGTACCAGGCCACGGTGCGAGGCCGGACCGTCCTGCTCACCACCCACGACACCGCCGACATCGCGCAACTCTGCGACCGGCTGCTCCTGATCGACCATGGGCGCGTCGTCTTCGACGGCACGCTCGAAGCCCTGCGGGCGGCGCGCGACGACGGGGTGACGGTCCGGGTCGCCTTCGCCGAACCGGTCGGTCACCTGGAGATCGACGGCGCCGTCGTCGTCGAGCGCACCGAACTGCGCGCCACCCTGGTCCCCGCGCCGGGCGTGCCGCACGGGCGCGTCGTCCAGCAGGTGGTGTCCCGCGCGCCCGTCACGGACCTGCGGGTGGAGGAGAGCAGCGTCGAAGCGCTGATCAGGGACGTCTACCGAGGCGGGTCACCGGCCGTCGCAAGGGCCGGTGCGTGACCGGCCATGGCGATCCACGCCGCGCGTACGCGCCGCCTCCTGACCGTCCCCGCGCTCAGTGAACTGACCCGGCGCAGCGGAGTCGTCACGGCGCTGCTGATGGCCGTGCTGCAGGTCGGCCTCGTCTGCACCCTCTGGCGGGCCGTGTACGCGACCACGGAGGTCAGCGCCGGTCTGGACGTCCGGCAGGCGGTGACGTACGTCGTTCTCGCGCTGCTCGTGCAGCGGATCCGGTGGGGCTCGCGGCTGCATTCCCGGGAGTCCCTCTGGGCCCTCGTCCGAGACGGGCGGATCATCTACTGGTTCCTCCGGCCGCTCGGACCGCGGCGCCACTACCTGCTCAAGTCGCTGGGCGAGATCCTCTACTGGGGGACCTGGTCGCTCGCCGGGTACGGCATCGCGCTGGCGGCGGGTCTGATCTCACCGCCGCCGGACGCGCGAGTGGCCGCCCTCGCCGCCGTCAGCCTGCTCCTGGGACAGGTCATCGCGCACCAGCTCATGCTGGGCATCGACCTGTTGTGCTTCTGGACCACCGCCAACACGAACGCGCTCCGCGTCTACTCCTTCAGCAGTGATCTGCTGTCGGGCGCGTTCGTCCCACTGTGGTTCTTCCCGGGCTGGTTCCTCACGCTGAACCAGTGGCTCCCCTTCCAGGGCACGATCAATGTGCCGGTTTCGATCTATGTGGGCCGGATCCCGGCCGCCGAGGCCCTCGTACAGCTGGGCATCCAGACCCTGTGGTGCTGTCTCCTGTACGCGATGACCTCTTTCCTCTGGCGGCACGCCATCCGGCGGGTCGACGTCCAGGGAGGGTGAGCGAAATTTCCGTACGGGCATTCCGCCGACGACTTCAGATCGTCCGGCGTATCACCGGCCTGAACCTGCGCGCCCGCCTGGAATACCGCACCGAGTTCCTGCTGGCCATTCTGAACGGGGTGCTGTGGCAGGCGTCCGTCCTGCTCTTCATGACGGTGCTCGTGACCCGATTCTCGGGGCTCGCCGGATGGAGCAGTTCCGAAGTACTGTTCATCACCGGCTTCCGCCTGTTGGCACATGCCCTGTACGTGTGCTTCTTCCTCAACGTGACGTACGTTCCGGTCATGATTCGGGAAGGTCGCGTCGACGCCTTCCTCGCCAGGCCGTTGCCGCTGCTCACCCAGGTGCTGCTCAACTCGTTCAACGTCAACGCCCTCGGCGACCTCTGTGTCGCCGCCACCCTTTTCGGCGTCGCCGCGAGCACCGTTCCGCTGGACTGGACGGCCCCACGCGTCTGCCTTCTGGTGATCTCCGTGGCCGGGGCGGTTCTCCTTGAGGCGGCGATCCAGCTCCTCATCTCATCGGCCGCCTTTCGGCAGTCGGAGACCTTCACCCTCTCGACCTGGATCGACGAACTCATGGCGACCTTCGGAAACTATCCGACGGTCATCTTCCCGCTGGTGCTGCGGGCCTTGTTCCTCAGCGTCCTGCCAATAGCGTTCATAGCGTACCTGCCCGCCTCCGTCATCCTGGGTGAGCAGCACCGGTCGTCGATGACGTCCATCCTCGGCTACGCCGCCCCCGCGATCGGTCTGTGCGCCTTTCTGGGCGCTCGCCTGATCTGGTACCGCTCGGCGCGCGCCTACCAGGGCAACGGCGGCTGACCTTCGTCGAACGGGGGGCGGCCGGCCGCGGCTGGGGCGGTCGCCGTCGTCCCAGCCGCGGGCCGCCCGGTCAGAGGTTCTCGGGTGAGGACGCCGGAGCCCCGGGTCAGATGTGCTCGGTGAACCAGGCCGCCGCCACCTTGGCCGTCTCGCGGCGCACCTCGACGTCCTCGTAGAGGGTCAGGTGGGTGGACCGGGGGACCACGTGGAACTTCTTGCGGGGTCCGGGGATCGCGTCGAACGCCTCGGCCGCCAGGTCCCAGTGCGTGTGGTCGTCGCCCTCGGCGACGCACATGAGGGTGGGCGTGGCGACGAGACGCGTGAGGAACGGGCGGACGCTGTAGGCGAGGAGCATCTCGGTCGACTGGGCCGTGGCGTTGCCCACGTAACCGGGCGCCTCCGTGCCCTTGATGCGGGCGAAGGTGTCGCGGCTCGCGGGGAAGGGGAAGGTCCCGACGGCTCCGAGCTCGACGGGCTGGTGGTCGATGTAGGTGTGCTCGCCCGTCTCGAACAGCCGGGTGCGCGCCTCCTCCAGAGCGGCTCGCAGGGCGCGGAAGCTCACCGTGCCGTGCGAGAGGCGGAGGTTGTCCCACCCGTCGATGACGGGGACGACCGAGCAGACGGCGCGGACGCGCGGGTCGACCGCGCCGAGGATGAGGACGTGCCCGCCGCTGTAGGAGATGCCCCAGGCCCCGATCCGGGCGCCGTCGACATCGTCGCGGGCCTGGAGGTAGGAGATCGCGTTCCGGTAGTCCTCGATCTGCCGCCAGGGGTCGATGTGCCGCCGGGGGTGTCCCGTGCTCTCGCCGAAGTGGCGGTAGTCGATGACGAGCGCGGCGAGGCCGGCCTCCGCGAAGACCTCCGCGAACAGCGGCTGGGCCACTTCCTTGACGTAGCACCACCCTCCCGCGAGCACGACGGCGGGATGTGGCCCGGGTCCGTCCGGCACGTAGAGCAATCCGCTCAGCTGATCGCCCTCGCTGGGCACGGTCACAGCGTGTGGTCCTGCCATTCCGGCTCCCTGGTCGTCTCGTGGGTCCCAACATCTAGCCTTATGCGGTCAGATGCACGAATGATGAACATAGCCTAGAGGCGGCGCCGAGTCACCGGGCGGCCCGCCGGACTCTCGTCGAGTGCGCAACGAAGGAGGCAGTACCCCCTCTCAAGAGGGGAGATGCCGTCCGCGCCCCCTTGACACCCCCGGCAGAGTGCTCATAATACGTACTCATGTTCGCTAATTGTGCATTCGAGGAGACGTGATGAACCCTCGTCCGATCCGGATCGGCCTGTGCGGCCTCGGCAGCATCGGCGGCGCGGCCGCCCGTCTTCTGCTGGAGCACCGGACGGGGTTCGACATCGTCGGCGCGGCGACCAAGGAACCCGGCGCGGTGGGCCGTCCCCTGCACGAGGTGGTGGGCTCGGCCGCGCCGGGCGGGCCCGCCGTCGCGGGCGACCTGGAGGACGTGCTGGCGGCCGACCCGCAGATCATGCTCTACGCGACGGGCTCGTTCCTGCGCGACACCGAGGACGACATCGTGGCCTGCGCCAAGGCCGGCGTGGACGTCGTGTCGCCCTGCGAGGAGCTGGCCTTCCCCTTCGGCCGGCACGCCCCCGCGGCGGCGCGCATCGACGCGGCCGCCCGCGAGGGCGGTGCGACCGTCCTCGGCACCGGGGTCAACCCCGGCTTCCTCTTCGACTCGCTCCTGGTCGCCGCGACGGGCGTGTCGTGGGACATTCGCACGATCCGCGGGCACCGCGCCGTGGACGTGTCCGGCTTCGGGGAGAACATCCACCGCCGCCTCGGAATCGGGTACACCCCCGAGGAGTTCGAGGAGGGCCACGCGACCGGCACCATCGCCGGCCATGTCGGGTTCCCCGAGTCGATCGAGCTCGTCTGCGAGCGGCTCGGACTGCTGCTCGACGGGCCGGTCACCGAACGGTTCGAGCCGTTCATCGCCGAGACCCCGGCCCCGACCCGGTACGGGCAGGTGCCCGCCGGACGGACCGAGGGCTTCCTGCAGAAGGCCACCGGATACGTCGGCGGGGCCCTGTTCGTCCAGATGGAGCTGGTCCTGCACCTGCGTCCCGAGAGCGCCGGTTTCAAGACCGTCGACTCGCTCGCCGTCGAGGGCCTCCATCCGGTCAACCTCACGCTGTCGCCCGGAATGGACGCGATCCCGGCGACGTCCGCGCAGCTGGTGAACAGCATCCCGGGAGTGCTCCAGGCGGCTCCCGGCCTCAGAACCGTCAAGGACCTGCCCGCCGCCGGCGCCTGGCACGACCTGCAGACCCATCCGTTCCGGTGAAGTGAGCCCCCATGACCCAGACAGCAGCAAACCCGCACAGTCCGGCGGACGTGTTCACCGGCCTCCCGGTCGGTGAGGCCGGCCTGGCCGAGGCGCACGCGCTCTACCGCGGCATGACGGTCGTGCGCGCCGTCGAGCTGGAGATCGAGAAGATGCACCGGCTCGGGCGCATGTCCGGATCGTTCCACTCGTCGCTCGGCCAGGAGGCCGCGGCGGTCGGCGTCTGCGCGGCGCTGCGCGACGGCGACATGGTCACCAGCACCCATCGGGGGCACGGGCACGCGCTCGCCAAGGGCGTGCCCATGGAAGGCGTCTTCGCCGAGCTCTTCGGCCGGACGTCCGGTGTCAGCGGCGGGCGCGGCGGCTCGATGCACCTGCACGACCGGCCGAGCGGGTTCCTCGGCGAGAACGCGATCGTCGCGGGCGGCCTGCCCTGGGCGGCCGGCGCCGCGTGGGCGCGCCGGCGCCGGGGCGGCGACGACATCGCGGTGGCCTTCATCGGCGACGGCGGGTTCGCGCAGGGCGTCACCCACGAGACGCTGCTGCTCGCGCGGTTCTGGGCGAGCCCGTGCCTGATCGTCTGCGAGAACAACGGCCTCGCGCACTCGATGCCGTCCGACCGTCTCTTCGGGGCGCCGGGAAGCATCGCGCGCATCGTCGAGGGGACGGGCATGCACGCCCGCTACGTGGACGGACGGGACGTGGTCGCCGTCGCGGAGACCGCCCGGGAGATGGTCGCGCGGGTACGGGCCGGAACTCCGGCGTTCCTCGAATGCGGCGTGTACCGCGTCCGGCCGCACAGCCTCTCCGACCCCGACTACCGGTACCGGCCCAAGTCGGCCGGCCCGGACTGGCTGGCGCTCAACGACCCGATCGCCAACCTCCGCACCCGGCTGGAGGCGCACGCCGCCAACCGGGTCGCCCGGATCGACGCCGAGGTGGCCGCCGAGGTCGAGGCCGCGCGGGACCGGGCCGAGGCGGCGGAGCGCCCGCCCGCCGCCGCGGCGAAATCGTTCGTCTACACCTCCCCGGAGCTGCAGAACCATGCGTGAGGTCAAGTACGCCGAAGCGGTGCGCGCCGCGCTGGAGGCCGAGATGGCGGCCGACGAGAGCGTCGTCGTCATGGGCGAGGAGGTGGCGGCGCTCGGCGGGGTCTTCACCGTCACGCAGGGCCTGCTCGACAGGTTCGGCGACGACCGGGTGCTGGACTCGCCGATCTCCGAGGCCGGCGTGGTGGGGTTCGCGATCGGCGCCGCCGCGGAGGGCATGCGCCCCGTCGTCGAGATCATGTTCTCGGACTTCGTCCTGCTGGCCCTCGACCAGATCATCAACCTCGGGGCGAAGATCCGCTACATGAGCAACGGCCAGTTCAGCGTGCCGCTGACCATCCGGATGCCGGGCGGCGGGGGCACCAACCACGGGCCGCAGCACTCGCAGAGCCTGGAGAGCCTCTTCGCGCACGTCCCGGGGCTGGTCGTGGCGATGCCCAGCAACGTCTCCGACGCCTACTGGATGCTCCGGCACGCTATACGTTCCGACGATCCCGTGATTTTCTTGGAGAGCAAGAACCTGTATTTCCGCACGTCAGGGGACATCGATGCGCGTACCGGGCCGGACGGTTTCGGGGCCCGGGTCGCGCGCCCGGGCGGCGACGTCACCGTCGTGTCGGCCGGCCGGATGGTCGAGCGGTGCGTGCTGGCGGCCGACGAGCTCGCCGCCGAGGGCGTCGCGTGCGAGGTTATCGACCTCCGCTATCTGTGGCCCCTGGACACCGCCTCGATCGAGGCGTCGCTGAGGCGGACGGGCAAGCTCGCCGTGGTGTCGGAGGCCGTCGAGTTCTGCGGCTGGGGCGGCGAGGTCGCCGCGTGGGCGGGCGAGCACTGCTTCGAGAGCCTCGACGGACCGGTCGTGCGCGTCGGCGCCGAACGCGTCCCCATCCCCTACGGGCACGCGCTCGAGGACGAGATCGTGCCCACCACCGACCGCATCGCCGGCGAACTGCGCAAGCTCGCGATCTACTGACCGTCGCCGCGGCGACCTGAGAGCAGGAACGTCTCCATGAGGTTTGCAGTCGACACCGGTGGCACTTTCACCGACCTGGTCATCGAGGACGAGGGGCGCCTGAGCGTCCACAAGAGCTCCACCGTGCCGGCGGACCCGGTCCAGGGCATTCTCAACGCCTTCGAGGTCGCGGCGGCCGACCGCGGTTGCTCCCGGCGGGAGCTGCTGGAGCGGGGGACCATGCTCGTCCACGGCACCACGCGCGGGCTGAACGCCGTCCTGACGAAGAGGGTGGCGCGGACGGCGTTCCTCACCACCGAGGGCCATCCGGACGTCCTGCTGCTCCGCGAGGGCGGCAGGCGCGACATCTTCAACCAGCGGCAGCCGTACCCCGAGCCCTACGTCCCGCGTTCGCTGACCTTCGAGATCCCCGAACGCATCGGCGCCCAGGGGGAGGTGGTCAGGGAGCTCGACGAGGAGGCCGTGGCGGACCTGGCCGGCAGGCTGCGCCGGGAGCGGGTCGAGGCGGTCGCCGTCTGCCTGCTGTGGTCCATCGCCAACCCCGTCCACGAGCTGCGGGTGGGCGAGCTGCTGCGGGACTTGCTGCCGGACGTCCCGGTGACGCTCTCGCACCAGGTCAACCCCTGCATCCGGGAGTACCGCCGAGCCTCGGCGACCGCGATCGACGCCTCGCTCAAGCCGCTGATGACCGCCTATATCAGCGGGCTCCAGGGGCGCCTGCGGGAGGCGGGGTTCGCCGGCCGGGTCCTCATGGTCACCTCCGCGGGCGGCGCCCTCGACGCCGAGGACGTGGCGGCGTCCCCGATCCACTCGCTGAACTCCGGCCCCGCGATGGCCCCGGTCGCCGGACGGTACTTCGCCGGCCTGGACACCACGGCGTCCATGGCGATCGTCGCCGACACCGGCGGGACCAGCTACGACGTCAGCGTCGTCAGGAACGGCCGGATCCCGTGGACGCGCGAGTCCTGGATCGGCGAGCCGTTCCGCGGCCACATGACCGGGTTCCCGTCGGTCGACGTGCGCAGCGTCGGCGCCGGGGGCGGCAGCATCGCCTGGGTGGACCCGGGCGGGCTCCTGCACGTCGGGCCGCAGAGCGCCGGCGCCGACCCCGGCCCGGTCTGCTACGGGCGGGGCGGCACCAGCCCCACGATGACCGACGCGTGCCTCGTCCTGGGGTACCTGGACCCCGGCTACTTCCTCGGCGGGCGCTCGGCGCTGGACCTTGAGGCGGCCCGTGAGGCGATCAGGACCCGGATCGCTGAGCCGCTCGGACTGGACGTGATGGAGGCCGCGGGCGCGGTGTACCGGCTCGCGACCGAGCGCATGGTCGGCGCCATCGAGGAGATCAGCGGGCAGAAGGGCATCGACGTCGCGCAGGCCGTCCTGGTGGGGGGCGGCGGCGCCGCCGGGTTCAACACCGTGGCCATCGCGCGGCGCCTCGGCTGCCGGGAGGTCATCGTCCCGATCATGGGCCCGGCGCTGAGCGCGGCGGGCGCGCTGATCTCCGATCTGTCGCGCGGCTTCGAGACGACGTTCCGGACCACCACCGAGGCGTTCGACTTCGAGGGCGTCAACGCGGTGCTCGCCGATCTGGCGGTCCGGGCCCGGGACTTCATCGCGGGACCGGGCGCCGGAGCCGTCGAGACCTCCGTCGAGTTCTCCGTCGAGGCGCGCTATCCGAGCCAGGTCTGGGAGCTGGAAGTGCAGCTGGGCTCCGAGGGATCGCTGGACGCCGAAGGGCTCGAACGGTTGAAGAAGGCCTTCCACGAAGTGCACCGGGACGCCTTCGCCGTCGACGATCCCGGCTCGCCGATCGAGTTCGAGAGCTGGCACGTCAGGGCGCGCTGCCGCATCACCGACCCGGTGCTGCCCGAGGCGGGGGCCGGCGACGGCGTGCGCCGGGAGCGGGAGATCCATCTGCCGGGCGTCGGGCCGGTGAGCGCGGAGGTCTGGCGGCTGGAGTCGGTGCCCGTCGGCGCGGAGCTGCGCGGACCGGCGATCGTGGAGTCGGCGACCACGACGATCGTCATCGACGACGGCGCCACGTTCAGCCGCCGCGCCAGCGGCACCGTCCATGTCGTCCCCGGGACGAGGGCGACCGCCCCCGCCCACGCGGCGGACAGGGACACCCGAACCGGACGAGGGGGGAAGTGACGATGGACGGCGTGCGCATGGCGGTGATCAGCAACCGCCTGAACGTGGTCGTGGAGGCCATGATGAACACGGTCTTCCGCTCCAGCCGGTCGGGGGTGCTCAACAGCGCCCACGACTTCTCCTGCTGCATCGTCAGCGCCGATCACGAGCTGGTGATGGGGGCCGAGAGCCTGCCCATCCACATGATGAGCGGCCCCGACCTGATCTCGAAGGCGGTGTCGCGCTTCCATCCCGAGATGCGGCGCGGTGACGCCTACCTGCACAACTCGCCGTACAACGGCAACTCGCACGCCGCCGACCACGCGATGCTGGTACCGGTCGTCGACGACGAGGGCGTCCACCGCTTCTCGGTCCTCGCCAAGGCCCATCAGGCGGACTGCGGCAACTCCAAGCCGACGACCTACATGACGGACGCCCGCGACGTCTACGAGGAGGGCACCCTCCTGTTCGACGCCTGCCGCGTCCAGACCGGCTACCAGGACAACGACGACATCCTCCGCATGCTGCGGCTCCGCGTCCGGGTACCCGACCAGTGGTGGGGCGACTATCTCGCGCTCATCGGCGCGGTGCGCCTGGGGGAGCGCCGCATCCTCGAACTGGGCAACGAGCTCGGCTGGGACGTGCTGCAGGAGTTCGTCGGCGAGTGGCTCGCCTACAGCGAGGGCCGGATGCGCACCGCCATCGCGGAGCTCCCCGCCGGACGGCTGAACCTGACCACCAGGCACGACCCGTTCCCGGGGATCCCCGACGGCCTGGACATCAGGATCGGCATCGACATCCGGTCGGCGGACGAGGAGATCCACGTCGATCTCACCGACAACGTCGACTGCCTGCCGAACGGCCTGAACCTCACCGAGTCGACGGCCGCCACGGCGGCCCTGATCGGCGTCTTCAACTCCATCGGCGAGGGCGTGCCGCCGAACGCCGGAAGCCTGCGCCGGGTGAAGGTCCGGTTGCGGGACGGCAGCGCCGTGGGCGTCCCCGTGCATCCGCACAGCTGCTCGGCGGCGACCACCAACCTGGCCGACCGGGTGACCAACGCCGTGCAGCGCGGCATGGCGGAACTGGCCGAGGGCATCGGGCTGGCCGAGTGCGGCGCCGTCATCCCCGCCGCCGCGGCGGTCGTGTCGGGCGCCGACCCGAGGTCGGGCGGGCGTCCGTTCGTCAACCAGATCTTCCTCGCGGTGACCGGCGGGGCCGCCACCCCGTGGACCGACGCCTGGCTGACGATCTTCCATGTGGGCTGCGCGGGCATGCTGCGCCGCGACAGCGTGGAGATCGCTGAGATGACGCACCCGATCCGGGTGAGCCGCCAGCGGCTCGTCCGGGACACCGAGGGCGCGGGACGGTTCCGCGGCGCCCCGTCGGCGGAGGTCGAGTACGGGCCGGTGGGCACGTCCATGACGGTCGTCTACGGATCCGACGGCGCCGTCTACCCGGCGCTCGGGGTGCGCGGCGGCGGCGAGGGCGGCCTCACCCGGCACCTGCGCCGGGACCGTGCGGGCGACCTCACCGAACTGTCCTCCCAGGGCCTGGTCGAGCTCGCGGACGGCGAGCGCATCGTGTCCATCACCGCCGGTGGAGGCGGATACGGGCCGGCGATGCACCGGGACCCCGCCCACGTCCAGGAGGACGTGCGCGAGGGCTGGATCAGCCCAGAGCGCGCGCGGGACGTCTACGGCGTCTCCCTGCGCGCGGACCTGTCGATCGATGAGGCTGCCACGGCGCGGTTGCGCGCGGAGCCCGCGTCCAGTTGACCGCCTTCCGAGGCTTCCCGAGAGAGGGCTCCGCGCATGGCAGTCCCCGTCACCATGCCGCAACTCGGTGAGAGCGTCACCGAGGGCACCGTCACCCGCTGGCTGAAAGGCGTGGGGGAGTCCGTCGAGGCCGACGAACCCCTGCTGGAGGTGTCGACCGACAAGGTGGACACCGAGATCCCCTCGCCGGCCGCGGGAATCCTCCACTCGATCCTCGTCCAAGAGGACGAGACGGTCGAAACCGGCACACAGCTCGCGGTGATTCGTGAAGCGGTGCCGTCGAGCGAGGCGCCGCCGCCTCCGCCTCCCGCTCCGCGACCGGCGCGGGCACCGCGACCCGCCGTGTCCGTTCCGCACCCGGTGGCATCCGCTCGGGACCACCGAGCGGCGGGATCCGGGACGTACGTGACGCCTTTCGTCCGCACGCTCGCGCGTGAGCACGGAGTCGACCTGGCTTCGCTGCGGCCGGGCAGAAGCGGGGACCGGATCCGGAGGGACGACGTCCTGAGAGCCGCGCGTTCGCCGCGCGGTCCCCAGGAGGCGCCCGCTCCGCCGGCCCCAGTCGCCGAACGGGCACCCGCCGAGCAGCCGCGGGCAGGGACGGTCGTGGAGATCGGCCCGGCGCGGCGGGCCTTCGCCGCGAGCGCGCTGGAGTCGCTGCGCACCAGCGCGCACCTGACCACCGTCGTGGAGGCCGACGTCACCGAGGCCGTCCGGTCGTGCGAGGCGGCCGCGGCGTCCTTCCACGCACGCGAGGGCGTGGACCTGACCCTGCGGGCGTTCCTCGCCCTCGCCGCGTTGAGCGCGCTCAGGGCGCACCCCATCCTCGGGGCGCGCGCCGACCTGGACCGGAAGGAGATCGTCCACCCGGACGGGACGCACCTCGCGATCACCGTCGGCACGCCGCGGGGGCCGGTCTCGCCGGTCGTCCGGAACGCCGGGGACCTCAACCTCGCCGGGCTGGCCCGCGCGATCGACGATCTCGGCGACCGGGCGCGGACCGGACGCCTCGCCCCCGAGCACCTGAACGGCGCGACGTTCACGCTGGACGACCGGAGCGCGGAGGGGGCGCTGTTCTCCACCGCCGTCATCGCGCAGCCCCAGGTCGCGGTCCTCGGCGCGGGCGCGGTCACCAGGAGGCCCGTGGCCGTGGCGCACCCGGTGCTCGGCGAGGTCGTCGCCGTGCGATCGATGCTCCACCTGGCGCTCACCTACGACCACCGGTTGATCGACGGTGCCGACGCGGCGCGCTTCCTGGCGGCGGTGACCGCGCACCTGGGCAGGCCGGCCGCCGGTCTCGGCGGCTGAGCGGCGGTCTCCCGGAACCGGCCGGGAGACCGCCCCACGGGACGCACCGGGCACACCCGGCCGAACCCGGCGCGCCGATCACTCACATCACGCCATTCACATCACGTCATTCACATCACGCATCAGGGACTCGCACGGCGCCCGAACGCCATGCGAGCGCTGGACCCTTTCCTCAGGAGTTCTCGATGAAGTTCGGTCTCGCCGTCTTCGCGACGGATCAGGGCCTGACGCCCGCGGATCTCGCCCAGCTCGCCGAGGACGGCGGGTTCGAGTCGCTGTTCTTTCCGGAGCACACGCACATGCCCGTCGAGCGCACGGCGCATTTCAAGCCGGAGGGCGGTGACGTTCCTCCCGAGTACGCGCGGACACTCGACCCGTTCGTCGCGCTGACGGCCGCGGCCTGCGCGACCCGCGCCCTGCGGGTCGGCACCGGCATCTGCCTGGTCTCCCAGCGAGATCCGATCACCACGGCGAAGGAGGTCGCGACGCTGGACCACCTGTCCGGCGGCCGGTTCCTGTTCGGCGTCGCGGCGGGGTGGAACCGCGAGGAGATGCAGAACCACGGCACCGACCCCCGGCGGCGCCTGTCGGTGATGGCGGACCGGATCAAGGCGATGCGAGCGATATGGGCCGAGGACGTCGCCACGTACGAGGGACCCCATGTGGCCTTCGACCGCATCCAGGCGTGGCCCAAGCCCGTCCAGTCCCCGGTCCCGGTCCTCATCGGCGGCAACGGCCCCACCGTCGTGGACCGCGTCCTGGCCTACGGGACCGAGTGGCTGCCCGAACCGTCCCCCGGCCTGGTCGACCGCATCGCGGAGTACCGCGAGCGGGCGCGCGCCGCGGGGTGGGCGGACGCGCCGGTGACCGTCTACGGCGCCGACCCCGCCGATGTCCCGCGCTACGCGGAGGCCGGGGTGCACCGATGCGTCTTCTGGCTGCCTCCCGGGGACGCCGACGGAGCCCGCCGGCGGGTGTCCGAGCTCCGCGCGTCCCTGGGCCTGGACGGGCGGGGCTGAGATGACGCGGGCATCCGGCCCCCATCGGCGGGCACGGCCTGCCGGGCGAGGCGGGCCACTCCCCGTCCCACCGGGGACCGATAGCGCATTGAAAATGAATGGGCGATCGTATGGTGAATCCTCTGATGGCTTCGAGGGCTCGCCGGTCGCCTATATTGACCCTGCTTCCTGCAGTGATGTCAGAGAGTCGACAACCTTGACCGCGGAAAACCCGCACGTTAGCGTGAGCTCACTTCGCGAACATGTGCACGCATGTCGATCGAACCTGGAGGGGTCATGTCGCATCCACACCTCATGAGGCGCCGGTGGCCGGTGCTGATGGCCGCCGGGGCGACGCTGGTCGGGGCGCTGGCCGGGACGGCGGCGTGCTCGACCGCCTCGGCCCGCAAGGGAGGCGGCGCGGGCTCCCTCGCCTGCAAGGACGGGAAGATCCTGGTCGGCGTCGCCAAGGCGGACAGCGGGTTCGCCTCGTTCTTCGACGTCGCCGGCAAGCGCGGGCTCCAGGTCGCGATCCAGGAGATCAACGCCCGGGGCGGCATCAAGGGCTGCCAGATCCAGACCATCACCGGCGACACCAAGTCCGACCCCGCGATCGCCGCGCAGGTCGCGCGGTCGCTGGTCGCCAAGGGCGCCCAGATCCTGGTCGTCGCCGACGACTTCGACACCGGCGTCGCCGCCGCCCGCATCGGCCAGCGGGAGGGACTGCTGACCCTGTCGCTCGCGGCCTCCTCGACCGTCTTCGGCAAGGCCGTCGGCGACCGCTTCTTCAGCGGCGGGATCACCACCACCGAGCTGGGGCTGGCACAGGCCAAGTTCTCCCTGGAACGCAAGTGGCGGACGACCTTCCAGGTGCTCGACCCAGGCCTGGCCTACTTCACCGAGCAGGACACCGCCTACCGGAAGCTGTACGAGAGCGGCGGGGGCAAGGTGAGCGGGGCCGACCGCGTCGACTCGCTCGGCGGGCAATCCGACTTCAGCGCCACCATCTCCAAGATCAAGGCCGCCGACCCCGACGTCGTCCAGGCCCTGGCGGTCTTCCCTGCGGTCGGCACGTTCGTCAAGCAGCTGCGGGCCGCCGGCGTGGACAAGCCGGTGCTCGGCAACATCACCCTGCAGACCCGGGAACTGCCCAAGCTCGTCGGGACCGGCCGGGCGGACGCGATCTACTACGCCGCCCAGGTCTACTTCGACGGGGCGGACACCGACCGGAAGACCGATCCGGCCATCACCAAGTTCGCCGAGGCGTACCAGAAGATGTTCGGGCACTTCCCCGAGCAGGCCAACGCCCCCGGCGCCTACCAGACCTTCCTGGCGGTCGACGCCGCCCTCCAGCGCAAGGACGTCACCGACGCCGCGTCGGCCGCCAAGGCGATGCGCGAACAGCGCGGCCTCAAGGTCCCCGGCGGCACCCTCGACCACTGGCAGGACGGCTACGCCGTCTGGAGCCCCACGATCGTCGGGCTCGACGGCGGCAAGCCCGGGTCCGTCACCGTCTACAACGCCACCGCGATGAGGAACGAGGCGTCGTGAGCGCGGCACCCGTGCCCGCCTCGCGGACCCGGAGTCCCGGCCCCGGCACGGACGCGCCGCTGCTGCGGGTGACGGGCGCGGTCAAGCGGTTCTCCGGGCTCACCGCGCTGGACGGCGCCGACCTGGCCCTGGCGGCGGGTGAGGTCCTGGGCCTGATAGGGCCGAACGGCTCGGGCAAGACCACGCTCGTCAACTGCGTCTCGGGGGCGCTCCGGATCGACGAGGGCGAGATCCGGCTGGGCGGGCGGGACATCACTCGCGCGTCCCGGGCCCGCCGCGCCAAGAGCGGCATCGCCAGGACGTTCCAGAACCTCAAGCTGTTCGGCGAGCTGACCGTGCGGGAGAACGTGCTCGTGGGCCTGAACGCCTCCTCGGGGGCCTCGTCCCTGGAAGAGGTGGAGGGCCTGCTGCGAAGCCTCCGCCTGGAAGAGGTCGCCCGCGAGATCGTCTCCACCCTGTCCTACGGCACGCAACGCCGTGTGGAGATCGCGCGAGCGCTCGCCGGAGACCCGCGGGTGCTCCTGCTCGACGAGCCCGCCGCGGGGCTGAACGACGGTGAAACAGCGGAGCTGAAGGAACTCATCCACGAGATCCGGAGCGAACGGGGATGCGGCGTCCTGGTCATCGACCACGACATGAACCTCGTCCTCGGCATCAGCGACCGCGTCCAGGTTCTCGACGAGGGCAAAGTCATCTACGAGGGCGCGCCGCAGGAGGCGTTCAAGCAACCCCGCGTCGTGGCGGCGTACCTGGGGGCGGAGTGAGCATGGAACCACTGCTCCAGGTCTCGGACCTCGTGGTCGGCTACGGCGCCACCAAGGTGCTCAAGGGCGTCTCCCTCACCGTCGCCCCGGGCGAGGCCGTGGCCGTGCTCGGCGCCAACGGGGCGGGCAAGTCGACGCTGATGAAGGTGATCTCCGGCCTGCTCGCGCCCTGGGAGGGCACCGTCCGGTTCGGCGGCGAGGACGTGACGGGCATGCCCGCCGAGGAGCGCGCCGCCCTCGGGATCGCGCTCGCCCCCGAGGGCCGCGGCATCTTCGCGACCCTGTCGATCGAGGAGAACCTCCTGATCGGCGCCACCTGCCTGCGCCGGCGGATGTCGGCCGCCGAACGGCGCGGGCACGAGCGGGACGTGCTCGACCGGGTGTACACGACCTTCCCCGTCCTGGCCGAGCGGCGGACGGCCAGGGGATGCGACCTCTCCGGCGGCCAGCAGCAGATGCTGGCGATCGGGAGGGCGCTGATGGCCGCCCCGAAGCTGCTCGTCCTGGACGAGCCCTGCCTCGGCCTCGCGCCGAAGATGGGAAACGAGGTGTACACCGTGCTCCGGAGCCTCCGCGAGGCGGGGCAGAGCCTGATCGTGGTGGAGGAGTCGTCCCGGCGGGCCCTCGACTTCGTCGACCGCGCCTGCTGCCTGAAACTCGGCGAGAAGGTCCTGGACGGCGACGCCGCGGAGATGAAGGCCGACGAACTGCTCATCGAGGCGTACTTCGGGCTCAAGGGGGCCGGCCGATGACCGCGCTCGTCCAGCACGTGCTCGACGCCCTGAGCGTCGGCTCCACCTACGCCCTGCTCGCCCTCGGGCTGACGCTGGTGTTCAGCGTCATGAACCTGATCAACTTCGCCTACGGGCTGCTGCTGGTGTGGGGCGGCTACGCGGCCTGCGTCCTGGTCGACGCCGGCCTGCCGTTCGCCCTGGTGGTCCCGCTGTGCGTCCTGTTCGTCACCGCCCTGTCGGTGGTGATGGGACGGGTCGCCTTCCGGCCCTTCATCGGCGCGCCGCAGATCACCCTGCTCATCACCTCGTTCGGCGTCCTCCTGATCACCCAGTACATCGCGATCCTGGTCTTCGGCGAGAAGCCCCGGGTCCTGAACACCCCGGACTTCCTGACCGGCGTCATCGCCGCCGGCGGGCTGCGCGTCCCGGTGCTGCAGGTCGTCACCATCGCCAGCGGCGCCCTCGTCGTCGCCGCGTTCTACGGGCTGCTCCACCGCACCCCGTTCGGCGCCCATCTGCGCGCCGCCGCGGAGTCGCCCGAGACCGCCCGCCTGATGGGGATCCGCCCCGACCGCGTCCTGATGATCGCCTTCGCGATCAGCGGCGCGATCGCCGGGGTGGTCGGGCTGCTCTGGTTCGCCAAGGTCGGCGCGGTGACCCCGCGGTCGGACATGGAGCCCACCCTGAAGGCGTTCATCGCGATCGTCCTCGGCGGCCTCGGGCGCACCTCGGGCGCCATGCTCGGCGGCCTCGCCCTCGGCGGGATCGAGGTCACCATGAACGTCGTCCTCCCGTCCGGGGCGATCACCTACGCGCAGGCGATCGTCTTCGCGGTCGTCATCGCCCTACTCGTGCTGCGGCCCGGCGGGCTCAGCGGCGCCAGAACGGAGGCTGCCTGATGGTCAGGCTCGCATTGCGAAGTGACAGCCCGCCCGATCTCCTCGGACGGCTCGGCGCGACGGCCGGGGCGCTGCTGGCGGCGGGCGTGGTGACGCTGCTCGGGGGCCTGCTGTTCCTGGCCCCGACGATGGCGGAGATCGTCCTGCTCTTCGGCATCAACGCCATCCTGGTGATCGGGTTCCAGGTGTTCGTCGGCAACACCGGCATCGTCTCGTTCGGCCATGTCGCGTTCATGGCCGTCGGCGCGTACGCGGGCGGGATCGCGGCGATGCCGGTCCTCGACAAGGAGGTCGTCCTGCCGGACCTGCCGGGGGCGCTGGCGGGCACCGAGGTGGGGTTCCTGCCGGCGCTGCTGGTCGGCGGGGCCGCCGCCGCGCTCCTCGCGCTGCTCACCGGGCCGGCGCTCATGCGCCTGTCCGGCGCGGCGGCGTCCATCGCGACCCTGGGCCTGCTGATCATCGTCAGCAACGTGCTCGCCCAGGCGACCCCGCTGACGCGCGGCCCGCAGTCGCTGTTCGGCGTCCCGGAGAACACCACGTTCATCGGGGTGTACGCGAGCCTCGCCGTGGTGGTGGCGCTGAGCGCGTGGTTCAAGTGGTCGGGGGCGGGGCTGCGGGCCCGCGCCGTCCGGGACCAGCCCGCCGCGGCGGAGGCCGCCGGGGTGTCGGTCCTGCGCTCGCGCCTCTGGGCGTTCGTCCTGTCGGCGTTCATCACCGGTGTCGCCGGGGCCCTGTACGCCCAGCTGCTCACCGCCTTCTCGCCCGGGTCGTTCTACATCCCGCAGCTCGTCCTGGTCATCGCCATGGCGATCGTGGGCGGCGTCGGCGGCATCAGCGGAGCGCTGCTCGGAACGGCCGTGATCACCGTCATCAACGAGGTGCTGCGCAAGGTCGAGAGCGGTGTGCCGATCGCCGGCGTCGAGATCCACGCGCCCAGCGGGATCTCCTTCGCCGCCTTGGGCGTCGCCTTGATCCTGATGCTCCGGTGGCGTCCGAGCGGACTGCTCGGGGCCTCGGAGGTGCAGGTCGAGACCCGGGCGCCCGCACCGGCGGAGGCCGGACCAGCGCGCGTCGCCGGTGCGGCGGTTCCGCCCGTCGCGACCGACCGGCCGCCCGCCGAGGCCACCGTGGAGGAGTGAGACCGGAGAAGGCGGGAGGGGGAGGCGCGGGCGCGCCTCCCCCTCCTTTCCGTCGCCTGCTTCAGAGCCGGCTCTAGACGTCCAGGACGATCTCCGGGGTGACGGCGCGGGAGACGCAGGCGTGCATGCGGTCCACCGTGCCGGCGGTCAGCAGGGAGTCCCGGTGCTGGGGAACACCGTCCAGCACCGTGACGGCGCACGAGCCGCACACCCCCTTGAGGCAGCCGCCGGCAACGCGCACGCCCTCGCGCCGGAGCGCGGTGAGAAGGCTGGCACCGGCGTCCACCCGCACCCGCAGCCGCGAGCGCGCGCACACGGCCTCGAACGGTTCGCAGGGGCCGAAGTCCCGCGGAACCGGAAGGAAGCGTTCGACATGGAAGGACCCCGCCGGCCACTCGGCCACGGCCTCCTCCGCCGCCTCGACGAAGCCGGGGGAGCCGCAGCAGTAGACGCCGGTCCCCTCCTCGAACGCCCCCACGAACTCGCGGACGTCCAGCCGGCCCTCGGTGCTCGTGGCCCGCAGCGTCACCTCTCCGCCAAGCTGGGCCAGCTCATCGCGGAACGCGGCCTCCTCCAGAGTCCGGACGCTGTAGGCCAGCCTCCACGGGACACCGGCGTCCTGCGCCCGCATGACCATCGGCAGGATCGGCGTGATCCCGACACCGGCGGCCAGGAAGACGTAGCGCTCCGCCGGGCGCAGCGCGAAGTGGTTGCGCGGTTCCCACACGCGCACCTGCCTGCCGACGCGCAGGTACGAGTGCACGTAGGCGGACGCGCCCCGGGACAGGCGCTCCCTGAGCACCGCGATGCGGTAGCCGGACCTGTCGCCGGGACGCCCGCACAGGGAGTACTGGCGGAGATGGCGCGTGATCAGCTGGACGTCGACGTGGGCGCCGGGCTCCCACTCCGGAAGCGGGTCTCCCGCCGGGTCCGCCAGGTGGAGGGCCACGATGTCGCGGGCCGGGTGGTCGATCTCCGTCACGGTCAGGAGACGGCCGCCTTCACGGATCATCATCTCAGTAGAGCTCCTGGTAGCCGTTGTCGAAGAGGGCGTCCAGCCGTTCGGCGTCCAGCCCCTCCGTGGCCGCGGCGTCCGCCCAGAAGGTGCCGGGAGAGGGGATCTCCCGCGCCAGGTCGCGCATGTCCTCCTCCCAGAGCCGCGATCTCAGCAGCGACCGGCCGCAGTGCAGATAGGCCTCGTCGACCTCCACGAGGGTGGCCATCTCGGGACGCACGTCGTCCTGCTCCAGCATCGTCCGCAGGTCCTCGTCGTCGGTGATGTACGCGCGCCCGTTGACCCGGAGGGTCTCCACCACCCCGGGAACGAAGAAGAGGAGCCCGACATGCGGGTTCTCGGCGATGTTGGAGAAGGAGTCGCCGAGCTTGTTTCCGAGCCGGTCGGGGATGACGAGGGTCCGCTCGTCGAGGGCGCGGACAAATCCCGGATAGTCGCCTCGGGGAGTGCAGTCGGACGCGCCGGAGGCGTCCGCGGTGGCCATGCAGCAGAACGGCGAGTGAGCGATGAAGATCAGGCAATTCCGATCGAGGTGATCAAGGATTTTCAGCCGGGTCTCCGGGTCGGGCTCGCCGAGCAGGCCGCGCATCTCCGCCGCGCCCAGCCGCCGGTGATCCGTCCGCCACCGCGTCGCGCCCGCACCACCGGCGTCGCTTCCCCGAGGCCCCTCGGATCCGGGCCGAATACGTTCACCATTCGACTGCATGCTCATATGGTGAGCATACTCGGGTCCACCTGGCCGGAGAAGGTCCACCCGGACCGGATCGCCCGAGGCTCTCGGGCGCCCGCCGTCGAGGTCCGCGGATGGCGACTTGCCGCTGTCAGGGCGCCGCCCGGCGCGAGGATCGCCGAGCGAGGCGGACGCGGAAGTGAACCATCCGCCATGGTGGGCTACCATCGTGCCTGTGGCTCGCACATCGAACAATCATTCGCTTGGTGACGTCGGCGGCGGCAAGAAGGACGGCATCCAGTCCGTCTCGCGCGCTCTCGCCATCCTGGAGCTGTTCAACGAACGGCGTCCCGAGCTCACCACGAGCGAGATCGCCTCGTTGACCGAACTCAACCGCGCGACCGCGTACCGCTTCTGCCAGACGCTGCTGAATCTCGGCTATCTGGAGGAGACCCAGTCGAGGACCTTTCGTCCCGGCCTCAAGGCGATCTCTCTGGCGCGTGCGGCACTGAGCAGCCGGGAACTTCCGGAAATGGCGCGCCCTTATCTCCAGCGGCTTCGCGAGAGCACCGGCGAGACCGTCAACATGGCGCTGCTGAGCGGAGCGGAGGTGGTCTATGTGGCGCGCCTGCTCAACGACGACCTCCTGGCGCTGCGGCTGTTCGTCGGAAGCAGGCTGCCCGTCCACGCCACCTCGCTGGGGCGCGCGATCCTCGCGTTCCTGCCCCGCGAGGAGGTCGAGCGGATCCTCGGCGGCCGCGAGCTGGAGGCGGTCACCCAGTACACGATCACCGAGCTCGGCAAGCTCACCCAGGAGCTCGACCGCGTCCGTAGCCGGGGCTACTCCCTCAACGACGAGGAGATGGTCCTGGGCATCCGGGGAGTCGGGGCGCCCGTCTTCGACGCGTCCGGCCGTCCCATCGCCGCGATCAACGTCTCCGTCGCCCGCCCGCTGGACAAGGCGGAACTGAGGGACGTGATCGCCCCCCAGGTCGTCGAGACCGCCCGCGCCATCAGCACCCTGGTGACCGAGCTGGCGATCGACTCCGAGCACCGCTGACCGGCCTCATTCCGCCGCTCCGGAGTGTGGGAGCCGCACGATCCTTCGGACGACCGAGACGGCGCGCACCAGGTGCGGTTCGCCGCGGTCGGTCCGGTGGGCGATCGCCAGATCGACGGTGACGGCGGGCCGCGCCAGGGGACGGAAGACCACGCCGTCGAGGGCCAGGGCCGTCACGGGTTCCGGGACGACGGCGACACCGAGGCCGCCCGCGACGAGGGTGACCAGGGTGGAGGTCTCGCCGACCTCGTGCCGGATCCGCGGTTCGGCGGCGGCGTCGTGGAACAGGCCGAGGACCACGTCGTACATCACCGACCGGCGGTTCGCCGAGTGCACGATGAGATCGGTGTCCGCCAGGTCGTCGATCCCGATCCGGTGGAGGGCGGCCAGCGGATGGTCGGCGGGGACCGCGACGACGAGCCGGTCGCGGCGCAGCGGCAGGACGGCGAGGGACGGGTCGGCGAGCGGTGGCCGCAGCAGCGCGAGGTCGATCTCGCCGGCGCGCAGCGCGGCGGCCTGGTCGGGAGCGAGCATCTCGCCGCGGAAGGAGAAGTCGACGCCGGGCAGCTCCTCGGAGAGGCCGCGCGAGATGGCGGGCAGGAGGCTGTAGGTCGCCGAGCCGACGCAGCCGAGCGTGAGGTGGCCGACGGCGCCGGCCGCGATGCGGCGGGCCTCGTGCGCCGCGTCGTCGACCTCGCCGAGGATCTTCCGGGCGCGAGCGAGGTAGCCGCGGCCCGCGTCGGTGAGGTCGACCCGGCGGGTGGTGCGGTGGAGCAGTTCCACGCCGAGGTCGGTCTCCAGCCGGCGGATCGCCTGCGACAGCGGCGGCTGGGCCATGGTGAGGCGTTCGGCGGCGCGCCCGAAGTGGAGCTCCTCGGCGACCGCGACGAAGTACCGCAGATGACGTAGATCCATAGTGTGGACGTCTCAATTGCATCGAATATTGATACTTCACTGTATCAAGGGGGGCGGCCTAACCTCGATCACATGAGCACCTACCTGTACTCGGCCGTCCGGACGCCGTTCGGGCGGTTCAACGGCGCCCTCGCGGACGTCCGGCCGGACGACCTGGCGGCCGGTGTGATCACCGCGCTGCTGGAGCGGGCGCCCCGGCTCGACCGGGCCGCGATCGACGAGGTCGTCTGGGGCAACGCGAACGGCGCGGGCGAGGAGAACCGCAACGTCGGCAGGATGGCCGCGCTGCTCGCCGGGCTGCCGGCCGCCGTGCCCGGCTCGACCGTCAACCGGCTGTGCGGTTCCAGCCTCGACGGGGCGATGATCGCGTCCCGGACGATCGAGACGGGCGAGGCCGGCGTGGTGGTGGCGGGCGGGGTCGAGTCGATGACCCGGGCGCCGTGGGTGCTGCCGAAGCCGTCCAGGGCCTTCCCCGCCGGCGACCTCACCGCGGTCTCGACGACGCTCGGCTGGCGGCTGGTGAACCCGCGCATGCCGAAGGAGTGGACGGTCTCGCTGGGGGAGGCCAACGAACTGCTCCAGGAGAAGTACGGCATCGGCCGGGAGCGCCAGGACGCGTTCGCGCTGCGCTCGCACCGGCTCGCGGCGGCCGCCTGGGACGAGGGCTTCTACGACGACCTGGTCGTTCCCACCGCGGGACTGGAACGCGACGAGGGCGTCCGCGCCGACACCTCGCTGGAGAAGCTGGCCGGCCTCAAGCCGAGTTTCCGCGCGGACGGCACCATCACCGCCGGCAACGCCTCGCCGCTGAGCGACGGCGCGTCCGCCCTGCTGCTCGGCTCGGCCGAAGCCGCCGGGCTCATCGGCCTCGAACCGCTCGCGCGCGTCGCCGGGCGGGGCGCCTTCGCGCTCGACCCGCGGGACTTCGGCTACGCCCCCGTCGAGGCGGCGAACCGCGCCCTCGCCCGCGCCGGGATCGGCTGGGACCGGGTCGGCGCGGTGGAGCTCAACGAGGCGTTCGCCGTCCAGTCGATCGCCTGCGTCGACGCCTGGGGCGTCGACCCGGAGATCGTCAACACCCGGGGCGGCGCGATAGCGATCGGCCACCCGCTCGGGGCCAGCGGCGCCCGCGTCCTCGGCACCCTCGCCAAGGTGCTCCGCGAGCGCGGCGAGCGCTGGGGCGTCGCCGCCATCTGCATCGGCGTCGGGCAGGGCCTGGCGACCGTCTTGGAGAACACGGAGGCACGGGCGTGAGCCGGGCGGAGATCCTGGAGAGCGTCGACGAGGCCGTCCGGGGGATCGAGGACGGCAGCACCGTCCTGGTCGGCGGGTTCGGCTTCGCCGGCATGCCCTTCGACCTCATCGACGCGCTGATCCGGCAGGGCGCGGCGGACCTCACCATCGTGTCCAACAACGCCGGCAACGGGGACGTCGGGCTGGCCGCGCTGCTCAAGGCCGGACGGGTCCGCAAGGTGATCTGCTCGTTCCCCCGGCAGAGCGACTCCCATGTCTTCGACGAGCTGTACCGGGCCGGGCGGGTCGAACTGGAGGTCGTGCCGCAGGGCAACCTCGCCGAGCGGATGCGGGCCGCCGGCGCGGGCATCGGCGCCTTCTACTGCCCCACCGCCGTTGGCACCCCGCTGGCCGAGGGCAAGGAGACCAGGACCATCGACGGGCGCGTCCACCTACTGGAGTACCCGATCAGGGGCGACGTGGCGCTGATCAGCGCCCACCGCGCCGACACGATGGGCAACCTCGTCTACCACAAGACCGCCCGGAACTTCGGCCCCGTCATGGCGACCGCCGCCGCCACCACGATCGTGCAGGTGGGCGGGGTCGTCCCGGCCGGCGACCTGGACCCCGAGGCGGTCGTCACGCCCGGCATCTACGTCGACCGCGTGGTGCGGGTCGAGGAACGCCGCTACACCGTCCAAGGAGCGCGCTGACCATGTCCCTGAACCCGGACCGGCTCGCCGAGGTCGTCGCCCGCGACATCCCGGCGGGCTCCTACGTCAACCTCGGCATCGGTCGCCCGACCAAGGTCGCCGACCATCTCCCGGACGGCTCGGGCGTCGTGCTGCACACCGAGAACGGCATGCTCAACATGGGCCCCGCCGCGACCGGCGACCAGATCGACCCGGATCTCACCAACGCCGGCAAGGTCCCGGTGACCGAGCTCGCCGGCGCGTCGTACTTCCACCACGCGGACTCGTTCGCGATGATGCGCGGCGGCCACCTCGACGTGTGCGTCCTGGGCGCGTTCCAGGTGTCGGCGACCGGCGACCTCGCGAACTGGAGCACCGGCGCCCCCGACGCGATCCCGGCCGTCGGCGGCGCGATGGACCTGGCCATCGGAGCCAAGCAGGTCTTCGTGATGATGACGCTCTTCGACAAGCGGGGCCGGCCGAAGCTGGTGCCCGAATGCACCTATCCGCTGACCGGCGTCGGCTGCGTCAGCCGCGTCTACACCGACGTCGCCGTCATCGACGTGGGCCCCGACGGCGCGTCGCTCCGCGAGACCTTCGGGATCACCGTCGACGAACTGCGCGACCGTCTGCCCGTCCCCCTGAAAACGACCTGACGCCGCCCTCAAGCCGGCACCCCGCATCGTCGGACGGCTCGACATCCTGGTCAACAACGCGGGCCGTACACTCAACAAGCCCATCACCGAGACCACGGTGGAGGACTTCGAGGCCATCCTGCGCGTCAACGCCCGCGGCAACTTCGTCCAGGCCCGCGAGGCGTTCCGGCTGATGCGGGTGGGCGGCGGCTCCATCATCTCGATCGCGTCGGTCTCCTCGGTCGTCGCGTTCGAGACCCAGACCGCCTACGCCGCCTCCAAGGGCGCCCTCGCCCAGATGACGCGCGTCCTCGCCATCGAGGGCGGCCCCAAGGGCATCCGTTCCAACGCGGTGCTCCCCGGCGTCATCGACACCGACATCATGGGGGGCGTCGTCGAGAACGGCCGCGAGATGCTCGCCTCGTTCGGCACCGCCCACCCCATCGGCCGCATCGGACGCCCCGAAGAGGTGGCCGAGACCGTCGCCTTCCTGGCCTCCGACGCCGCCTCCTTCATCACCGGCGCCCTCCTGCCCGTGGACGGCGGCTGGACCGCCCAATAACCCACACCCCCAACGAGGGGCGGACCGGCAAAATCGGCATGGCGCCGACGTTCGTTGGATCGTCAGTTATGGACTTCGACCTCCGGTGCGCCATGGTCGGCGAACCAGCGTTGAAGGTCATCTCCGTCAAGCAGCCGAGGTGACGACGTACCGACGTCGATCGGGCCGCTGAGATGGCCGGTGGCGCGGTCGAGACGTGAATCCGCCATACGCACCTCGAAGAGGCCGGCCGAGGTCGAGCGCCCACCGAAGTCGCATCCACGTAGGTCAGCACCACGCAGGTCCGTTCCGGCAAGCCATGCGTTCGCGAGCTTGGCCCTACGGAGATCGCAGTTTCTCAGGTCGGCTTCCTCGAACTCGCATGTCCGGAGATCCGCGTCGACGAGCAGTGCATTTCGAGCATCGCAGGCTCGCCCCTGCGCCTTCCGGAGAAGTGCGCCGCTCAGATCGGCGCCGCGCAGGCTCGCTGCTATCAGGGACGCCCTTCCAAGTTCCGCGTTGCGGAGCCTGACGCCGTCCAGGGTCGCTTCGTCCAAGCTGGCGCCGAGCAGTTCGAGACCGGACAGATCGGCGCCGGAGAAGTCGAGGCCGTCTCCCTCGAAGCACGGAATGAAGCCCTCAGGGCCCTCAGGAAGAGCGTCGAGGTAGGCTTCCAAGGCCTGCCTCGCGTTCGCATCGCGTGGAAACGTGCCGACGTCGCCGCGCGTACGTCCGAAGTTCCTCATGGTTTCCATATTACCTTCCCCTGCCACTCCGGATGGGCGGCGACCACTTGCTTCATCACGTCGACCCGCTCCGCTGTCATCCCGATGGGGTCAATAATTACATTGATTCCTTTGTTTAATTCTCTGTTCACCATTGCGGTGAAGGCTTCGGTCGACTGTGGTCTTGGAATTTGTTGACCCGGATTCTTGGTATAGCTTGGCTTGACATCCGGAGAACTCTTTACATCCCAATGCCGGCCGGTCGCGTCAATGAATTCACCTCGGTCGTTTCCCGCCTCATCGAAGGGGGCGCGCTTGATAGGGCCGGGCAAGAGGCCATCCCGTTCCAGTTGCAGACCGACTTCTGCCTCACGTCTTGTCGCGGCGCTGGGTTTCCTTCCGTGGGCGGGGTCTTTCGCCAGCTCCTCCAGTCGGGCCTGATACTCGGGAGTGCCCGGTACGAGTCCGAGCCGGCGTTCCGTGGCCTCGATGTCCTTGCCGAGCGCCATGCCGACCCTCTTGTCGAAGGCGGCTTGGACTGCTTTGACGACCTTGGTGTCGGCGGTGGCCTTGAGGAGGTCGGCGAGGATCTTGCGGAGCGCCCAGCGTTCGGTGATGCCGGCGACGCGGCCGAGCATGTAGGCGCCGACGCGGGACAGGACCCGGCCGAACAGTTTGCGCAACAGGCCGGAGAGGGCACCGGCGCCAACGAGCAGGATGATCTCGGCGATGTGCTCGCCGGTGACGACGCGGGTGGCGTCCCGGGTGGCCTGGGCGTACTCGTGGCACGCGTTGGCCAGGGCGCTGCACATCATCTGCAGGCCGGACAGGATGGTGGACGCGTCGCCGGGCCGATAAAGGGTGGCCCAATAGGCGGCGACGGCGGTGTGTTCGGCGTTGTCGGCCGGGTCGAGGACGGTGGTGACCGTCCAGTTCAGCCACGAGGCGACCTGACCGATCTCCCGGGCGGCCTCCGCCCAGGCGTCACCGGTCTGATCGAACATCTCCGGGTTGCCCTGCGGCCACTCGTTGGAGGTGCCGAGCAGATCGTCCACCCAGCCGGGCAGGTGCGGTATCGCGTGGCGGATGAGCGGGACGGTGGTGTTGGGCGCCCAGCTCATCGCCCCGATCACCGACGGAGGCGCGGCTGTCACCGCGAAGTTCTGCGACACCGGATGCGGCGGGAAGCGCCGCGGGCCGCCGCCGGGACGGTCGGCGCGGGAGTGGTGATCGGCGGCCAAGTGATTGTTGACCGTCTGGGTGAGGCCGAGGGAGGTGCCGCCCAACGCCTCGATCGCCTTGTGGAATGCCTGATAGGCGGCCTTGGCCGCCGGGTCGTACAAGGCGGCGAACTGGCGGGCGGCCTTGTCGAAACCGGCCATGCCCGACGAATGCGCGGACAGCTTCTGCGACAGGGTCGTGTACGCCCTGATCAGGTCCTGCTGGCCGATCGCGAAGTTGGCCGCCGCCCGGTCGACCGTCGCCGGCGTGACGTCGACCCGCGCCGGAACGGACGAGACCGGATCCGGTGGTGGGCTCACGACGGATTCCACATGCCGTGGTTCGCCTGGAGAGAGGCGCGGAAGTTGCGCCTCGCCTGGGCGACGTACCGATGCAGCTCATCCACCTGACGCGCCATCTCGCGCGCGGCCAGCATCCATTCACGATGCGCCCTGTCATAGGCCGCCCGCGCCTCTCCTGACCAGGCGGCTAACGACTCTCGAAGATCGTCGTCCAGACGGTCCAACTGCCTTTCCAGCCGCTCGTAAGCACGCCGGAGATCGGCTTCCCCAGTCTCCAACGCCGCCAGTTCCGCAAGGATTCGATCGGCCACGACAGTAGATTAACGGCACAAGCGGTGATTTCCCCAACATATCCGGTCTTGCGCGGACGGTGCTCGGTCGGCCGAACACCGACCCGAGCGATATACCAGCCGCCGACAGATGGCGCCGCTCACCGTCTGGCTACGCTCCGACACCACCAGTCCGCCGCCCGCCAACACCACCACTGCCCAACCAGGCAACACCACGGCCGCCTCCATCGCCGACTGATGGGTTACTAAGACCCCACTCTGGGACCTATTCCCTCACACGCCTCGGTTTGCGGTAGATGTACGGCGATGTCCATACCGCCGGTGGGGCGGGCGGTGCTGGAGATGTCTCCGTCGTGCGCGGTGACGATCGCCCGGACGATGGACAGGCCGAGGCCGGTCCCTCGGGTGCCATTGCCGGCGCCCCGGACGAACGGCTCGAACAGTCGCCGTTCCTCGTCCGGTGTGACGGGTCGGCCGGTGTTGGTCACCCGCAGGAAGACGCGCCCGTCCGTGGTGCCGGAGCTCACGGTGACGTTTCCGCCGGGGTGGTTGTAGCGCAGCGCGTTGTCCAGGAGGTTGTGGGCCATCCGTTCCAGCAGCACCGGCTCGCCGCTGGACGGTGCCGGGCGCAGGTCGGCTTGCAGGGTGACGGTCCCGCCGGCCGCCCGGTCGGCGGAGGCGGCGATGGCCGCGGCGGCGACCGCGGCCAGGTCCACGGGCGTCCGGCGGAGAGGGCCGGCCTGGCTACGGGCCAGGAGCAGCAGCCCGTCGAGGGTGCGCTGGCTGGTTTCGACGGCGGCGGCGATGTCTCCGGCCATCACCACGAGTTCGGCTCGGTCGGGTTCGCCGTCGAGGGTGACGTCGATGGCGGTGCGCATGGTGGTGAGCGGGGTGCGCAGTTCGTGCGCGGCGTTGGCCACGAAGAGGCGCTGGCTGCTGAGCACCCGGTCGCGTTCGGTGATGCCGTCCTGGATGCGGTCCAGCATGCCGTTGATGGTGGCGGCCAGCGTGGCGAGTTCGTCGGCGGGCTGGCCGACGGGCACCCGTTCGGACAGGTTCTCCGCGGACAGCCGGTTGGCGGTACTGGACATCGCCCGGATCGGCCGCAGTATCCGCCCGGCCACCAGCCAGCCGGTCAGCCCGGCCACCGTGGTCACCGCCAGCAGCGCCAGCGAGGCCCGGGTCAGCAGTTCCGACATCGCCTCGCCGAGCAGCCGATCGTCGGGGTTGTCGACCGGGACGGTCCGTCTGCCGCGGACGAGGCCCGGGGTATGCAGGCCACGCCACAGCAGCAGGTACGTCAGCGCCAGGAGCAGCACCCCGGCGGCCGCCACCAGGCTGGTGTAGGCGAGGGTGAGACGACTGCGGGCGGTCAGCCGCCGGATCACGGGGTGATCCGGTACCCGGCGCCGGTCACGGTTTCGATCAGCGGCGGATCACCGAGCTTGCGGCGCAGGGTGCTGATGGTGATGCGCACCGCGTTGGTGAACGGGTCGGCGTGCTCGTCCCACACCTTGTCGAGCAGCGTCTCCGCGCTGACCACGGCTCCGTCGGCGGTGAGCAGCCGTTGCAGCACCCCGAACTCCTTGGGGGTCAGCCACAGCGCCCGGCCGTCCCTTTCGGCGGTGCGCCGGGACGGATCGAGTTCGACGTCCCGCGCACGCAGCACCGGAGGACGGGCCGGAGTGCTGCGCCGGGCCAGCGCGCCGACCCGGGCGACCAGCTCGGAGAACGCGAACGGCTTGCCCAGGTAGTCGTCGGCGCCCAAGGCCAGCCCGTCCACCCGGTCGGACACGGCACCGGACGCGGTGAGCATCAGCACCCGGGCGGTGCCGCGCTGCGCCAGCCTCCGGCACACGGTATCGCCGTGCACCACCGGAAGGTCCCGGTCCAGGACCACCACGTCGTACGGAATGATGTCGCAGTTGTCCAGCGCTTGCTGACCGTCGTGCGCCACGTCCACGACACAGCCGTGCTTGCGCAGCCCGGCCGCGATATAGGTGGCCAGTGGCTGTTCGTCCTCGACCAGCAGTACCCGCATCCGCCCAGTATCCCCAGCACCGCGTATCGGCCGCGTATGGCCCGGCGATCGCTTGGCGATAGGCGGCCGCCGGTAGACCTGCAACGGTCCGTTTGTCGATCAGGAAGGACCGTGATCATGGACGAGGTTTCCGTACGTGGTGTCGACCGGCGGCGGCTGCTCGGGTGGGGCGGGCTGGCGGCCGCCGCCGGCGTGGCGGCGGCCGGCGCGCAGATGGTCGGCGCCCGTCCCGGCCACACCGAGTCGGCCCCGACCGACCCGATCCCGCCGGACACCCAGCCCGGCGGAGCCTACGACCGGTACGTGGCGAAGCTGGCCGCCGATGGCAAGTTCTCTGGCGTGGTGCTGCTGTCGCACCAGGGCCGGACGGTGCTGTGCCGCAGCTACGGCATGGCCGACAAGAACACGGGGATCCGCAACCACGAGGGCATCGCGTTCAGCCTCGGCTCCGCGGGCAAGCCGTTCGAAGCGGTGGCCATCCTGCAACTGGCCCAGCAGGGCAAGCTGCGGCTGTCGGACACGGTGGGCACCCATCTGAAGGGCTACGCCACGGACATCGCCGAGAAGGTGACCCTCCATCACATGCTCACCGCCACCGGCGGGATGGACGCCCCGGACCTGGACCTGCAACGCGTCTTCAACAGCCGGGAGGACGTCCACGAGTACTACGAGCAGTGGTCCCGGCAGGCGAGGCTGGTGGTCCCCCCCGGCTCGGGCGACCAGGGCCACACCGACGGCGCCGGCGCCGGCATCACCATGCTCGCGCTGATCGTGGAGGCCGTGACCGGCCAGACGTACTGGGACTACGTCCAGGAACACATCTTCGGGCGCTGCGAGATGACCGGCTCGGCGTTCTACACCAGGCCGCAGTGGCTTACCGACAGGCACATCGCGCACCCGTACATGACTCTGGCCGACGGCAGCCAGGTGGACGCCATCCGCAACCTGGACAAGAGCAGCCCGAACCCGCAGATGCTGGGCAAGAACCCGGGCCGCGCCTTCATCGACGCCCCCGGCGACGGCGGCTTCGCCACCGCGCGGGATCTGGCCCGGTTCGGGCACGCGCTGGGCGACGGGACGGTGCTGGAGCGGCCCTGGGCCGATGTGTTCACCGCCGCCAACAGCCCCCACGGACCGGCGTCGTTCGGGACCTATGGGCCGGTGGCCAAGATCGTCGGCGACCAGTGGGTGTGGAGCCGCGGCGGCGGCAACCCCGGTGTCGGCGCCAACTGGAGCATCTACCCCTACACCGACTGGGTCGGCGTCATCCTCAGCAACATCGATGGCGTGCCGCTACAGGAGATGGTCGGACGGGAGATGCAGGCTATCACTGGTGTTTCGCCCGGCGGGGAAGGCGGGGGTGGCGGGGGCGGCGGCTGACACGAAGAGAGAAGAGACCTCCTGACGTTTCGTGAGTGGATTCTCGCCTGGCCTGGCGCGATCGCCCCTTGACCCTTCGCCGAGCATGAGGAAGCCGGCGCTGGGTCCAGGCGAGCTTCCACTCCTGACCGGAGAGTCGGTTCTGCTCAGGAGCCGGAGGGGCGGCGGCGAGCCGGCCGACTTCGATGTCTCGGCGGGCCGGCCGCGGCGATCGAGGGAATCGATTGGATGAGGCTCGTGGTGTATCAGGAGCCGCGGTGGCCCCTGTCAACGCTCCGCGTCCGCGGCCAGCCGTTTCAGCGCGATGACCGCTTCGGCGGCGCGAGCATGCGGAACGAAAATATGATCATGATAGAAACCTGCCACGACGTTACAGCTGAGCCCTATCCGGGTGAGTGCATCCGCAACGGCTGCCGTCAAGCCGATGGCCTCCAGCGCCGAGTGCACGTTCAGCGTGATCCAGCCGGCAACGAACTCATACCCGATCCCGGCACGGTCCGCCTCGTCCCGGCGCAGGACCAAGGTCAGGCCCTCGTCCTCGACCACAGTGACGACAGGACGGACGCCATCGGGAGTGGCGCTCCCCTCGATCGTGGTGAAGACGTACTCGCCTGGATTCAGCCGCGGCCGCATACCGCCGAGCAGCTTGCCAAGATCAGTTTCTCCCGCCATACCGGCCTCCTGGAATTCCGAAGATGTGCCGCGTGCTCTGGCACGCGGGTTCCGAGCGTCCGCCAGCGCCACGGGGCCCCGGCCGATCTGCGCCTCAGCGCCTACCGCTCATTCTCGGCTGAATGGTCCCGGCCCCCGCCTACAGCACCTTGGAGAGGAAGTCCTGGGTACGCGGGTGTTTTGG
Source organism: Actinomadura roseirufa (assembly GCF_900659635.1). Classification (GTDB taxonomy): domain Bacteria; phylum Actinomycetota; class Actinomycetes; order Streptosporangiales; family Streptosporangiaceae; genus Spirillospora; species Spirillospora roseirufa. The sequence continues at coordinate 14,231 of NZ_CAACVB010000023.1, read as the reverse complement.
TCCGGTCAGCACCTCGTGCGGGTCGCCCTCCTCCACGACGATGCCTTCGTCCATGAAGACCAGCGAGTCGCCCACCTCGCGGGCGAAGCCCATCTCGTGGGTCACCACGACCATGGTCATGCCGTCCACCGCGAGCTGCCGCATGACGTCCAGGACGTCGCCGACGAGCTCCGGGTCGAGCGCGCTGGTCGGCTCGTCGAAGAGCATGAGCTTGGGCTGCATGGCGAGCGCTCGCGCGATGGCCACGCGCTGCTGCTGCCCGCCGGAGAGCTGGGACGGGTAGCTGTCCACCTTCTCGGACAGGCCCACCTGGTCAAGGAGCTTCAGCGCCCGCTTGTGTACGACCTGGCGGGACTCGCCCTTGACCCGGATCGGCGCCTCCATGATGTTCTGCACGGCCGTCATGTGCGGGAACAGGTTGAACCGCTGGAACACCATGCCGATCTCCCGGCGCTGCGCGGCCACCTCCTTCTCCCGCATCTCGTGCAGTTTGTCGCCGCGTTGGCGGTAGCCGACGAGGTGGCCGTCCACCCAGAGCCGCCCTGAGTCGATCTTCTCCAGGTGGTTGATGCAGCGCAGGAACGTCGACTTCCCGGAGCCGGACGGCCCGATCACGCACATCACCTGACCGGACCTGACCTCCAGGTCGATGCCGCGCAGGATGTGGAGCCGGCCGAAGAGCTTGTGGATGCCCTCGGCCTTGACCATCACGTCGCCGGTAGGTGCCTTGCCGGTCATGCGGACCCCTCCCGTACGGCCGGGGGCCGGGCATGGAACGTCGTCAGGTTCCGCCGCAGGCGTTGCAGCGGGGTCGGGGGCAGCTCACGTGAGGAACCCCGGCCGTAGCGACGCTCCAGGTAATACTGCCCGGCCGAGAGGATCGAGGTCACGGTGATGTACCAGACGCTGACCACGATCAGCAGCGGGATCGTCTTGTAGTTGGCGTTGAAGATGTCCTCGCCGGCCTTGAGCAGCTCGGTGAAGGCCACCGTGGAGGCGAGTGAGGTCGTCTTCAGCATCGAGATCGTCTCGTTGCCGGTGGGCGGGATGATCACTCGCATCGCCTGCGGGAGCACGATCCGCCGCATGAACTGCAGGCGGCGCATGCCCAGCGCCTGGGACGCCTCCGTCTGGCCCTCGTCCACCGACAGCATGCCCGCCCGGACGATCTCCGACATGTACGCCGCCTCGTTCAGGCCGAGGCCCAGGATCGCCGCGACGAACGTGGTGACCAGGCTGTTGACGTCCCAGGTGATGAACACCGGGCCGAACGGGATGCCAAGCGAGATGTCGCCCATCAGCGACTTGATGTTGAACCAGAAGATGAGCTGGACCAGGACCGGCGTGCCGCGGAAGAACCAGATGTACAGCCAGGCCGCCGACGCCAGCATCGGGTTCGCGGACAGGCGCATCAGCGCCAGGACGATGCCGCCCACGATGCCGATCGCCATCGCGATGACCGTCAGTTCCAGGGTGGCGACGAGGCCCTTGAGGATGCCGCCGTCGAAGAAGAACTGCCGGAACGTCGACCAGTCCAGCTGCTTGTTGGTGAACAGCATGTGGACGAACATCGCGGTCAGCACGAGGATGACCGCGCCGCTCACCCACCGGCCGGGGTGCCGGACCGGGACGGCCTTGATGCTCTCAGGCCGCGCCAATCCGATGGTGTCGTCGATCTGTGTCACGTCAACCTCAGCCCCCCGCGCCGTTGACCTTCGGGTCGGTGAGGCCGCCCGCCGAGATGCCCCACTTCTCGGTCAGCTGCTTGTACGTGCCGTCCGAGATCAGGTCCTTCACGGCCTTCAGGATCCCGTCCCGCAGGTCGTTCTCGTTCTTGGGGACCGCGATGCCGTACGGCGCGGTGCCGTAGGCGTTACCGGAGATCACGAACTTGCCGCCGGACTCCTTGGCCGCGTACGCGGCGACCGGCGAGTCGGCCAGGACCGCGTCGGCGCGGCCGTTGCCCAGTGCCAGGTTGGCGGCGTTCTCCTCGTTGAGGGAGATCTTGACCGGGGCGGGTCGGCCGCCCCGCTTGCACTTGTCGAGCCGGGCGCCGCCGTCGGGCTTGGCCGCCGACTTGGGCGTGAGCTCGTCCTCCTGCGTGGTGCCCTTCTGCACGGCGACCTTCTTGCCGCACAGCGACAGGTCGTCCGGCGAGAGCTTCTGCGGGTTGCCCGCCTTCACCATCAGGCCGGTGCCCGCGGAGAAGTAGGTGACGAGGTCGAAGCTCTGCTCCCGCTGCTTGGTGTCGGTGAAGGAGGACATTCCGATGTCGTACTTCTTGCTCTGCAGCGCGGGCAGGATGTTGTCGAACGTGACGTCTTGGAACTTCGCCTTCACGCCGAGCTTCTTGGCGATCGAGGTGCCGAGGTCGACGTCGAAGCCGACGATCTGGCCGTTCTGCTTGAACTCGTTCGGGGCGTACGACGCGTCCGTCGCGATCACGAGCTTGCCGTTCTTCTTGACGATGTCGAGGGCGGTCTTTTTCCCGGGGCTTATCGTCTTGGCGTCGCACGCGGACAGCGCGAGGGCGCCGGCGACGACGGCGACACCTATCGCAAGCCTTGGGCAGCGCAGAGGGCTGGTGTGCACGGAGTCCTTCTCCACAGGTCTGGGGTTCATGCGCGGGGGGCGAGAAGTCTGGGAAGCGCCACTTCGGCCGCGGCGAGGTCTTGGATGCCGAGTCCGATCAGCTTCGCGATGGTGATCTGGGCGGCGTTGTGACGACCCGGTTTCATGCCAAGAAGGAGTTCTCCCAGTTCGCCGCTTATGCCGGCCCCGGTGAGGACTCCCTCCTCGATCGCGCGGCGTAGGTCTCCAGCGAACTTAGGCGTCTCGCTGAGACTGTCCACGACGGTGATGTCGGCGAGCTCGAAGCAGGCCGGATCGAGCTCCTGCTTGGTCTCGTCGTCCGCACCGACGGCTGTGACGTGCTGACCCGGGCTCAGCCAGGAACCGCGTACGATCGGCTGCCTGCTTGCCGTGGCGGTGATGACCACGTCGGCGCGCCGTACGGCTTCCTCCGCGTCGCTGAGAACCGACACTGTGAGCTCGGCATCTCTGGTCGCGAGCGTTTCCGCGAGGGCACGTGCGGCGTCGTCTCGCCGTCCCCAGACCAGGACCGTTTCGATGGGCCGGACGGCGCAGAGGGCCAGGACCTGAAGGTATGCCTGGATCCCCGTTCCGAGTACGGCGACGGTGGTCGCGTCCTCCCGTGCCAGAACCCGCGCGGCCACGGCGCCGGCCGCTGCCGTACGGATGTTGGTGAGGTGGCCCTCATCCTGAAGGATGGCGAGCAGGTCGCCGGTGGTGGCGTCGTGAACTGCGATGAATCCGCTGCCGGCAGGCTTGCCGCCGACCGCTCTGGCCGTGAACCACGAGGCGACCTTGATGGTGAAGAAGGTCCGGCCTGGCATCCACGCCGACTTGACGTGCACGTCACCCTGGGCACCGGCAGGCGCGAACATCGAGATCGGGGCTTCACCGAGGCCCCGGCTGTAGTCGGCGAAGACCTGGGCGACCGGCTCGATCAGGTCGGTGAGATCGACGGCCCGCCGGATCGTATCCGGGCCGAAAACCTGGACCTTCCGATCAGTTCGGTTCTCGGGGGTGCCGGCGGCGTGGCTCATTGAGGCTCCAGTGGTGGAAGGACGTGTAGGGAACCGGTCCCCACTACGGCGATGTCTCCGCCGACCGTGACCCGGACTACGGCGTCGGGCGTTCCGTACGCGGTCACCGTGATCGTGCTGGGCCGCCCGACGAAACGGCCCTGCGACAGGTGGACCCTTTCCCCTCCGGCGGCGAGTCCCTGACGCAGAAGGTACGCGGCAACGCACCCGGCGGCGCTCCCGGTCGCGATGTCCTCCAGCAGCCCGTCGTTGTTCCAATGCCTGCCCTCGATCCCGGCGGGATCGAGGACGTAGGCGAACTGCGCGCCGAACCCGGCCAGGAACGCATCGAAATCCGGCCGCGTGATCCTGGCGCGAGCCAGCGCGTCCTGCCCGCTCACCGGAACGATGAGATATTTCAGGCCGGTGGAGATAACCTCCGGGAGCAAGGCCGGGTCGAGATCACCCTCGGCGAGCCCGAGGGCCGCGGCGATGGCGGGACGATCCGAGGGCGAGGCCCGGTGGATCAGTTCCGGCCGTCCCTGGTCCAGCAAGGCCGACACATGCCCAGCGGCGTCGCCGCGCGTTGTGACCTGCACGGTTCTGGCCGCCAGGACGAAGGTCCACTCGCGTTCCTCCTCCGGAGGAACACCGCTGCGGCGATGGAGCACGGCCGCGGCGCCCAGCACCGGGTGGCCGGCGAAATCCAGTTCCTCGTGCAGATCGAACACCCGTGCCTCGACGGTGCCCCTGACGGCCGCGGACGTCAGGAAGATCGTCTCGAAGTGGCGAAGCTCTTTGGTGATCTTGGACATCTGCGCCGTCGACAGGTGCGGAGGGTCGACGAAGACCGTGAGGCTGTTGCCGGCGTAGGCGACATCGGTGAAGACATCGACGTGGTGGTAGCGGGCCGCGACTTCCAAGACGGCCTCGGCCTGATGCGTCGGTGCGGACATGGAGGTCAGCGTAGGCATGGCGCCGACCTTTGCCTATGGCAATATGCCGATGGACTCCATAAGCTTCTCCAATGACCTTTGACCTGGAGATGTCGGACCTCCGGACGTTCACGGCGACCGTCCGGTCGGGGAGCATCACCCGTGGCGCGCTCGCGCTCGGTCTCAGCCAGCCCACCGTGAGCCAGCGGATCCAGCGCCTGGAGAAGGCAGTGGGCGAGCGCATCCTCATCCGGGACCCGCGGGGAACAAGAGTCACCCCGGCCGGAGAAACCCTGCTCGTCTACGCCGAGCGGATTCTGTCCCTGCATGACGAGGCTCATATCGCGATGGACGGGCGCGGCAGGACATCGACCGGCAGGCTGACGCTGGGGCTGCTCGAAGATCTCGCGATCACCGCGCTTCCCCCAGCGCTCGCGGACTACGCCACGGTGTACCCACAGACCGAGCTGGAGGTCGTCATCGGCACTGCGGCCGCGCTCCGCAAACTCGCCAACCGGGGCCGCCTCGACCTAGTGTTCGGCGACCCGTCGGTCATGCCGGACGCCTCCGTGCGCTGGCGACGCCAGGTCCCGCTGGAATGGACATGCGCGCCGTCACTCGATCCGCTGCCCGATCCACTGCCGCTTGTGCTCTTCTCCCACCCCTGCAGATGGCGGCAACCGGTCCTCGACGCGATCAGCGGACACGGCCTACGGTGGCGGATCGTGTTCCAAAGCACGAGCGTGCACGCCGTTCAAGCGGCGGTCGCCGCGGGTCTGGGCGTCGGCGCCCTGCTGGCAGGGAACATCCCGGCGACCGCCATGCGCCCTCGCGCCCGGCACGGCATGCCGCCAGCGCCGATGGTGGACATCGCCATCGCCCGACGGGCGGGAACCGACGCGAACCCCGCTCTAGACCACCTGGAACGGCTGCTGAAGCGGATTGTCACGACACCTCAATAAAATCAAACAGCCGATCTGCCTATCACTCGCAGTTGACGAGCCGCATCAGTGAGCCCTTTTCAGCGAAGGCTTCGGGTGTGCTGATCACAGCACGGCCGCGGACGCTGCGGCGTCCCCGAATGTCAAGAAGCCCCCGGTAGGACGGTTGATCTCGCACGACCCTCCGCACCCGACAGAGGCTTCACATGCTGCTGTACCGTGCTTCGATACCGTTGTCGCAGCTGATCGCTTCATGATCTGAATGCTCGGGTCAAGGCGTTGTTGATATTGCTGAATCGCCCTGTTATGGCCGCATTGAGTGCTCTTGTGTCTCTCTGGCGCCGGAGGCGCCGCGAGAACGTCGACCACGCCAAGGCCATCTCCAGGGCAAAGATCGAACGGCTGCTGTCGCGCCGGACACCATGGCCGTTCCGGGTTCGGGCCGGTGTGCCGCGGAGGGACCAGCCGGAACGCTTTGGGCCGTGGGAGACGGTCTAGAAGCGGCATAGTCGCTGGTCGCCCGAAGGGATCCGCTCGGGGCGGCGGTGGTGCCCGACCGTACGCCGTGAAACCCCGCCTGGGGCCGTGTCACCTTTGCCTGGGCGGCGGCGGGTGGAGCGCGACGACCTGCGCGTCCGCTGGGTCTGGCCGCCGGACGAGCGCACGCTGGTCGGCGGCGAGCTGGACCAGGCGGGCGGAGGTGTCGGCGAACAGCAGCAGCTGACGGGCGGCGGACGGGCTGAACGGTTCGGTGCCCGGCCGTCCGAGGACGGCGAGTAATCCGCGCGTGGCCTCTCCGGTGTCCAGCGGCAGGATCAGAATCGGGCCGGCCGGCAGGGCGCTCAGTGTCTGGTCGGCCACGATGCGCGCGGACAGGGCCCGGCGGGAGCTGAAGGCCCGGCCGAGCATCGAGCGGCCGCGCCGCACCGTCAGCCCGCGGACGCGGTCGCTGCCGATCCCGACCGCGATGTCGATCCGCAGGGTGACGGCGTCTTCGGCGGGCAGGGCGATGAACGTCAGCGGAACGCCCGCGATGGCGCGGGCCTGCTCGGCCACGCGGATCAGCAGGTCGGGGAGGGGGATTCCGCCGAGGACCGCTGCCATCAGGTCGAACGACGCGGCCACGCGCGGGCTGTTGTCCGCGCCGCGGGGCATGCTCGGCGGCGCCAAGCCGGTCGCGGACGGATCGTTGCCGTTCATGTCGTCATCACGCTCTCCTCGTCCGGCTGGAGGCCGACCCCCGCCTCCGCCTTGGGCGCCGGCCCGCGCTCCGGTCCGGCAATGTGCCCGGTGTTCGCGAGCGTGCCTCGCGCCCGCACCCTGTGGTCAGGCCGTGGCCGATCGCGCGTCCGGCTCGGCGGACCACGCGCCGGCGCCGGACGGACGGACGGCAAAAGTGCGGAACGATCGGCAGGTCCGCGCCTCCGGTCGCGTACCTGTGGTGACGTACACTCGCGGGTGCCAGGGACCTTCCGAGCGCGGGCCGCCTTGCCGACGACGGTCCCCGGCGACACGCGAACCCGGTTCGGTACGGACCGAGAATGGGATCTTTCAAGGCCCGCGACACCACACGGCTCGCCTCTCCACCCGCCACGACCACGGCGTCCGAACCCAGTGCACAGCCCGCGCCGCGCCCGTGTCCGGCCTCCCGGCCATGCGGATCGCGGGCCATGAACGGCGGCCTGTGGCCGCGCTCCCGCGACACCGCCGCCGAACTCGCCGGACTGCTGACCGCACCGTCCCGCCGCGCTCACCCGCGGCCGCGCTGCCCCGACGTTGCTTCTCGTCATCCCGCCCGGAACGCCGTGAGGTCGGGGGAGGATGTCCTGACCAGATGCACGGCTGCGATGTCCCCACCTACGTCCCTGAGGCGTCCAGCACCTGCCCCACTTCCCGCTGTCGGCGATCTCGCCTGTGATCGGTGGCGAGTCGCGCCGAACCCCGCACTGGCCTCCCCCGCACCGTCACTCGTCCCGGTCGGACCCTGCTGACCGGTCCTCGGGCCGGCAAAGGTTGCTCGGCCCACCACCTTCCTGACGGACGATCTGCGCCGAAGTGTTCGAGGTGAACCGAAGGGAATGAGCTTGATGTTCGAGTCAGGGGGTGAGGATGTCCGGGCAAATGGACGATCGACCGGGCACGATTCATGACCGTCTCGTGGAGGCGGCTGACCGAAGGGAGTAGAGCACGCCCGGCGGGCCGCGGAGCGTTGCCGAACTGGGCTTGCCGGATCGAGCGCGGCGTCGGCAGGGATGCGACGGGACGCCAGGGGGACGACGAGGGACGCGCGAGCGTGTCCCCGAGCATCCCGTCCCGTCCCGTCGCGTCCCGCACGGGGCCGTGTACGAAGGATCAGCCACGGCCGCCAGGCCCCGCTCTTGCCGTTGGCTTGCCCCTCGCCGGACCTTCGGCAGTCCGGGGGACGCGGTGTTTGCGTTCGAGTGCGCTCGAAGTCCTAGCGTGGCGGGCATGACATCTCAACCAGGGATTCAGCGGACATGGATCATCACCGGCGCGTCGGCGGGCTTCGGCCGCGCCATCGCCGAATGCGCGGTCGGACGAGGCGACAATGTGGTGCTGGCGGTGCGGCGGCCCGGGTCGGTGGCCGACCTCGCCGACGCTCACCCCGACCGGGTGCTGATCGTCGAGTTCGACGTGCGTGACACCGGGCGCGCCGGGGAGGTCGTGGGGTCGGCGGTCGATCGGTTCGGACGAGTGGACGTGCTGGTGAACAACGCCGGCCAGGGGGTGGTCGGGGCGGCCGAGGAGGTCGGTGAGCAGGAGCTTCGGGCGTCGTTGGAACTGCATCTGCTGGGTCCGGCGGCGCTGGTGCGGGCGGTCCTGCCGGTCCTGCGTGAGCAGGGGTCGGGCACGATCGTGCAGATGAGCAGCCAGGGCGGGCGTATGTCCTTTCCCGGTGTCGGCGCGTACTCGGCCGGTAAGTTCGCGCTGGAGGGCTGGTCGGAGGCGCTGGCCGGTGAGGTCGCGCCGTTCGGGGTGCGGGTGATGATCGTGGAGCCGAGCCGGTTCCGTACCTCCTTCAACGCCCCCGGTGTGCTGGGGGTCGCCGAGGCCAGTGCCGCCTACACCGGGCTGCTCGGGGCGGTCCGCGACGACATGGCGGGCGCCGACGGGCTTCAGGAGGGCGATCCGGTGCGGGCCGCCCAGATCATCGTGGACCTGGTCGCCGAGGACCGGGTGCCGCTGCGTCTTCCGCTGGGACGTGAGGCGGTCGAGCGCCTCGGGCGGTCCTACCGGCACAACCTGGAGGAGCTCGAACGCTGGGCGTCCGTCGCGCGGGCCGCCGACTTCCCCGGCGCCCCCGCCTCCGCGCGGCCGGTCTAGGCTGTGGTCATGGCCACCGGTGATCTGATGTCCAGGGCGCTGGCCGCCCTGGAGGAGATCGACGGCCCGGTGCCGGTCGAGGTGATCCACGGCCTGGTCGACGCCGAGGCCGTCACCGGTCCGATGACGATCGCGCAGGTCGCCGATCTGCTGGATATGTCGCCGCACACGCTGCGCTATTACGAGCGGATCGGGCTGGTGGAGGTGGCCCGGGACGCCGGCGGTCACCGCAGCTACGACGCCGCGGCGGTGCGGAGGCTGGTGTTCGTGGCCCGCATGCGGTTGTCGGGGATGGCCATGCGCGATCTTCAGCACTATCTGCGGCTGGCCGATGAGGGGGACGACACCGTCCCCGAGCGTCTTGATCTGCTGCTCGAGCACCGTGACACGATCCGCCGGCAGCTCAGGGAGCTGACCTTGTCGCTGGCGGCGACCGAATACAAGATCGCCACCTACGGCGGCCACACCGGCCCCTCATCGGCGGGGGAGACCTGACCCTTTCGGCACCCAACCACGCCGAAAGGGTCCACCGAGCCCGGCCGACGCGTTCACCTTCGTCTTCATCACTTGTGCGAAGACATCGGCGGCGACGCGGCCCGTGCCCTCTGAGCAGGAGACTCCGGGAACTCTAAGCCTGGGGCCACAGACCCCACGCCCGGGACCATGAGGATGTGGTGGCGGTCCGGCTATGGAGCGCTGATGGTGAGGGGACTGGAGTAGCCGAGCACTTGTCGTCACGATATGTAGTCACCCCGCTACATAGTGACTGGAAGTGACTCGGAAGAGGTGTCATGCGAAACATGCACTGCCCCAGGCTGCGCACTCGCACGACGAGGATGCGTCGATCGGCCACTCTGACGCTGGTACCGGCCGTCGCGATGCTGGGCGGGCTGGGGGCCGTCTCGTCCGCTTCGGCGGCCCCCTCGTCTCGTCCCGGACCCCAGCGGGTACTCGCCGGCCTCCAGATCAGGCCGCAAGGATTCCCCAACCTGTGCCTCGAAGTCGCCGACGCCAACACCGGCAACGGCGCCCTGGTCACCCTGTGGCCGTGCACGGGCAACAGCAACCAGCGGTGGAGCTTCGGCGGAGGAAGGTTCCTGAGCGACCTCCCCGGCAACAAATGTCTGGACATCCGAGGCGGAAACACCGGAGACGGGGCCGCCATCAACACCTACGACTGCCACCCTGGGAACCCGCAGCAGTGGCGCGAGTCCGGAAACAGGATCATCAACGCGCTCAACGGCAAGTGCCTCAGCGTTCTGGCCAACAACTTCGCCGGCGGAGCCGCCGTCGTGACCTACGGCTGCAACAACGGCGACGGTCAAAAGTGGGAACGCAGCTGACCGGACGACACCCTCGACACGACCTCACCCCACGACGCAGGCCCCTAGAGCCCGGCGGCAGCCGACGACCGTCCTCGATCATCATCACCGCAGACACCTACACGAGCGTCCCGCCCGACCCTCCGCCGAAATCGCCGCCGCGAACATCCTCACCGTCATGACCCGCTACATCTAGACGTCGCCGCGCCCGAAGGCCGCGCGGTAGTCCCTCGGGCGGCGGCCCGTGTGCCTGGCGAAGAGGGCCGCGAAGGTTCCGGAATCGCTGTAGCCGACGGCGGCGGAGATGGAGGCGACGGTCCGGTCCGTGGTCTCGAGGAGATGGCGGGCGCGGCGGACGCGGGACACCTGGAGGTACTCCAGCGGGCTGTGCCCGGTCTCGTCGGCGAAGCGCCGCAGCAATGTCCGGGTGCTGACGTTGAACGTCTCCGCTAGGGCGGCGAGGTCGTAGCGGGCGGCGAGGTTCTGGTCGAGCCTTCGCATGACCCTGCGGGAGAACTCGTGTCCGGGCCGCGGTAGGAGCCGGGCGTCGACGTACGGGGTCTGGGACGATCGCGCGTCGTCGAGGAGCGCCACCCGCGCGGTCGCCCGTGCCACGCCGGCGCCGCTGTGCCGCCGGATCAGCTCGAGCGCGAAGTCGTACATGGCGCTGAAGGCCGCGGTCGTCGTCACCCCTTTGTCGGTGACGACGAGGCGTTCGGGGCGGACATCGGCGTCCGGAAAGCGCCGGGCCAGTTCGTCCGCGAGGAGCCAGGCCGTCGTGGCCTGACGGTGGTCGAGCAGCCCGGCCTCGGCGACCAGGAACGCGCCGACGCAGATCGAGACGACGGCCTTGCCCGTGGCGGCGTGGCCGCGGATCGCCGCGACTTCAGGGCCGAGGGAGGTGAGCGTCGCGTCCACGTCGAGGCCCGGCACGAGCTCGAAACCCGGGACGACGAGGACGTCCACCTCGCGCAACGGCGAAACGGCCAGCGCCGCGCCACCCGCGGCGATGACGCGACGACGAGGCGAAACGATCGACACCTCGTACCCGGAGTGGTCCGGGCCGGAAACGTGCGCGGCCATCGTCAGGAGATCCGGGACGCCGAACACCTCGGACGCGAAGCAACCCGGATAGGCCAGGACACCGACCCGCAGCGCACTCATATGGCGAGATTAGCGTGGAACATGGCGATCTGGCCTCTCACCGTGGGCGGGCGGACCGGTCCACCCTGTCCCCATGACGATCACGGATTTCTCCCCCCGGCGCGTGGACGTGGACGGGGTGGTGAAGACGGTGTACGCCGCCGGTTCCGGTCCGGCCGTCGTGGTGATGCCGGAGATGCCCGGCATCAGCCCTGACGTCCTCAGGCTGGCGCGGTGGGTGCGGGACGCGGGCTTCACCGTCCTCGTCCCCTCGCTCTTCGGGATCGACGGCGCCTATCCCACGGCCGAAGCCGGCGAGAACGTCACCCGGAGGGCGTGCGTCAGTGCCGAGTTCCGGGCGTTCGCCGGGGGCGGCACCAGCCCGGTGACGGCGTGGCTGCGCGGGCTCGCGCGCCAGGCCCACGCCGAATGCGGTGGGCCCGGAGTCGGCGCGATCGGGCTGTGCTTCACCGGCAACTTCGCCCTCACCATGGCGCTTGAGCCCGCCGTCATCGCGCCGGTGGTGAACCACCCGTCCCTGCCGCTGGACGACCCCGCCGGACTCGAGATCAGCGACGCGGACGCGCGGGCCGTCCGAGACCGCATCGCACGCGACGGGCTGACGGTTCTCGCCTACCGCTTCGACAACGATCGCTGGTGCACCGGCCGGCGCTTCGCCGCCTATCGAGCACTCCTCGGCGACGCCTTCGATGGCCGAGTCCTCCCAGGCGGGTCGGCCAACACCGACCCGCCCCCATTCTTCCGCGACGTGGTCGGAACCCCTCACAGCGTGGTCACCGCCCACCTCGTCGACGAAGAGGGACATCCCACACTGAAGGCCAGGGACGAAATCCTCGCTTTCCTCACCCACCGCCTGAACCCACTCGCCTCCAGCAACTGACAACACCGACCCGGGCGTGTTGTTGGGCGTCGATCGGAGCCCTTGGATTCCCCACCGCCGCCGATAGAATCGCTCAAACCGCAGCCGCAGTTGTCGTCTGCTCTAGTTAGGTGATTGCGGGCCAGCTCACCGGATCGCTGTTGGGCGGCGGTGGCAAAGTACTATGTCCTCGGCCGTGCCTGGAGACCGTGCTCAGCCATTGATACCGAGAAGGTGATCAATTTCTGGCGATGGGGCCGACGAGCATTGAACGGTCGAGCGCGTCCGGCGTGAGCGGGACCCCAGTGACCTTCGCCGCCAGGGCGAAACCCCTGGTCACGGCGGTTTTGTAGTTGTTCTCCCGGACGGCGTCCCATGTGGCATCGTCATGCGGCCTGTCCAGCCCCATCCCCAGATCCAGCATGAAGCCGTTGAGCCGGTCGGGATCGGATCCGTAGCGCTCGTGCGGATGTCGCAACCGGTAGCCGGTGACGATCGTGCCGTCGATGGCGTACTCGAAGCTGTGCTCAGCGGCGTAGTCATGCCTGGTCACTGCCACCACCTCACAGCCATGCGACAGTCTGGTCAGCAGATGGTGGTCGGTGACCCACCAGCCATCGGGCTCAATGGCCACACACCACACGCCGGCCTGGAAGGCGCCGATATAGCCGCCGCCCTCTCCACCTCGGGTCGCGTTGACGAACTCGAAGACCCGCTCGTTGAGTCCACTGAAATCCGACTCCTGACTGGAGTCCTCGCCGCGGTTGAAGCGGCGTAACACCCCGTCCGCGTCGATCCCGTGGAAGAACGCCACGCTGAAGATCACTCCAAGTGGCCCGCCTCCCTCGGTCTCGGACATGCTGAGCCACTGGAACGGGGCCAAGAGGTCGCTTGTGGTCATGGGAGCATGGTGGCAGGTTGGGCCGATAGTCAGCCGGAAACGACCGCCGCGGTGGTCATGTCGGCGACAAGTCGCTAACGCGGCGGGGGTCTCGCTGCGGTCGTAGGGCGGGGACACCCGCTCGGCCGACGCATCGACCAGGCGCATCAGGCTGGGTCGTGCACGGGAGTGTTGGCGATGATCCAGGAGCTGGAATACGGTGTGCGCACTCGCGCACGTGTGCGCCGATGGCATCGCCGGAGAGCGCACCCGCCTGCCCGGCCCGCACATGAACGGCTCCCAAGCCGCCGCGATGGCCTCGGCATCGACACCCGGTTCAACGTCAGGGCGGCGTCGGCGGACTTCGTGAAGAGGCGCCGACAACCGCCCTCCATGTCGGCCGCTCACCTTCGCTGGCCGCGACTTGAAGATCACCATCGTGTCACACCGGGCGATCGTCACTGCGCTCCCGCGAAAGCCCAGACCGATGTTCTAGCCCCTGATGAGGTGACGCGTGCGATCTCCTCCGCGGGCGCCGGGTCTCCCTGACGCCTTGTGCCAGCTCCTGTCGCGCTGTCTGCGACATACGAGCGAACAACGAGCGAACACAGTTCGGTGCGGCGTCGACCGCCGACGCTCAGACAAAATCTATGGCCGGCGACATGGGGTTCATGTCGGTGGGAACCATGACCACTGCACATGGCACCCGCTACTCGGTGATGTCTATCGCGTCGTGGCGAGGGACTAGAGAGCTTCAATAGCTGGGGTTACTGCTTTGCAGGTGGGTGTGGGCGAGGAGGCTGTTGAGCAGTGCGGGCCGATGCTGGATGCGTTTCAGGCGGGTCTTGATCAGCTGCATGAGCTGGTCGATGGTGTGTTTGGTGAGGTTGGCCAGGGACCGTTTCAGGTGTGACCACACGCCCTCGACGGGGTTGAGTTCAGGAGCGTGGGGCGGCAGGTAGAAGACGATGAGCCAGTCCCGGGCGGCCAGGTAGCGGCGCATTCGGACCGAGCGGTGGGTGTTGAGGTTGTCCCACACGACGACGATCGGCCCGCCGAGTTGCTGGTGAGCGGCATCCAGTAATCGGATGTAGTCGCCCTCGTCGAACCCCTTCCGCTGGTGTTTTCGGCCGTAGTAGGCGTGTGCGCGATAGATCAGCCGGGGATGCTCGTCGGG
>NZ_CAACVB010000022.1 GCF_900659635.1 Actinomadura roseirufa | reverse complement strand
CGGGCGTTGCGGCGCAGCGGCGTGACCGCCGCGGACGTCGGCGCCGTCGCGCTCGGCGCGACCGGGTTCCGCGGGCTGCGGGCACCCGAGGAGGACGCCGTCCGCGACGTCCTCGGCGGGCCGCCGCCGCACGTGCTGCGCACCCCGGCGGTGCTCGGCGAGACCTACAGCGCGAGCGGGGCGCTGCAGATCGCGGGGCTGCTCGCGGCCTGGCGGCACCCGGGCGCCGTCCCGGCCGGCGCCGCCCCGGTCGCGCTGGTCACCTCCCTCGGCGACGACGGCTACTGCGGCTGCCTGGTGATGCGCCGGGCGTGACGGCATGGCCTCAGCGGGCTTCCATCGGTCGTTGAGCCCCCGGGGTCACTCTGCCGGGGTGGACGTTCTCACAGCGGCCTGGATCCGCTGCCCCCAGTGCTCAGACCTGACCTACGGCGGCCGCTACGAGCGCAACCTGCGGACCTGCCCCGGATGCGGCGCCCACGGGCGGCTCGACGCCGAGCAGCGCATCGGGCAGCTGCTGGACCCGGGCTCGGTCGAGCGGCTGGCGTCCCCGGCGGTCGTGGCGGACCCGCTCGGGTTCGCCGACACGCGCTCCTACGCCGAGCGCCTCACGGAGGCGCGCGAGCGGACCGGGATGGACGACGCGGTCGCCTGCGTGACCGGCGAGGTGATGGGCCGCCCGCTCGTCGCGGCGGTGATGGACTTCCGGTTCATGGGCGGCAGCCTCGGCGTCGCCGTGGGCGAGGCCATCACCGCCGCCGCGGAGACGGCGCTGCGGCTGCGCCGGCCCTTCCTCATCGTCACCGCGTCCGGCGGGGCGCGGATGCAGGAGGGCGCGTTCGCGCTCATGCAGATGGCGAAGACCGCCCAGGCGCTCGCCGAGCTGGACGAGGCCGGGATCCTCACCGTCACGCTGGTCACCGACCCCACCTACGGCGGCGTCGCCGCGTCCTACGCCACGCTCGGCGACGTCGTCCTGGCCGAGCCGGGCGCGCGGGTCGGGTTCGCGGGGCCCCGCGTCATCAAGCAGACGATCCAGACCGAGCTGCCCGACGGGTTCCAGACCGCCGAGTTCCTGCTGGCCCGCGGCCTCGTCGACGCGGTGGTCCCGCGCCCGGCGCTGCGCCCGACGCTCGCCGACCTGCTGGAGGCCCAGGTCCCGGTGCGCGCGGCCCGCCGGAACGCCCCGCACGCCGAACCGGACACCGGGCCGGACGCCGCGGCCGGGCGGGCGACGCTCGTGCGCGACCCCGGCGCGCTGCCCGAGCGCGACCCCGCGGAGATCATCCGCGCGGCTCGGCACGAGGAGCGGCCGAACACCCTGGAGTACGCCAACCAGCTGCTGGACGGCTTCCAGGAGCTGCGCGGCGACCGGCTCACCGGCGACTGCCCCGCCGTCGTCGGCGGGATCGGGCGGCTGGACGGCCGCCAGGTCGTGCTGATCGGGCACCAGAAGGGCCGCGACACCGCCGAGCGCGTCCGCCGCAACTTCGGCATGGCGCTGCCCGAGGGGTACCGCAAGGCCGCCCGGCTGATGCGGCTCGCGGTCAAGCTGGACCTGCCGGTCGTCACGCTGGTCGACACGCCCGGGGCGCACCCCGGCATCGGCGCCGAGGAGCGCGGCCAGGCGTGGGCGATCGCCGAGAGCATCCGGCTGATGTCCGGGCTGCCGGTGCCGGTCGTCACGGCGATCACCGGGGAGGGCGGCAGCGGCGGCGCGCTCGCGCTCGCCGTCGCCGACCGGGTGCTGGCCTGCGCCGGCGCGATGTACTCGGTGATCAGTCCCGAGGGCTGCGCGGCCATCCTGTGGCAGGACCAGGCCGCCGCCCCGCACGCCGCCGCTGCGCTGCGGATCGGCGCCCGCGACCTGCTGCGGCACGGCATCGTCGACGCCGTCGTCCCCGAGCCGGACGGCGGCGCGCACGAGGACCCCTCCGCGGCGGCCGAGCTGCTGCGCGCCGCGCTGACCCGGGCCCTCGCCGAGGTCTGCGGCCTCGCCCCCGCCGAGCGGGTGGCGCGGCGCCGCCGCCGGTTCCGCCGGTTCGGGCTCGCGTGATCCACGCGACGCCCGGCCGGGAAAGTCAGCCGTCCGCGCGCCCGCGGGCGCGCACGACGAGAGGAAGGTCGTGTTCTCCACCATCCTGATCGCCAACCGAGGCGAGATCGCGCTGCGCGTCGCGCGCACCTGCCGCGAGCTCGGCATCCGGACCGTCGCGGTGTGCTCCGACAGCGACCGCGGATCGGCGGTGACGCGGTTCGCCGACGAGTGCGTCCGCATCGGCCCCGCCGCGGCGCGGCACAGCTATCTCAACCCGGCCGCCATCGTCACGGCAGCGCTGCAGACCGGCGCCGACGCCGTCCATCCCGGGTACGGCTTCCTGTCCGAGGACCCGGACTTCGCCGAGATCTGCGAGGCCGAGGGGCTGACGTTCATCGGCCCGTCCGCCGAGCTGCTCGGCCGGCTCGGCGACAAGGCCCGCGCCCGCGAGATCGCCCGCGCGGCCGGGCTGCCGGTGCTGCCCGGCAGCTCGGAGTCGCTGACCACGCTGGAGCAGGCCAGGTCGCTGGCCGCCGAGATCGGCTACCCGGTGATCCTCAAGGCCACCGCGGGCGGCGGCGGGCGCGGCATGACCGTCGTCCGCGCGGCGCGCGACCTGCCCCGCGCCTGGGCGCAGGCCCGCGCGAGCGCGCAGGCCGTGTTCGGCGACCCGCGGCTCTACCTGGAGCGGTTCCTGGACCACGCCCGGCACGTCGAGGTGCAGGTGCTCGGCGACGGCCGCGGCGGCGCCGTGCACCTCGGCGAGCGCGACTGCTCGGTGCAGCGGCGCCGGCAGAAGCTCATCGAGGAGACGCCCGCGCCGGGCCTGCCGCGGGAGCTGGCCGACCGGATCTGCGCCGCCGCGGTGCGCGCCGCCGAGCAGGTGGACTACGCCGGGGCCGGGACGTACGAGTTCCTCGTCGACGACGACGGCGGCTTCACCTTCATGGAGGTGAACTGCCGGATCCAGGTCGAGCACCCGGTCACCGAGATGGTCACCGGGATCGACCTCGTCCGCGAGCAGCTGCGGGTCGCCGCCGGGGACGGGCTGTCGGTCACCCAGGAGGACGTCCGCCCGCGCGGCGTGTCGATCGAGTGCCGGGTCAACGCCGAGGACCCGCGCCGCGACTTCATGCCGACGCCCGGCCTGGTCGAGGAGTTCTGGCCGCCGGCCGGCCCGTTCGTCCGGGTCGACACGCACGGCTTCCCCGGCTTCCGGGTGACGGCCGACTACGACCCGCTGCTGGCCAAGGTGGCGGTGTGGGCGCCGGACCGCCGCCAGGCGATCGAGCGGGCCGACCGGGCGCTGGAGGAGTTCCGCGTGACCGGCCGGGGCGTGCGGACCACGACCGGCTTCCTGCGCGAGGTGCTGGAGAACCCGGTGTTCCGCGCGGCCAAGCACACCACGGGCCTGGTGGACGAGATGGGCGCCGCCGAGCTGCGGCGCACCGGCTGAGCCCCGGTCCGGCCGTCGCCCCGGCCGGGCCGAGTGGAAAGGCCGGTGGCGGGCCGCCTCTCACGGGCGGCCGGCCACCGGCCTCTTCGGCTACCCGGTCCGGCGCCGCGCGCGGCGCCGGACCGAGGGGGGGTCAGCGGACGCAGGCGCCCTGGAAGACTCCGATGTTCGGCGGGTTCGGCACGCGGTTGCCGAACAGGTCCCGGCCGGTGAAGCCCGGGATCGCGGCGCCCGTCCCGATGGCAGGGGAGCCGCACTGGAGCCGGTAGCCCAGCGGGCCGGTGCCCGGACGGGTGAACCGCGGGTCGGCGTTGACCGCGCCGTGGTCCCCGGACGGCAGGGTGGAGACGTTCTCGTAGAGGTTGTGGTCGAAGGTGCTGACCGAGTCGACGATCGTGGACCCGGCTCCCGGACGGCCGGAGAAGATGTTGTTGCTGAACGCGATCGGCGTGTGCGGCAGGCTCCGGACGAGGCGCTCGGCGACCGTGCTGCGGATCACGTTGTTGTAGAACTTCACGTTCTTGATCGGGTCGTCGCAGCCGTTGGCCACCACGGGGATGTCGAAGTTCCCGATCAGCAGGTCCTTGTCGTCCTGGCTGACGTTGTAGCGGATCGTCGCGCCGTCGCCGTAGGTGCCCGCGAACGCGCAGAACAGCATGAACGGGCCGGCGTTGTCGTGGCTGTAGTTGTACTGGTAGGTGAGGTCGCGGTTGCCCGCGTCGACGCTGAAGGCGAACGACGGCGGGCTGCTGACGCCGCCCGTCACCTCGTTGTACTCGACGACGGCGCGGTCGGAGTTGAACGCGAGGATGGCGGCGTGCGCCATGTACGCGCGGCGCCCGAACCCGTTGACCAGGTTGTGGTCGATGCGCGGTTCGGTGGCGTTGGAGACCATGATCCCGTCGCCGCCGGTGTCGCCGACCCGGTTCCCGGCGACGCGCACGTTCGTGATCGGCACGTAGGAGTTCGTCCCGGCCGGGTAGAGGTCGTCGCGGCGCGACCAGGTCGACAGCACGCCGACCCCGAGGTTGTCGATGGCGCTGATCTGGTTGCGGGTCACGCGGATCCCGCTGAAGGTGGTCGGCTTGGCCGACCCGGCGGCCTTGAAGATGACGCCGCCCGCGTTCTCCTTCTCGGCCTGGAGGCAGTCGCAGCCCGGGACGTCGTGCACCTTCACCCGGTCGACGACGTAGTGGCTGCCGGTGCCGTAGTCGGTGAGCAGCACGTAGATGCCGGCGCGGGCCGTGCCGTCGGCCTGAGCGCGGTTGGAGACGTCGAGGTCACGGATCTCGTAACCCTGCACGTTCTCCAGCAGCACCGTCGCGCGGGCGCCGCCGCCGTCGACGGCCGGGAGCGCGCCCCTTCCGTAGGCGCCGATCCGGATCGGCGCGGACGCCGTGCCGGAGCCCTGCGGCTTCAGGACGCCGGAGCAGGCGGTGCCGCGGCGCAGGACGAGCGAGTCGCCGGGCCGGAACGTGACGCTGCTCGCCTTGGCCAGCGTCCGCCACGCGGTCGTGGGGGACGTCCCGGCCTTGGCGTCGTCGCCCGACCGGCAGTCGAGGTGGTACCGCGTGCCGGTCCGCGTGGTCACGGCCCCCGCCTGAGCGTTTGCAATTCCGGTAATGCCGGAAATACCCAGGATCGTCCCGGCAAGGACGGTGGCGGCACGGCCGGACAGAAGGCGGAACGGGCCGCCTGACCTGTTTCTGGGGGGTGGTGGAACGTTGCCCATCGTCTTTTCTCCGCGCATGTGAGAAATCCGGCGCCGGTCTCCTTGCGAGGGGGGCCGCGGGACCGCGCCGGACTTGGGATCGTTGACCGCACGAGTGTGGGGCCGCCGGCTCGAGGTTCGCTCGAAACCGGAGATATGGGTGACCGTCCTAAACCGGCCATTCCCGGCGGCGCCAGGCGGAGTCGGCGAATTCCCACTCCAGCCGGGCACCGGCCCGGAACCGGCCGGCCAGCAGCGCCCGATCGCGGTCGCTGCCGCCGGCCGCCACCTCGTCGATCATGTCGAGGTAGCCGTCGACGTATTCCTGCAGGTAGTCGCCTTCGGGCAGGTACTGCGCGATCCAGTCCGCGTACCGCGAGGACGGGTCGTGGCGCTCCCGGAGGTCGGCCGAGACCAGGAGGTGGAACCAGGTCATCGGCAGCAGCCCGCCGATCGCCGCCGGGAACGGGCTCGCGGGCGCCGCGAGCATGAAGGACGTGTAGGCGTGGATGCCGGGGCCGGGCGGGGCGGCGGCGCCCGGATCGCGTCCGAGCGCCGCCGCGAGCTTGCCCAGCTCGCCGTCCAGCCGGGGCAGCGAGCCGAAGGTCGCGCTGGCCGCCGAGGCGAGCAGCGCGCCGTGCCGATCTCCGTGCCGGTCGCCGCCGGCGATCGCCGCGCACCCCGCCAGCGCCCGCGCGTAGGCGGGCACGACGTGGTGCGCGTCCTGCTCCGCGAAGTACCACAGCGCCGCCGGAGGCAGCGTCCCGCGGCGCAGGCCGGCCCAGAAGGGGTGCTCGGTGATCCGGGACACCACCGGGCCGGCGATCGCCGACAGCTCCGCACGCATCATCGGCTCCCTCAGCGCGCCGCGGCCGCCACGCCGGCGCCGGCCGTCCGGCCGAGCACGTCGGCGAGGACCAGTTCCGGTTCGGGCAGGGCGTCGGTGCTCCGCCAGGCGACGAACGCGTCCGGCCGGACGAGCACCGCCCCGCGCGGCGACACCCCGTAGGCGGCGGCCCAGTCGGCCTCCACCGCGGTGTAGTCGCCGCCCGCGCCGATGCGCACCGCCTTCAGCGGCACCTTGGTGCGCCCGGCCAGCCGGGACGCCGCCTCGTGCCACGCGCCGCCGTCCGGGCCGGTGAGCAGCACGAACGAGTCCCAGAACAGGTCGACCGTGGAGATCCGGTTCCCGTCGCGCTCCAGCCACAGGTGCGGCGCCCGGGTGCCCGGCGAGCCGTCCAGCGTCAGCGGCGCGGTGAGCACCGGCGCCGGCTCCGGCCGCGCCACCGCCTGGGAGGTGTAGCGGTACCCGAGCGTGATGACGATGTCGTCCACCATCTGGCGGCGGACCTCGTCGTCGGCGTAGCCGTGCCGGATGCGGTTGCGGACCATCGCCTGCTCGGCCATCGCGCTGCCGACCGCGTGCCGCTCGTCGTGGTAGGTGTCCAGCAGGTCCTCGCCGCCCCAGCCCGCGAGCCGGGCCGCGAGCTTCCACGCCAGGTTGTGCGCGTCGTGGATGCCGGTGTTGGCGCCGAACCCGCCGGCCGGCGGGTGCACGTGCGCGGCGTCGCCGGCCAGGAACACCCGGTCGACGCGGAACCGCTCGGCGACGAGCTGCGCGCCCTCCCACGGCACCTTGTTCATGATCTCGACGTCCATGCCGGGGATCCCGGACGCGGTCCGGACGATCTCGACGCAGCGCTCGTCGGTGAAGTCGTCGGGGGACTCCCCCTTCTCCGGGTGGTACACGGGCGCGGCCAGCCAGGGGTCGCAGCCGTGCAGCCGGGACAGGCCGGTCATCTCCCCGCCCGCCGTGGCGTAGCAGAGGATGAAGGGCCGGTCGGCCAGCACCGCCTCCAGCTCGGGCGCCCGGAAGTAGATGCTGAGCGCGTTGAACACCGTGCCGCGGCCGGACCGCTCGACGCCGAGCGCCTTGCGGACCGTGCTGCTCGCGCCGTCCGCGCCGATCAGGTAGCCCGCGCGGACCGTGCGGACCTCGCCGGTCTCCCGGTTCTCGATGCGGGCGGTGACGCCGTCCGCGTCCTGCTCGACCGACAGCAGCTTGGTGCCGAACCGCAGCTCGGCGCCGAACTCGCGGGCCTTGTCGGCGAGGACGACCTCGTAGCGGTCCTGGCCGCAGCCCATCACCCGCTCGGGGCTGATGTCCGGGCCGTCCAGCGACGGGGCCTCCACGACCTCGGCGTCGGCGATCTCGGCGTAGGTGTTGACCCGCAGGATGCCGCCCTCGAAGAACGGGTGCGAGTCGCCGATCTCCAGCGCGCGCACCTCCTTGCCCATCCCCGCGGCCCGGAAGATCTCCATGGTGCGGGCCTGCAGGCCCGGGGCGCGCGGCAGCACGGAGGTGTCGGCCCGCTTCTCCACGAGCAGCACCCGCACGCCGTAGCGGCCGAGGAAGGAGGCGGCGGACAGTCCCACCGGCCCGGCGCCGACGATCAGCACCGGGACTTCGTCGTCGAATTCGCTCACGTCACTCACCCTTGGCGTCCCAGACATAGAAGGGGTCGGCCATCGCGTCCTTGGGTTCCTTCCAGTTCGGGTCGTACGGCCGGATGTGGTGCGACAGCCGTTCGTTGATCTCGCCGTAGAGCGGGTGGCTGCGCGCTTTGTACAGGTTCGGCGTGATGTCCTCGTCCGCCTCCACCAGATGGAAGTACAGGTCGTGGAAACGGAACAGCGTGCGGCGTGACACGCCGATCATCCGGGGCAGGTCGCTGGCGTCAGAATCGGCGAAGATCTGCGCCACGTTGTCCGCCTCGGCCGGCTTCATGCGAGCGACGATCAGTGTCCGGTGCACCCCGGCCTCCTCTCAAGTGACGCCGTCACTCTCCGGGCCGCGCCTCCGGTCCTGGTCGAAACCGGGTCGAGCCGCGCCGCCGGGCCGTTCACAGCGCGATGCCGCCGTGGATCTCCAGCACGCTTCCGGTGATGTATCCGGCCCGGTCGGAGGCCAGGAACGCCACCAGCTCGGCCACCTCGCCGGGCCGGCCGAGCCGGCCCAGCGCCGTCGAGTCCTGGAGCCGCCGCCGCGCGTCCGCGTCGAGCTCGGCCGCCATGTCGGTGTCGATGAGGCCCGGCGCGACCACGTTGGCGCGCACGCCGCGTCCGCCGACCTCCTTGGCCAGCGCGCGGGTGAAGCCGATGATCCCCGCCTTGGACGCCGAGTACCCCGTCTGCGCGGCGTTGCCGTAGATGCCCGACACCGACGACAGGGTGACGACGCAGCCCGAGCGGCGCTTCATCATGCCGAACACCGCGGCCCGGCACAGGTGGAAGACGCCGCCGAGGTTGGTGTGCAGCACGTCGTTCCAGTCGGCCTCGTCGGTGAGCACCAGCGGCCCGTCCCGGGTGATCCCGGCCGAGGTCACCACCACCTCGATGGGCCCGAGCACCTCCTCGGCGCGGCCGACCCAGGCGCGCATCTCCTCGCCCTTGGACACGTCCGCGCGCACCGGCAGGGCCCGGCCGCCGAACGCCCGCGCCTCCTCGGCCACCCGCGCCGCGGCCGGCTCGTCGCTGTGGTAGCAGAACCCGACGTCGAACCCGTCCTCGGCCAGCTTCAGCACGACCGCGCGGCCGATGCCGCGCGAGCCGCCGCTCACCAACGCGACCTTGCGGGATTTCGTCATGGCGGAGCCTCCCAGCTCTGTGTCCTGCGCCGCCGCGTCCTGCGCGCCGCGGGGCCGCAGGCGACCAGGCTCGCAGCGGGGCGGCGGGGACGGCTCGCGACCGGATCGAGCGCGCCGAGCGAGGCTCCAGCCCGCCGCGAGCGGGCGGCGGAATCGTCGGCGGCGACGTCGTCGAGGGAGGAAACCGTGGATCTTGGACTGGCCGGCAAACGCGTCCTGGTCACCGGCGGCACCCGCGGGATCGGCCGGGAGACCGTGCTCTCGTTCGCCCGGTCCGGGGCCCGCGTCGTGGCCTGCCACCGGACGCCGGGCGAGGACGCGGCGAGCCTGGCCCGCGAGCTGAAGGCGCTCGGCGAGGACCACCGCGTGGTCCAGGCCGACGTGACCGACGGCGAGCAGGTCGCGGCGCTCGCCGCGGCGTGCCGCGAGGCGCTCGGCGGTCTCGACGTGGTGGTGAACAACGTGGGCGTCGACGCCCGCTCGCCGCTGCCCGAGCTGACCGCGCAGGAGTTCACCCGTGTCCTCGAAGTCAACCTGACCAGCAGCTTCTCGGTGATCCAGGCCGCGCTGCCGCTGCTGTCGGACCGAGGCTCCATCATCAGCATCGGCGCGGTCGCCGGATACCGGGGCCGACCGGAGAGCGCGCACTACGGGGCGTCCAAGACGGCGCTGACCGGGCTGACCCGCTCGCTGGCCAAGGAGGTCGGCAAGCGCGGCATCCGGGTCAACATCGTCGCGCCCGGCGTGATCGTGACCGAGCCGGGCGGCGGCCCGCCGCCGCCGGTCGCCGACATCATCCGCGGCATGACCGCGCTCGGCGCCCTCGGCGCGAACGAGGACGTGGCCGCCGCGGTGCTGTTCCTCGCCAGCGACGCCGCCAAGTACATCACCGGCGCCACCATCAACGTCGACGGCGGCATCTGATGGATTTCGGCATCGGGCTCCCGACCTGGATCCCCGGCACGCCGGGCGGCGAGCTGCTCGCCTGGGCGCGGCGCGCCGAGGACCTCGGGTTCTCCTCGCTGGGCACCCTGGACCGGCTGGTGTACGACGGCTACGAGCCGCTGACCGCGCTCGCCGCCGCCGCCGGCGCGACGAGCCGGATCCGGCTGGCCACCACCATCCTCATCGCCGCCTACCGGGGCGACCGGGCGCTGCTGGTCAAGCAGCTCGGCAGCCTCGACCGGCTGTCGGGCGGGCGGCTGACGATCGGGGTCGCCGCCGGCGGGCGGGCCGACGACTTCGAGGCCAACGGCGTCCCCTACGCGGGACGGGGCCGCCGGCTCGACGCCCTGCTCGGCGAGTTGCGCGGGTTCTTCGACGGGACGGCGGAGGGGCCGGTGCCCGGCCCGCGTCCCATCGGCGGCCGCCCGCCGCTGCTGGTCGGCGGGCACACCGACGCGGCGATGGAGCGGGCCGCCGCCCATGGCGACGGCTGGATCGCCGGCGGCAGCTCGGCCGCCGCGTACGGCGACCTGGCCGCCCGCGCCCGCAAGGCGTGGACCGCGGCGGGCCGCTCCGGCGAGCCGCGGCTGGTCGCCATCGCCTACGTGGCGCTCGGGCCGGGGGCCGCCGAGCGCGCCGCGGGATACCTGGCCGACTACTACGCCTTCATCGGCTGGAAGGCCGAGATGGCGGTGAAGGCCGTCATCACCGACGAGGGCCGGCTCCGCGAGTTCGTCGACGGCTACCGCGAGGTGGGCTGCGACGAGCTGATCCTCTTCCCCTGCGTCCAGGAGCCCTCCCAGGCGGACCTGATCGCCCGCACCGTCGGGCTGTGACCCGGCGTCCCTGACGCACGGCACCTCGGAACGCCGAGAACGCCCCCGGCCCTTTCGGGCCGGGGGCGTTCTCCGTCTCCGCGCCCCGTCAGACGACCTTGAGGAGCCCGGCGTCGATGGACAGGTCCGCGCCGGTCACGCTCGGGATCCGGCCGGACGCCAGCAGCACCACCAGCGCCGCGATCTCCGTGGGCTCCACCATCGCGCCGGTGGCCAGCCCGACCTTGGCGGGCACCGAGTCGACGAACTCCTCCGGCGTCATCCCGGCCTGCTTCGCCAGCGCCGGCCTCGTCCAGATCCGGGTGCGCACCGGCCCCGGCGAGATCGTGTTGATCCGCACGCCCTTCGGCGCGAACTCCGCCGACAGCGCCTTGCCGAGGTTGGTCAGCGCCGCCTTGGCCGCCGAGTAGTGCGCGAGCTGCGGGTCGGCCAGCCGCCCGTTCGCCGACCCGATGTTGACGATGGCGCCCCGGCGCGCGACGAGGCTCGGCAGCGCCGCCCGGCACGCCCGCACCGTCGTGAACAGGTTGAGCTCGAAGGAGCGCCGCCACACGTCGTCGTCGATGTCGAGGAAGCTCGCCGCCCAGCTGACGCCGCCGCCGACGTTGTTGACCAGGAGGTCGATCTCGCCGAACTCCGCGAGCGCGGCGGCGACCAGCCGGGCCGGCCCGTCCGGCGTGGCGAGGTCGATCTCCAGCGTGTGCTTGGCGGCGGCGCGCAGCTCCGGGCCGACGGTGCGGGCACCGCCGAACACCTGCGCCCCCGCCGCGGTGAGCGCCTCGGCCACGGCCAGCCCGATCCCCGCGCCCGCGCCGGTGACCACGGCCTTCTTGCCGGACAGTTCCAGTTCCATGCGGTCTCCTGTTCCCGCGCCGCCGGGGTCAGCCCCGGCCGCGCTGCTCGGTGAGGAATCCTCCGGTCGGTGCGTCGTCGGGGAGCGTCGCGGCGTCGGCGACGAACGGGGCCACCTCGTCCGGCGTGCGCTGCTGCGTCGGCATCATCCGGGTCCGGATCCGTCCCGGGTTCACCGCGTTCACCAGCACCCCCGTCCCGGCGGTCTGCGCGGCCAGCATCGAGGTGAGGCCGTTGAGCGCGCTCTTGGAGATGGAGTAGCCCGGGGTCTTGGGGAACAGCCGGCCGCCGAACTCCGCGGTGGTGCCGCTGGAGACGATCACGACCCGGCCCCAGCCGCGCTCGGTCATGCCCGGCACGAACGCCTGCGCGACCCGCCACGTCCCGAGCAGGTTCACCTGGAGCGTCTGGTCCACCAGGTCCATCGGGACGGTCAGCGGGTCGGTGCCCGCGTCCAGCAGCACCCCGGCGTTGCACACCAGCACGTCGACCGGGCCGGCCTCCGCCGCGACCTGCTTCGGCCCGGACGGGTCGGTGACGTCTAGCGCGTACCCCTCGGCGCCGGGGCCGATCGCCGCGGCCGTCTCCCGCGCGAGGTGGGAGTCCCGCGCCGTCACCAGCACCCGCAGCCCGCGCCGGTACAGTTCGGCGGCGACCGCCCGGCCGATGCCCCGGTTGGCCCCGGTGATCAGGGCGGTGCGCGGCCGCGCGGCCGCGTTCTGGTCGTTCATCCGGACGCCCCTTTCCGTCACCGCGCGCGGCGCGCACGGTGCCCGCATCCTCGCCAGGACGCCTCGACCGCCGCTGGAACATCGGTTGGGGGCGCCCGTAACGGCGGCCCGTCCCGGACCGCGAACCGGCCACGAGCGGACCTCGACCAGCCGCTTCGAACCTCGGGCCCACGACCGGACGGAGCGCGGACGTACCGCGTCCCCGGCTCACCCCACGGAGGCCCGATGCACGATCACATCCTGGCCACGGCAACAACGGACAAGAACCTGGCGCTGACCCTGAAAGTCCTGCCGGCGATCGTCGTCATCCTGATCGTCTCGGGCCTGTGCGGGCGCCTGGCCCTCCGGCTCTGGCAGCCGCGCGTGCTCGGCGAGATGGTCGCGGGCGTCCTGCTCGGCCCGACCCTGTTCGGATGGCTGTTCCCGGACGCGCAGGCGAAGGTCTTCCCGCCCGAGGTGAAGCCGATCCTCTACGTCCTGAGCACCCTCGGCCTCACGCTGTACATGTTCCTCGTCGGCGCCGGCATGGACCACGGCGGCTCGGGGCCCAAGCAGCCGCCGAGCCGGCCGGCACTGCTGTCGATCTCGGGCATCCTGCCCGCGCTGCTGCTCGGCGGCGCCACCGGCTACCTGTTCTACGGCACCCTGTCGGGCGACGGCGTCGACCGGTGGTTCTTCGCCACCTACCTGGGCGGCGCCCTGTCGATCACCGCGTTCCCGATGCTGGCGCGCATCCTCTACGAGCGCGGGCTGGAGAACTCGCCGATCGGCAGGCTGACGCTCCTGGCGGGCGGGATCGACGACGCGGTGGCCTGGTGCCTGCTGGCCGTCCTGACCGCGATCCACAACGACGCCGGCCCCGGCGACGCCGTCCGCACGATCGCGCTGGCGGTCCTGTTCGTCGTCGCGATGCTGACCGTCGTGTCCCGGGGCCTGCGGATCTTCGGCCGGCACGTGCTGCGGGCCGGGGAGGTCACGCCCGGCGCGATGTACGTGATCGTGCTGGTGCCGGTGGTCGCGGGCTGGCTCACCGACTGGATCGGGATCTACTCGGTCTTCGGCGGCTTCATCGCGGGCCTGTCCATGCCGCGGGACCCCGAGTTCCGCAGGCTGGTGCACGGCCGGATGATGGACGTGGTGTCCACCCTCCTGTTGCCGATCTTCTTCACCTTCTCCGGGCTCAACACCAAGCTGGACGGCCTCGGCGGCGGCATGACGCTGCTGGCGTTCGCGGCGATCCTCACCGCCGGGTTCATCGGCAAGTTCGCCGGATGCTCGCTCGCCATGCGCTCGATCGGCTTCGGCTGGCGGGAGTCCAACGCGGTGGGCGCGTTAATGAACGCCCGCGGGCTGATGATCCTCATCTTCATCAACATCGGGCTGGCCCAGGGCATGATCGACCAGCGCGTGTTCTCGATGCTGGTGCTGGTCGCCGTCATCACCACGGCGGCGGCGCTGCCGCTCTACCTGTGGGCGCTGCCGCAGCGCCTGGAGGCGGACCAGCGTCAGAAGACGGCCGACGAGGAGGAGGCGCTCGCGCCGGCCTGACCCGCACGCCCCGCGCCGCACGCGGAAGGGCCCCGGGAACCGCTCGGCGGGCGGTCCCGGGGCCTGGCGGGTCAGGGGCGGGGGACGGTCACACCTGCCGCTGGTAGACGCGCAGCGCCAGCGTGGACAGCCAGAAGGAGGCGAGGGCGATGGCCAGCAGCCCGCAGCCGCGGCCGAGGACGTCGTCCCACTCGACGTCCTCGCTGATCGACTGCCGGCCGATCTCGACGAGCCAGTTCACCGGGTTGACCGTGGCGACGGCGCTCATCCAGGCCGGCATCTCCTCGCGCGGGACGAAGATCTCCGACAGGAACGCCAGCGGCAGCACCATGAACTGGGCGATGGCGACCACCGTCTGGTGGCTGCGGGTGATCAGGCCGAGCGCGTTCGACAGTGACGCGAACGCGATCGTGCACAGCGTCATGGCGGCGAGGAACGCCAGCAGGATGAGGATCCCGCCGTGGAAGCGCGCTCCGCACGACACCCCGATCAGCAGCACGAACACCGCCTGCGCGAGGACGACGATGGCCTGCTGCGCGAGCCGTCCCGCGATCAGCGCCCAACGCCGGACGGGGGTGACCAGGAACCGGTTGAGCAGGCCCTGCTCCATCTCGGTCACGAGGACCACCCCGCTCCAGCCACTGGCGAACACCGCGGTCAGGGCGACGACGCCGGGGGTCAGGAAGACGGTGTAGGAGCCGGTGGCGGCGGTTCCCGGGGTGGTCTCCATCAGGGGGGTGAACAACTGGCCGAACAGCAGGAGCCAGAGCATCGGCTGGACCAGGGCGGCCACGACGTAGGTCGGCTGGCGGAGGGTGCTGCGCAGGTCACGGACCGTCATGTGGTACAGCTGGGCGGCGCCTTCCCTCATCGGCTCGGAGCCTCCTGCACGCTGCGCAGCGTCCGTCCGGCGTGCTGCCGGTAGACGTCCCCGATCGTCGGGGCCGACAGCGTCAGCGACACCACGTGGACCCCCGCCGACTCCAGCGCGGCGACCAGGTACGGCGCGCTGACCGCGCCGCGCTGCACCCGCGCGCTGAGGCCGCAGCCGGCGACCATGATGTCGCCCACGCCCTCCACGCACGCCAGGGCCTTGCGGACCTTCGACTCGCCGGGCGGCTCGACCAGCTCCACGCGCAGCGCGTCCCCGCCGGCCTCGCTCTTGAGCTGGCTGGGCGTGCCCATCGCGACGATCCTTCCCCGGTCCAGGATGGCCAGGGTGTCGGCGAGTTCCTCCACCTCCTCCAGATAGTGGGTGGACAGCACGACGGTGATGCCGACGGCCGCCATCCCGAAGATCTCGGCCCACAGCTCGGTCCGCGTCTCGGGGTCCAGCCCGGTCGTCGGCTCGTCCAGGAACAGCACGTGCGGCTCGTGCACCAGGCCGAGGGCGACGTCCAGCCGGCGGCGCATCCCGCCGGAGAAGGTCCGGATCGGCCGGTCGGCGCACTCCCCCAGCCCGAACCGCTCCAGCAGGAGGTCGACCTGGGTGCGCAGCCGCCGCCCGCCCAGCCCGTACAGGCGGCCCTGGAGGGTCAGGCTCTCCCGGCTCGTCGCGGACGGGTCGCCGCCGCCCTGCTGGGCGACGCAGCCGATCACGCGCCGGGCCAGCACCGGCTCCTTGACGACGTCGACGCCGGCCACCCGGACGGTCCCGGAGCCGGGCCGGGTGAGCGTCGTGAGGATCTTGATGATGGTGGACTTGCCCGCGCCGTTCGGCCCGAGGAGGCCGAAGACGGTACCGCTCCGCACCGTGAAGGAGACCCCCTCCACGGCGCGGACGCCATTGGAATAGGTCTTGGTCACGTCCTCGACCTCGATGGCGAGGCTCTCAGTGGTCATCAGCGCACTCCCACGGATGTCATGTGTCCTTGGATCGTGCTCATGAGAGGCGATCGGGCATACGCTGGAAAAAGGGAGCACCACCGTTCTCCGATCGCCGCCGTCCGGCATCGATCAAGGGATCGGGGCCCCGGCGGGTGCACCACCACCCGCCGGGCCCCGCCTATTCAGAGCATGCTCTCCTCTTCTTCGGCGAACCCGCGCTCGGCGATCACACTGGCGTGCCATCGCCGCCATGCTTCGAGGTCCTCGTAGGAACCCCCCTCGAACTCCGCGATGAGCCCGCGCACCCAGCAGTGCTCGGCGCGCAGCAGCGCCTCGTGGTACTCGGTCTCGATGATGAACAGCCGCCGCAGGCCGGTCTCGCGCATCTGCTCCATGAACGCCCGCACCTCGGCGATCCGGACGTCCAGCGCCTTCACCCGCTCCTCCAGCAGCCCGACGACCTCCTCGGGGAGCAGCACCGGCATCAGGGACAGACCCGACTCGAACTCCGGGTACTCCTTGGCCGGCGTGCGCAGGATCTCGCTGAGCCACTCCTTGAGCTCCGCGCGCCCGGACACGGTCAGCGCGTACACGGTGCGCTCGGGGCGGCGGCCTTCGCGGAAGGTGTCGACGGGCTCGATGAACCCGGCGCGAGAAAGGGCGTCCACGACCGTGTAGAGCGATCCATAGTTCATCCGGACGCTTTGTTCCTTACCGCGCGCCTTGAGCATCGCGGCCAGTTCGTACGGGTGCATCGACCGCTCGAAGAGCGCGGCGAGCACCGCCAACGCGAGCGGATTGGAGACTTTTCGCTTGGCCATTGAACTCCCCGCCAACGGATACTCTTCCACGAGTATACGAACCCGGTGATTCAATTACCAGATGACCATCCGTCAAAGACGTGTCGAGACCGGCCGGACAGCGAAAACGTCCAGCACCGCCATCGATGATGGTGATGCTGGACGTTAATTTATGTAATATCGGGCGGGCCGAATCAAGGGGAGCCGGCCCGCCCGGGTCAGACGACCAGGACCATCGCGGCGGCCAGGTTGACCGCCAGCGCCGAGCACGCCAGCGCCGAGCGGATCGCGTTCCACCGGCGCCACCTGCTGCGCCGCTCCGGCCAGTCCGCCGGCAGCGACGCCGGGTCCTGCGCCGCCACCCAGTGGTTGATCGGCACGTTCTTGGTGATCGACACCGTGATCACCGACACCATGGCGAGCCCGGCGGCGCCGCCCAGCACCCGGATCCCGGCGCCGGGGCCGGCCGCCACCAGCGCCAGGTCCGACAGGGCGGTCACCAGGATGGTGATCGGCATGAACGGGTCGTACCGGGTCGCCAGGAACCCGTGGGCGTGCACGTACTGCTCACCGGGCAGCGCGAGCAGCAGGGGGACGCCGCCGAGGACGGTCGCGCAGAACACTCCCACCGCGACCGCGTTGCCCATCAGGGCGACCAGCATCAGGACCTCGGACATCGCTCTCCTCCGGTTTTCCGCTTCCTCAGGCGATCGCGCGGACCACCAATGCCGAGTTGAACCCCCCGTAGCCGCGGGCGACGACCAGCGCGCACCGCACCGGCGCCTCGCGCGGGGCGTCCAGGACGAGGTCGAGCCCGTCCGGCGCGGTCCGCACGGCCACCGTCGGAGGGATCACCGAGTCCCTGACCGCCAGCAGCGCCGTCACGGTGTCCAGCGACGCCCCGCCCGCGTACAGCCGACCGGTCATGGTCTTCGGCGCGGTCACCGGCACGCCGCGCGGCCCGAACACCGCCGTGAGCGCCTCCACCTCGACCCGGTCGAGCTCCGGCACGCCCATCGCGTCGGCGAACACGACGTCCACGTCACCCGGCGCGACACCGGCGTCGGCGAGCGCGTTCTCGATCGCCCGGCGCAGCGCCGGCGGACGGTCCGAGCCGGGCGGCGGGTCGAAGGTGACCCCGTACCCGGCGATCTCGCCGTAGATCCGCGGGGCGCCGCGGCGCGCGGCGTGCCCGGCGTCCTCGACGATCAGCAGCGCGCCGCCCTCCCCCGGCACGTAACCGGCGGCCTCCGGGTCGAACGGGACGTAGGCCCGCTCGGGGTCGGGGCTGACGCTGAGCCGGCCCGAGCTGAGCTGGGCGACCAGCCCGTACGGGCAGAGCGAGGCGTCGGCGCCGCCGCTCACCGCGACCCGCGTGCCGTCGCGCAGCAGCCGCCGGGCGTGCGCCAGCGCGTCCAGCCCGCCCGCCTGCTCGGTCGCGATGACGCCGCAGGGGCCGCGCATGCCGTGCCGGATGGAGATCTGCCCGGTGGTCGCCGCGTAGAACCAGGCGATCGACTGGTAGGCGCCGACGAAGCCCGGCCCGCGGCCCCACAGGTTCACCATCTCCCGCTGGCCGAACTCGGTGCCGCCCGACGAGGCGGCGGTGACCACCGCCATCTCGTACTCGTTCAGCTCCGCCGGGTCCACCTCGGCGTCCGACAGCGCGAGCTGCGCCGCCGCGAGGCCCATGTGGGTCCAGTGGTCGGTCTGCGGGATGACGCGGCTCGGCACGTGCTCGGCCGCCGTGAAGCCGCGGACCTCGCCCGCCAGCCGCACCGGGTAGGACGAGGAGTCGAACCGGGTGATCGGCCCGAGCCCGCGCCGGCCCGCCAGCGTCGCCCGCCAGTGCTCCTCGGCGCCGAGACCGAGCGGCGTGACGGCGCCGAGGCCGGTGACGACGGGCCCGCTCACGCGGCCTCCCCGGGCCGGGCCAGCAGCATGGCGGTCTGGAACCCGCCGAAGCCGCTGCCGACGCTGAGCACGACGTCGGTGCGGTGGTCGCGCGCCGTGATCGGCACGTAGTCCAGGTCGCACTCGGGGTCGGGGGTGCGCAGGTTCGCCGTCGGCGGCACCACGTTGTGCTCGATCGCGAGCGCGCTCGCGGCCACCTCGATGGAGCCGATCGCGCCCAGCGAATGCCCGATCATCGACTTGATCGAGCTGACCGGCACCTCGTAGGCGCGCCGCCCGAGGCTGCGCTTGAACGCCGCCGTCTCGTGCCGGTCGTTCTGCTTGGTGCCCGACCCGTGGGCGTTGATGTAGTCGATGTCCTCGGGGTTCAGCCCGGCCCGTTCCATCGCGACCCTGATGGCCTCGGCCATCTCACGGCCGTCCGGCTTGAGGCCGGTCATGTGGAAGGCGTTGCTCCGGCTGGCGAACCCGGCGACCTCGGCGTAGACGTGCGCGCCGCGGGCCCGCGCCGCCGACAGCTCCTCCAGCACGAACACCGCCGAGCCCTCGCCGAGGACGAACCCGTCCCGGTCGCGGTCGAACGGCCGCGAGGCGTGCTCGGCGTCGGCGTTGTTCGGCGTCGTCGCCTTGATCGCGTCGAAGCAGCCGGAGGTGATCGGCGAGATCGGCGCGTCGGTGGCACCGGCGATCATGATGTCGGCGCTGCCCTCGCGGATGAGCTGCGCGCCGTGCGCGACGGCGTCCAGCCCGGAGGTGCAGCCGGTGGAGATCAGCGACACCGGCCCCTCGGCGGCGGCCCGCCAGGCCACCTCCACGGCCAGCGTGCTCGGCACCATGTAGCCGTACAGCTGGGGGACGCCGTACTCGTGGTCGACCTCCCACATCCGGCCGCCGTCGCTGAGGACGATGTACTCCTGCTCCAGGCCCATCGTGCAGCCGACCGCGCTGCCGAGGCTGACCCCGATCCGGTCCGGCCGCAGCGCGCCGCGCTCCAGCCCGCTGTCGGCGATCGCCTCGTCGGCGGCCACCGAGCCGAGCTGCGCGGCGCGGTCCATCCGGCGGATCTCCTGGGGCGTGAGCCCGTGCGCCGCGGGGTCGAAGTCGCACTCGGCGGCCACCCGCGACCGGAACCCGGTCGGGTCGAACAGGGAGATGGTGCGCGTCGCCGTCCGGCCGGCGGTGAGCATGCCCCAGAAGTTCTTGGTGCCGATGCCGCCGGGGGCCACGACACCGATCCCGGTGATGACGACCCTGCGTTCCTCGCTCATGGTCAGCCGACCTTCGGTGCGATCTCGTCGGGGTGCGGCAGCGGCTCGGTGTCGACGTGGCCGAGGTCGGGCCGCGGCGCCAGCGGGCTCAGGTGGAAGATGACGAACGCCCGCTCGGCGCCGTCGTTCTCCAGCCGGTGCCGGTCGTTGATGGGCACCATGAGCGAGTCGCCCGGCCCGAGCCGGACGGTCTCCTCCTCGACCCTCATGAGCAGCGAGCCCCGCACGACGTAGAGGAACTCCTCCGAGTACGGGTGCCGGTGCTCGGAGACGAACTCACCGGGCTCGAGCGTCAGCTCTCCCATGAAGCCGGAGGTGGACTTGACGGTCTTGGGGCTCAGCAGTACGCGGATGTCCCCACCGCGGCGGCGGTTAGGGGTGACATCCGCGGCAGTGACCTTCTGAGCTCGCGCTGTGGACACGAAACGGCTCCTTAACCAGACAGACCCGTGGCGGGATCACCGGACCCACGGTGCGGCCGCCCGCTTGACCGGCGATGCAGAAGCGCTGGACTCGGCCGCTCGAAGGCGCCCGCGGCGGCGCGGCGCGGCCCAAGCCGTCCTCGAGCCGGGCGCCGGACACTGACGCGGACGCACCCGGATATCGACGAACCGGGAACGGGAGGACCATGCGAACCCCTGACCCGCGGACGGTGGACGGCCTGGAACCACGCCGGCTCCGCGCGGCGTTCGGCAGATTCGCCACCGGCGTGGCCGTCGTGACGGCGGCGGGTCCCGGCGGGATCCCCGTCGGGATGACGGTCAACTCCTTCACATCGGTGTCGCTGGACCCGCCCCTGGTGCTGTTCTGCGTCGCCCGGTCGTCCTCCCTGCACCCGGTGTTCACCAAGGCCGGCGCGTTCGCCGTGAACATCCTGCGGGAGGGGCAGCTCGCGCTGTGCTGGCGGTTCGCCGGCCGCGGCCTCGACCGCTTCGACACGCTGGAGCCGCGGCACGGCCGCACCGGCGTGCCGATGCTGCCGAGCGCGCTCGCCGTGTTCGAGTGCGTCGAGCCGCGCGCGGTCCCGGCGGGCGACCACGACGTCGTCATCGGCCGCGTCGCGGCACTGGAGACGGCCCCCGACGACCACGCCGAGCCCCTGGTGTTCTTCGCCGGCGGCTACCGCTCTCTCAACACCGAACTGCAGTGGTGGTCCGCCTGGCACGAGTAGCCGGCCGCGACCCGTCCCGGACGGGCCCGGCCGGGTCCGAGCAGACGAGGAGACCCACGATGACGACCCCCACCCAGGCACCGCCCTTCCCGCCCGCGAAGGTCTACGCGTTAAGCACAGCCTTCTGGCAGACCAAGCTGATCATGACCGCGAGCCAGCTGGGCGTGTTCGAGAAGCTCTCGACCGGCCCGGCGTCGCTGGAGCAGCTCGCCGAGGCGCTGACGCTCCAGCCGACCGCGCTCCACGACTTCCTCGACGCCCTCGTCGCGCTGGAACTGCTCGAACGGGACGGCGGCCGCTACTCCAACAGCGCCGAGGCCGACTTCTACCTGGTGCCGGGCAAGCGCTACTACATGGGCCACTACCTCACGTTCGTCGACAACTTCATGCGCCCCACCTGGGACGGGCTGGACGAGGTCCTGCGCACCGGACGGCCGCAGGCCCCCCAGCCCCCCGAGCGCCCGCAGCCGGAGGCCGCGCCGGGCAAGGAGGGCACGGAGTTCTTCGAGCACACCTACGCCAGCGCCGACCTGCAGCGCATGTTCATGGAGGCGCAGGACTCGCTGAGCAGCGAGATCGCCTGGGAGATCTCGCGGCGGATCGACTGGAGCCGCTGGACGCGGCTGGTCGACCTCGGCGGCGCCCGCGGCAACACCGCCGGGATCCTGCTGCAGGCCCACCCGCACCTCACCGCGACCGTCTTCGACATGCCGCCGATCGAGCCGCTGTTCCACGAGCACATGGAGCGCCTCGGCGTCCACGACCGGGCGGCCTACCAGGGCGGCGACTGGTTCCAGGACCCGCTGCCGGAGGGCGACGCGCTGCTGTGCGGGCACGCGCTGCACAACTGGACGGCCGAGCAGCGCAAGACCGTCATCGGCAAGGCCTACGACGCGGTGCGGCCCGGCGGCGTCTTCATGGTCCACGACCTGATGATCGACGAGGACCGGAACCGGCTGAACCCGTTGATGCTGAGCCTGGCCATGACGCTCAGCGTCGGCGGCTCGGGCTACAAGGCGTCCGAGTGCATCGGCTGGATGCGCGAAGCGGGCTTCACCGACGTCGAAGCGGTCCTCCTCCAGGACTACGACGGTCATACGGTCGTCCTTGGCCATAAGCGGGCTTAAGAGCCTACGAAAAGGATCCGGTTCCGCCACTGTGGCGGAACCGGATCCTTTTCGTTCGGGGCGGTCAGGCGCGCAGTTGTTCGACCATTCCCCATTCGTCGAAGACGTTGACGTCGGCTATGGCGCGGCCGTTGTGGACCGTCCAGATCTGGATGCCGGAGGCGGTCACGGTGCGGCCCGTGGGCGCGATGCCCCGGTACTCGCCCACGTGCCGGCCGGTGGCGGTGAAGTGCGTGACGACCAGGTCGCCCTCGGCGACCTGGAGGTCCACGGTGATGGCGAGACCCGCGAACGCCGCGCGGACGCCGCTCACGCTGCGCCGCGGCCCGTCGGGGCCGACGCGCCGCCCGCGCAGCGTGAACCCGGGCGCGAACACCTCCCCGGCCAGGTCGAGGTCGCCGCCGCCCCAGCCCTCCTGCAGCCACCGCCGGGCCAGCGCCTTGTTCGCCTCGGTGCCCGCCCCCGGGCCGGTCACGGCCGCGTGCCCGGCCGCACGCCCGGCGGCGGGCCCACCTGCTCCAGTCCCTCGACGTGGTAGCGCGCCGCCAGCTCGATCATGTCGGGCGGCGAGGGCGGCACGCCCTTGGCCATGAGGTCGCTCAGCCCCTCGAAGAAGCCCTCCACACCGCCCGGCGTGGCGACCACCAGCAGCTTGCTCGGGCCGTCCGAGACGTTGCGGAACTTGTGCGGCACGCCGCGCGGCCCGTACACCAGCCGGCCCGCGGGCGCGTCGTGTTCCTCGTCGCCGAGGACGATCGAGTAGCGGCCCTCGATGACGTAGAACGCCTCGTCCTCGGCCTCGTGGATGTGCAGCGGCGGCCCGCCGCCGGGGGACGTGGTCACCTCGAAGAAGCTGTAGAGGCCGCCGGTGTCCTCGCCGCGCAGCAGGAACCGTCCCTCCTCGCCCATCCAGCGGACCGGCTCGACGTCGTCACGCGTGACGACCTTGCCTGGGGTGTGCGTCATGTCCTCGCCCTCTCGGAGGTCCGCGCCCGGTCAGCCGATCTTCTTGCGGCGCAGCGCGGCGCGCCCCATGGCCTCGACCGTGCCGGCCGCGAGCTCCCGCGCCGCCGGCGGGCCGTCCTTGATCGCCCAGGTCATGAACCGGGCGAGGTCCATCGTGGTCGGGTGCAGGTTGTGGTTCGAGGGGTCCTTGTAGCCGAACGCGGCGGGCGGCAGGTCGGAGTCCAGGACCATGCGCAGGATCCGCTCGGCGGCGTCGTCCGCCGACACCTCGCCCACCTCGAACTTCTCGACCGTCTCCACCATCGCGTCCCACATGGCCTTGGTCTCCGGCTCGTCCGGCCACCAGAACCCGGTGTTGGGGGCCTTCTCCAGGTCACGGTAGACCTGGTCGTCGCCGTTGAGGTTGTAGTGGAGCTGCGCCCGGCTGAGCCGCATCGCCCCGTAGTTGGAGCTGAAGCCCCAGACCCTGAAGATCGCGTCCCACAGCTTGAAGTGCGGGAACGCCAGGAGCGAGGTGTTGCACAGGTCGTCGTTGTAGGACAGCAGACCCTGCTGCAGCCGCTCGACGTACTCGTAGCGCTCCTCGGAGAAGTCGTCGTCCTTCAGGGACTCCAGGATCCGCCACGCGACCGCGTCGATGACCTCGACCGTGTTGGACATGCCGCGGGAGAACAGCGGGTCGATGAAGCCCGCCGCGTGCGACATCAGGCACCAGCGGCGGCCCACCGTCTTCTTCGACGAGTACTGCACCCGTCCGGTCGACACCCACTCCCGGACGCGGCGCGCCCCGCGGAAGTGCCGCTTGACGGCGGGGAACTTGTCGACGAAGGAGAAGAACTCCTCCTCGGGCGTCATGTCGGCCGGCTTCGGATGCACGCGCGTGTCGAGGACGAGGCCCACGCTGCACAGCGGGTTCGTCGACTTCTTGCGGTTGTCGAACGGGATGATCCAGAAGAAGCCGCGGTCGAAGGTGTGGTGCAGCGTCCCGTCGTGCCAGCGCAGCGGCGGGCGCTGCTCCTTCGGCCAGTCCACCATGTGGTCGAAGGGCGGGACGTCGACCATGTGCGTGAACAGCGACCGGGTGCTGGTCTTGAACCGGCAGGGGTCGTCGCGCAGGTCCAGCTTGTCGGCGATCGGCGAGCGGAAGCCGCTGCCGTCCACCACGTACCGGGCCTCGATGACCTCGCCGTTCTGGCCCGTCACCGTCACGCCGTCATCGCGGAGGTCGATGTCGGCCACCCGCCAGTTCTGCCGCGGGACGCAGCCGTACTTGATCGCGACGTGGAACATGTAGGAGTCGCTGTCCTGGCGGAAGATGTGCGTCGCCTTGTACAGCGCCTTCGGCACGCCCGCCAGGATCGTCTCGCGCGGGTCGGGCTCCTCGCCCTCGCGGTGCGACACGAACGCGAAGTGCCGCTTGATCCCGAACGTGGTGCCGATCTCCTTGTCCACCCGGTCGATGCTCTCCAGCGTAGTGATCTCCGGCACCTTGTACCGGGCGGCGAGCATCTGCAGCCGGACGAGGAAGTGCGGGATCGTCGACTCTCCCACGGCGAAGCGCGGGTGCGTCACGCCGTCGACCAGGACGACCTTCGCACCGCCCCTGGCCAGGATCGCGCCGAGCATCGAGCCCGCCATCCCCGATCCGATGATCAGCACATCGCAGTTGGTTGCCTTGTCTAACATCAGCCCTCTTCTCCCGTCGCGGTTGAAGGACGAACGAGGCGGCCCGGCGCGCGGGCCCCTCACACCAGCGCGGTCCCGCCGTCGACCATGAGATAGGCGCCGGTCATGTACTCGGAGGAGTCCGCCGCGAGGAAGGCGATGACCTCGGCGACGTCCTCGGGGACGCCGTTGCGGCGGATCGCGGCGCGCTGGGCGTTGGCGCGCAGCGCGGGCTCGGGCAGCCCGTCGGCGACCCGGGTGAGGATCAGGCCGGGGGCCACCCCGTTGACGCGGACGCCGTGCTGGCCGACCTCCTGGGCGAGGGTCTTGACCGCCGCCTCCACCCCCGCCTTGGCCATCGAGAGCGGCAGGAACCCCGCCGCCGGGGTGCGCGACAGCGCCGCGCCGACCGCTACGATCGACCCGCGGCCCCGCTCCAGCATCTCGGGCAGCACGGCGTCGACCGGGGCGAGCAGCGCGTGCAGCTGCCGCTGGACGGTCCGCTCGACCACCTCGATCGGGGTGGCCGCGAACGGGGCGAACCTGACGTCCTCGGCGTACAGCCCGGTCGCGTTGAGCACCAGCACGTCGATGGGCCCGAGCTCGGCCCGGGTCCGCTCGACCATCGCCCGCACCTGCTCGGCGTCGGTCACGTCGGCCTGGACGGCCAGCGCGCGGCCGCCCGCCGCCTTGATCGACTCGACCATCTCCTTGGCGGCCGCCTCGCCGCGGTGGTAGTTCACCGCGATCGCGGCGCCGCGGGCCGCCAGCGTCCAGGCGGTCGCCGCGCCGATCCCGCTGCTCGCGCCCGTCACGAGGGCGACCCGGCCGTGGAAGGTCTGCACCTGGGGCAGCACCGGCACCAGTTCCATGGTCAGGATCCCTTCGTCTCGGACAGGGCGGTCTCGGCGTAGGACACCCCGGTGAGCCGCTCCGAGACGTCCCACAGCCGCAGGGCCAGCTCGGGGTCGTGGATCTTCACGGGGGTGGAGACCTTCCCGGTGCGCCCGCGGATCTGGGCCGGGCCGGTCGGCCCGTAGCAGGCCCCCGGGATCACGTCCGGGGCGGTCGCCGCGTACAGCGTCGGCAGCGCCCCGGTCGCCGTCGGCTTGGCGAACAGCAGCGTGGGGATCTTGAAGAACAGCTCCTGGAACCGGCTGCCCTCCATCCGCGGGCCGGTGTACTGCAGGTCGCTGACCGCGAAGCCGGGGTGCGCCGACACCCCCGACAGCCCGCGCCCCGAATAGCGGCGCGACAGTTCCCGGGAGAACACGAGATTGGCCAGTTTCGCCTGGTTGTAGGCGTTGAACTTGTCGTAGGCCCGCTCGCCCTGCAGATTGTCGAAGTCGATGGTGCCCATCCTGTTGACGATCCAGGTGCTCAGGCTGACGACCCGGGCACCGGGACGGTTGAGCAGCAGCGGCAGCAACCGGCCGGTCAGTGCGAAATGGCCGAGGTAGTTGACGCCGAACTGGGTCTCGAAACCATCGGCGGTGAGCACCCTCGGGATGCCGAGGATGCCGGCGTTGTTGACCAGGATGTCCAGGCCGGGACGGGCCGCTCCGTACTCGCCGGCGAATCGCTCGACCGAGGCGAGGTCGGCCAGGTCCAGCACGGCGAGGGAGACCTCGGCGTCCGGCGCCGCGCGCCGTATCCCCTCCAGCGCGGCGTTGCCGCGTTCCCGGTTACGGCAGGCCAGGGTGACGTCCGCGCCGTGGCGGGCGAGCTCCAGGGCCGTGTGGAAGCCCAGGTTCTTGTTCGCACCGGTGACGATCGCCGTCTTTCCCGACAGATCAGGTATGTCGGCCGCGGTCCACGTGGCCATCTTCGGCTCCCTCCGACGCTCCGGGGGCCCTCCGGGGCGCCCCAGTCAGTGTCGCGTGGCCGGATAAAACGGAGACTAAGCACCGGAAAGTTGGTCCGAAAATCGACCTTGACAGCAATATGCGCGCTGGCTAGCCTCAAATTGACTGACAAATTCCCCGGAGCGGTGGAAGGATTCCGCATGGCCGAGAAAAGCAAAGAAGAACGCAACAAGGAAATCCTTGTAAAATCCCTGGACATTCTCCGGGGAAAGGTCGATCCCGAGGTCGCGCAGTCGCTGTACACCGCCGACTATGACGACCACAGCGGCGCCCCGCAGCGCGGGCCGGCCCGGGTGCTGGCGGTGCGCGAGCAGGCTCGCGCCGCCTTTCCCGACCTCGACTACGACATCGAGGAGGTCATCGCCGAGGGGGACATCGTCGCCTTCCGGATGGTGATGAAGGGGACCCACAAGGGCCCGCTGCCCGGGTCGGGGCTGCCGGGCACCGGCAAGCAGGTCCAGGTGCGGCAGCTGCACATGGTCCGGTTCGAGGGAGAGCGGATCGCCGAGCACTGGGCGGTCCGCGACGACCTCGGGATGATGCAGCAGCTCGGCGTCATCCCCGGGCCGGGCGGCCCCGGCGGCCGCCCGCCGGGACCGCCCGCCGCCGGTCGGTGACGGCGGCGGTCAGCGACCGCCGTGCCAGCGTGGCTGCCTCGCGTAGCGGGGCAGCCACACCTTGGCGTACAGCAGCCGCAGCGGCGGCGGGACGCGGGTCAGCACCGCGGCCCGGTCCGCCGGATCCGCCTCGCCGATCAGCCAGGGGAAGAACTCCGGCGCCGACTTCAGCGCCGCCAGCCCGTTGCCGCGCATGTCGACCATGACCTTGTCCCAGGCCGCCGCGGACATCGCGACCCGCACCAGCGGCAGCGCCTCCCGTTCCTCGTGCCGGAGATGGGCGGCGACCTCGTCGCCGAACGCGACCGCCGCCGCGGCCATCGCCCCGGCGTCGCCCTTGGCGAGAGCCGTGTCCACGGCGGCGATCAGCGGGTCGATCCGGCCGTGCTCGGCCTCCATCGCCGCGAGGACCGCGAGACCGTCCGGGTCGCCGCCCAGCCCGGCCCGCATCCGCGGCCACATGTGCTTGTCCTCGCCCTCGTGGTGGCTGGTCAGCATGGCCTTGAGCGTGGTCCAGCCGAGCCCCACCGCGGCCCGGCCGCGGGCGTCGCCCGGGTCCAGCCGTTCGGCGGCGTCCCCCAGATGGCGCAGGTCGCGGCGGAGCGCGTTGTGCGTGACCTGCATGATCGTCATGTCGTAGTCGGCGGCCATGGCGGTCGTCCCCCCTCAGACGGTGAAATTCGCGATCAGCGTGTGCGCGGCGGCGCGGTAGCGGTCGTCGGGCCGCAACGCGTCCTCGCGCAGGCACGCCTCGGTGAGCTTGATGGCGTGCTCCTCCCCCAGCTCCACCGACCGCGCGACGAGCAGCTCGCCGGCCGGCGGGAGGTACCCCTCCGCCGCCGCCGGGCCGGTGCCCGGCGTCACGGGGAACGCCTTCCAGACGGCCTCGGCGACCGTGACGACGGCGGCGTAGGAGCTCAGCTGGAGCTCGGCCGGCAGGACCGGCAGCACCAGCCGCAGCGCGGCGGGCGCGGTGACGGTGTGCACCAGCGGGATCGGTGGGTAGGGCGCCGTCTCGGCGTACCGTCCGGCGTGCAGCGCGGTCAGCTCGCTGAGCGCGGCGGGGATGTCCGCCGCCGACTCCACCCGCGGTCCCTCGGCGCGCAGCCGCCGCGGCAGGACGGTGTAGCGCCCCGCCCAGTACGCCAGCCCGCGGGCCAGCTCGTTGAGCTGGAGCGCGCTGGGC
This sequence comes from Actinomadura roseirufa, assembly GCF_900659635.1. Classification (GTDB taxonomy): domain Bacteria; phylum Actinomycetota; class Actinomycetes; order Streptosporangiales; family Streptosporangiaceae; genus Spirillospora; species Spirillospora roseirufa. The sequence continues at coordinate 30,538 of NZ_CAACVB010000022.1, read as the reverse complement.
TCCGGGACGGTGCGCAGCGCGCGGACGGCGTGCGCGGTCCGGATCAGGCCGTGGGTGAACGCCGACAGCGCGCCCTCCATGAGGACGGGCCACCACTCCACCAGCACCTCGCGCCAGGGCCGCTCGGCGAGCCGCCGTTCGAAGTACCCGACCCAGTCGGCGACCCGGCGGTAGTCGCCGAGCGCCGCCAGGCGTGCCCGCGCCGGGTCGTCGGGCAGCGGCTCGCCCGCGGCGGGCGGCACGTGGTGGCCGCGCTGCTTCCGGTTGACCTCGATCCACCGGGGGACGTCGTCGTGCAGGCCGAGGGTCGCCATCGTCTCGGCGACCATCGGCGCGTGCACCGCGAAGTCGGGACCGAACTCGAACCCGACCTCCCAGAGGCGGTCCAGCGCGTCGTCGACGCAGTCGGCGTATCGGCCCGCCTCGCGGGCGGCGGCCGTCATTCGGACCGCCGCCCCTCGGCCAGCACCATCGCGCCGTACATCTGGAACCCGCCCTGCGTGTCGCGCAGGGCGGCCTCCTCGCGCATGGCGCGGGCGCGGTCCGCCGGGATCACGCCGAGCTCGCCGGCGCGGCGCAGCGCGCCGACCAGCCCGGTGAGCCCGTCCGCCGCCGCGACTCCCCGCAGGACCACCGGCATGACGGTGACCTCGACGTCGCACAGCCCGGCGGCGCCGAGCAGCCCGTGCAGCCGGCGCCCGATCCACGGGTTGCGGATGTGGTCGAACCACCAGGTCAGGACGGTGCGCGCGGCCTCGATGTCGGTCAGGTCCGGCGCCCACATGCCGTGGTCGGGATCGGCGACCAGCACGCGTCCGCCGGGCCGGGTGACCCGCAGCATCTCCCGGACGGCCCCGGCGGGGTCCGCCAGGTGCTGCACCATCCGCTCGGACCGGCACACGTCGAACGAGGCGTCCGGGAAGGGCAGCGCGTGCGCGGAGGCCACCTGGAACGAGGCGGCCGCGCCCGCCGCCAGGCTCCGCGCGATGGCGCCCGCGACCGCCTCCTCGTTCACGTCGACGCCGACCGCCGCCCCGGTGGGGCCGACGTGCCGGGCGATCTCCAGCACGTCGGTGCCGTTCCCGCAGCCCACGTCCAGCACGCGCCGCCCGGGGGCGGGCGCGAGCCTGCGCAGGATCTCGGCCTTCACCGCGGCCAGCGAGCCGGCCGCCCGGTCGAGGTACCGCTCGGCGGACTGGCCGAGCAAGGTGGAGGTGTCGCCCGGTTCGCCGTGGAAGGCGGCGGTCGCATCGGTCATGGTCGTCTCACGCCCTTTTCTCCGGCTGCAGCGTCCTCCGGCCCGCCGGTGTCCTCTGGATGCCTCGGGCCAGTCCGCTCGGCCACCAGACCCGGTCACCGAAGTCGTAGGTGAGCGCCGGGACCAGCAGCGAGCGGACGATGAAGGTGTCGATCAGCACGCCCGCCGCGATCACGAGGCCCTGTTCGGCGAAGCCGACGACGGGCAGCGTCACCAGCACGCTGAACGTGGCGGCCAGCACCACGCCGGCCGAGGTGATCACGCCGCCGGTGCTGACCAGCGCGGTGAGCGTGCCCTCGTGCGTGCCGTGCCTGGCGCTCTCCTCGCGGACACGGCTCATGAGGAAGATGTTGTAGTCGACCCCGAGCGCCACGAGGAAGACGAAGGCGAGCAGCGGGAGCTGCGGATCCTGGCCCGCCCAGTCGAACCCGTACTCGAACGCGAGCGTGGAGATGCCGAGCGTGGCACCGAACGACAGGGCCACCGTCGCGATGAGCATGAGCGACAGGGTCACCGCGCGCAGGAGCCAGAACAGCACCAGCAGGATGACGACCAGGACCAGCGGGATCACCAGCCAGGAGTCCCGTACGTTGGTGTCGCGCTGGTCGAGCCCGATCGCCGCCGGGCCGCCGACCTTGGCGTCGGCGCCGGGCACGGCGTGCACGCCGGCGCGCAGTTTCTCGACCACCCCGCGCTCGGCGGCCGAGCGCGGCTCGGCCTTCAGCGTGGCGGTGTACTGGACCTTGCCGCCGACGCGGCCGACCTCCTGGACCTGGCCCGCGCCGGACGCGAGCGCCGCGGCCCGGACCGGCTCGGCCTGGGCCGCGTTCGCGATCACCGTGGCCGGGTTGCTGTCCCCGGCCGGGAAGTGCGCCGAGATCAGCGTCTGGCCCCGCTCGGAGTCGGGCGTCTTGGTGAAGTAGGTCTGCTGCGGGACGTTGAAGGCGGTGAGGCCGAGCAGGCCGAGCGCAAGCACACCGGTGGTGACCGTCCAGATCAGGCGCGGGCGGGTCGAGACCAGACCGGCCACACGGTGCCAGATCGCCAGGTGCCTGGTCTCGTCGCCGAGGTGCGGGACCTTCGGCCAGAACACCCAGCGGCCGAAGATGACCAGCAGCGCGGGCAGCAGGGTCAGCATGGCGAACACGGCGGACACGACCGCCAGGATGCCGACGGGGGCGAGCGCCCGGGTGGCGTTCAGGTCGGCGACGCCGAGGCACAGCAGCCCGAGGCCGACCGTCGCGCCGGACGCGATGATCGTCCCGCTGGAGCGGCGCAGCGCCTCCTTCATCGCCTCGTGCCGATCCTCGTGCCGGCCGAGTTCCTCCCGGTATCTGGCGATCAGCAGGAGCGCGTAGTCCGTCCCCGCGCCGTAGATCAGGATGCTCAGCACACCCGCCGACATCGAGTTGATGACGAGATCGGTGTTCTTGATCAGGCCGTAGATGAACGCGCTGCCGAGCTGGTTGGCCACCGCGACCGACAGCAGCGGCAGCAGGAACAGCACCGGGCTGCGGTAGATCAGCAGCAGCAGGACCGCGACGACGACGACCGGGACCAGCAGCAGCGTGGTCTCCATGTCCCGGAAGATCAGGAACTGGTCGGCGTCGCGGCCGGCCGGTCCGGTGACCTTGAGGTCGAGCCCGCCGCCCGGCGTGCCGAGGATGTCGCGGATCTGGTCGACCGAGTCCAGGATGTAGGCGCCCTCCTGCTTGTTGCTGGGGGCGACGAGCGGGACGCTGTAGATCAGCGCCTGGCCGTCCTGGGAGACGACCGGCTGCTCGGGCCGGGCGTTCGGGGTGTACTTGGCGAGCAGCTTGCGCTGGTCGGCCGCCGCGAGCCGCTTGTCGGCCGCGGTCAGCCCGCCCTCGCGCCGGTAGACCATGATCGCGGGATTGACCCGCCCCGCCGGGAACTTCTCCTGGGCCTCGAGGACGGCCGTGGACTCCGCCTTTCCGGGCAGGTAGCCGAGCCGGTCGTTGTCGACGGCGTCGTACACCTTGCCCGCGAAGGGCGCCGCGGCCATGAGGATGACCACCCAGGCCACCAGCACGACCCATTTGGCCCTTCGACCTGCTGGAAACGCCAGGTATCTGGACATCCCTACCTCCCGGTGCGGCAATCTCTGCTCATTGTCTACATGATTACTATCATCATGGCTACCATCCGTACGGAAAGTTCAGGAGAAGAGCACCTAGCCTCCGCCGGCCGGGGCCCGGCCCGCGACCTCGGCCCGGACCTCAGCCCCAGGCCAGGGCGGCTCCGGCGATGGCCGCCGCGAACCCGGCGACCGCGAGCAGCGTGCGCACCCGGTTCGCCGCCGCCCACCGGGCCCGCAGCCCCTGCCAGTCGTCCGGCGGAGCCTGCGGGTCCCAGCGGTCGACGACCCGGTTGAGCTTGACGTTCCAGCCCTCCGACACCACCGCCACCCCGACGACGCACAGTCCGGCGACGGCGAGGGCGACTCGCGGCCACACGCCGCCCGCGAAGATCACCAGGAGAGCGCAGAGCGCCAGCGACACCTTGTTCACCCGAGGCATGAGCGGGTCGAAACGGCGGTCCAGCAGCCGGTGGATCTGGACGTACCGCTCACCGGGCAGCACGGCGACCGCGGGCACGATCGCCATCTCGACCGTGAACAGGACCCCCGCGAGAATGCCAGACAGAAGCAGGAACACCGCGAGCATGACGTCGACGGCCATCAGAAGCGCACGTCCATCATCTGCCGGTAGCTCTGCTTGCGCCCCACCGAGTCGAAGAACGCGCGCATGAACAGGTCGCGCCCGGCGCACAGCGGCCCGCTGCGCCAGCGCCCCATCGCGCCGATCGTCCAGGCGGTCTTCACCATGCCCGCCACCCGCTCCAGCCGCAGGTCCTCCAGGGCGGCCACCGCGGCGGGCACGGAGTCGTGCGACGACAGCAGCCGGACGAGCGCGACCGCGTCCTCGATCGCCTGGCCCGCGCCCTGGCTCAGGTTCAGTGTCATGGGGTGCGCGGCGTCGCCGATGAGCACCACCCGGCCGCGCCCCCAGCCGCCGGCGCGGTCCGGCGGCCGGTCGAAGATGTCGATCGGCAGGATCGCCTCCTCCGCCGTGGACTCCACGATGCGGGGGACGGGATCCGGCCAGTCCCGGTACGCCTCCGCCATCACCTCGCGCCGCGACTTCGCGAGCATGTCGAACGAGGCCCCGACGCTGTCGGCGGTGATGGCGTCCCAGTAGACCTCGTCCTCGTTCAGCCGCATGTAGAGGAAACGGAGCCCGCCCCTCCCCCACAGGTTGAAGAAGGTCCCCGTGGGCACGACGTCCTCGCCCCGCAGCCGCGTGATCGCCTGCCAGGCGGTGTACCCGGCGTACCGCAGCGGCAGGTCGTGCCCCTTGCGCAGCCCCTCGCGGACGGTGGAGCGGATCCCGTCGGCGCCGATGAGGACGTCCGCGCGCAGCTCCGTGCCGTCGTCGAGCAACACGGTGACGCCGTCCGCGTCCTGGGTGAACCCGGCGCAGCGGGCCCCGAGCCGGACCTGGTCGCCCGCCGCGTCCATCAGCAGCGCGTTGAGCTCCGACCGCCGCAGCCCGAGGGCCGGCGCGCCGTGCCGGGCGGCCTCCGGCGCGACGTCCCAGCGGGCGAGCCGCCGGTTCCGATCGGACCGGAACTCGTGGTAAACGATCTCGACGCCGGCCCCGGCGACCGGTTCGTCCAGCTTGAGCTCGCGCAGGGCGAGCACCGCGTTGTGCCAGAGCATGAACCCCCCGCCGGTCAGCAGCCGGTCGGGGGTCGAGCGGCGTTCGAGCACGATGGTCTCGACGCCCGCCCGGCGCAGCCCGACGGCGGCCGTCAGGCCGCCGATCCCGGCGCCGGCGACGATCGCGTTTCGCACGGCAGGCATGCCGATCCCTCCTGTCTCGGACGCCCGGGTCCGCGCGGACCCGGGCCACCCGGGCCGGGACGCCCCGGCCCGGGTTCCGGGCCCGGCCGACGCGGTGCCGGCCGAACGGTGTCGATCACAGGTGTCGATCACACGGTGTCGAGCCGTGCCCTCACCTCGTAGATGCGGCGCTCCACGCCGTTCTCGCCCCAGTACGGGAGCATCGGCGCCGCCATCCGCAGGTGCTCGGGCGCGTCCTCCCAGGCCCGGAACACCTCCTCGCTCTCCCACTCGGCGAGCAGGACGTAGTCGTCGCCGTCGCGGAGCAGTTCGTCGTTGAGATGTCCGGGAGTGCCGCGCACCGTCCGGGTCACTTCGCGGTAGGCCGCCTCGAACTTCTCCCGGTCCTCCTTACGCGGGGTGGCACGGACAAGAACGCGTACCGTCATCGCTGCCGCCTTCCTCCGTTGACGCCCGGCGGCCCTCAGGCCCGGGCGATGAGTTCCAGAACCTGCTTGCTCGCCGACTCGCGGAGCGGCTCGAAGGCGGCGGACATGGCCTGCCGCCCGGCGCTTCCCTCGAACGCCTCTAACGCGTCCCGGCTCTCCCAGTCACCCGTGATGACATAGAGCCGGCGCTGCTTCTCGTCGCACATCATGGCCTGGCCGAGACTGCCCCGCGGAGGCGCCTTCATGGCCTTCCTCCAGATCTCCTCGAAGCTGCTCTCGCATCCCTCTCGGACCAGCATCGTGAGCACCGCGCGGACCATCGCTTCTCCTCCCCCGGGTCAGATTCCGCCGTCGACGTCGAGCACGGCGCCGGTCACGTACCGGGCCGCGTCGCTGGCCAGGAAGAGCACCGCGTCGGCGACCTCGGCGGGCTCGCCGAGCCGTCCCAGCGAGGTCATCTCGGCGTAGCGGCGCTTCCCGGCCTCGCCCTGCGGGCTCTTCTGCCCGGTGTTGTCGACGATGCCGCAGGTGATGGCGTTGACGCGGACGCCGTCGCGGCCGAGTTCCTTGCACAGCGCGCGGGTCAGCCCGATGACGCCCGCCTTCGAGGAGACGTAGTGCGCGGCGTTCGGCATCCCGTGCCGGGCGACCGCGGAGGTGACGTTGACGATGGAGGCCGGCCGGGCCAGCCGGTCCAGGGACGCCCGGATCACCTGGTAGGTGCCGGTGAGGTTGGTGCCGACCACCCGGGACCACTCCTCCTCCGGCATCTCCGCCAGCGGCAGGTGACTGATCACCCCGGCGTTGTTGACGAGGACGTCCACCGGCCCGTGGGCCTCGTGCGCGGTGTCGAGCAGCCGCCGGGCGCCGGCCGCGTCCGCGACGTCCGCCCGGACGATCCGCACGGCGGCCGACGCCGCCGCCATCTCCTCCCGCAGGCTCTCCGCCTCGGGCGTCTCGGTGCGGTGACAGGTCGTCACCGTGGCCCCCTGCTCGACCAGGGCCAGGACGATCGCGCGGCCGATCCCGCGGGTGCCCCCCGTCACCACCGCATGCCTGCCTTTAAGGCCGAAATCCATGCCGTCCTCCTTGCCGTCCGGCTGCTCGCCCCCCGCGGGGCTCTCTGAAATGGCCTTGGAGGATCAGCCTTTCAGGGACGGATAAAATCGGGAACAATCGGCGGAAAATTGCGACCGAGCGCGATCACCTGTCCCATGCCCCCCAGGGCGGAAGAGCACGCTCATCGGCTGCGAGAATGGCCTGGTGCAGGAGTTGGAGATCGCGCCCCGGTTCCACGCCGAGTTCTGCGGCGAAGTTGCCGCGCAGTTCCCGGAAGACCTGGAGTGCGTCACCGCGCCGACCGGCCTCGCTCAGCGCCACCATCAACTGGTAATGGACGCGCTCGCGCAGCGGATGATCGGCGGCGAGGGCACGGAGCTCGGAAATGACATCGGCGTTTCCGCCGATCCGGATCTCCAGTTCCAGGCGCCGTTCCAGCGCGGAGACCCGGGACTCCTCCAGCCGCAGGGCGACGCCCTCCAGCAGCGGGGAGGAGCGCACGTCGGCCAGCGCCGGGCCGCGCCACAGCGCGGTGGCGCCCCGGCAGTACAGCAGGGCCTCGCGCAGGTCGCCGGTCTCCCGGGCGATCCGGCCGAGCTCGCACAGCCGCCGGAACTGCGGCAGGTCGAACGCCGAGTCGTCGATCTCCAGCCGGTAGCCGGGCGCACGGGTGACGATGGCCGGTCCCCCACCGGGTGGGCGGAGACCGGCCAGGACCTGGCGCAGCTGCGTGATGTACACGCGCAGCGCCTTCAGCGCGGTCCGCGGGGGGCGGTCCCCCCAGAGCTCGGAGATCAGCGTGTCCGTGGAGACCACGGTGTTGCAGCGCACCAGGAGGATCGCCAATAACACCCTCGGCTTGTGCGCACGCGGCGTCCGGACGCCCAGTCCGTCGTAGATCTCCAGCGGGCCGAGCACCACGAACTGCGGGACCGCCGCGGCCCGCGGGGCCGCCGCCGGCGCGGGCGGGCCGGCGGCGGACACGGCGGGCGGTCCTGTGATCGTTGCTGAGGGTTCCCTCATGTTGGCTCCTGTTCGCTGGAGCCGGCCGGTCTCAGTTCCCGGTCGGATGCGTCTCGACGGAGAGCTGTGAGACGCAGCGCATCAGCGCGTTACGGAAGTTCTCCTGGAATTCCTCGGGCGAGCTCGCGGGCTTGCGGTGGGTGAGGAAGGGCGCCAGCTTCTCCTCAAGGTTGTGGACGCCCGACTGGCGCGCCATGTGCCGGGCGATGGCCACGAAGTCGCCCTCGTAGTGGATCACTCGGACCATGAATTCGTCCTTGACGAACACCGCGGTCCCGAGCAGCCGTCCGACGCTCTCCCCCGACTCGTTCTCCAGGGCCGGGGTGTCGACCCGCTGGAAACTCTCGAACAGTTCCGCCAGGGCGTCGTCGCTGCCCGGCTTGATTCGGTACGTGATCGCGGCGTAAGGCATGGAAACCTCCAAATCCCGAGGCGGTCAATTCGCCTTCATCGCACACGCGGCCGCTTGAGGCTCGCTGGACGAGCGGTGAGCCCGCACCGCGCCGCGCGCGGCGGCGCCGCCCCGGCACGGCCGGTCCGGCGGCTCAGCCGCGCCCGGCGTGCTCGGCCAGCACCGCCAGGTCCCGGTCCCCGTCGCCGCCCTCGACCGCCCGCTCGACGATCTCCAGGACCCGCTCGGCCAGCGGCAGCCCGGCCGCCGCGCCGCCCGCCAGGTCGATCGCGTACCGCAGGTCCTTGGCCATCAGGCTGGTGCGGAACGCGGCGGGCTCGTAGCGGCGCTCCCTCATGATGGCCGCGCGGAACGTCATCACCATGGAGCTGACGCCGCTGCCGCCCACGCACTCCAGCACGTCGGCGCGGTCCAGGCCGCCGCTCTCGCCCAGCGCCACCGCCTCGGCCAGCGCGGCGATCTCGGCGCCGATCAGCACGTTCAGGACCAGCTTCATGGTGGCGGCCGCGCCCGCGCCGCCGAAGTACCGCAGCTCCTGGCCGAGGTCCTCCAGCACGTCCCGGACCGACTCCACGTCCGCCCGCTCCCCGGCGGCCATCACCCGCATCTCGCCGGCCCTGGCCTGCAGCGGGTTGCCGAGCACGCACGCCTCGACGCGGCGGGCGCCGGCCTCGGCGAGCCGGAGGGCGGCCCGCCGGGCGAAGGCGGGCGTGACGGTGGAGGTGTCGATGACGGGCGTGCCGGGCGCCAGGCCCTTCAGCGCGTCCCCGAACAGCACCCGCTCGACCGCGGCCTCGTCGGCGAGGCTGACGACCACCGCGTCCGCGCCCCGGACCGCCTCGGCGGCGGTGGCCGCGGCGACCGCGCCCGCCGCGACGAGCGGCGCCGCCTTGGCCGCCGTCCGGTTGTAGACGCGGACGGTGCGGCCCGTCTCCACCAGCCGCCCCGCCATCCCGGCCCCCATCACGCCGAGGCCGACGAACCCGATGACGCGGTTGCGCACCGTGCCCTTCTCCGCGCCCTGCTCGGTGCCCTTCTCGGGGGCCTTCTCCGTCGTACCGCTCATCAGCTCGCTCCCTCGGTCGTTTCCGGTCAGGCCACGGTGGCCAGGGCGTTCACCAGCAGGGCCGCGATCGCGAGCCCGGTGCGCAGCAGGTGCCAGCGGCGCCAGACCGCCCGCGGGTCGCGCCATTCCGCCGGCAGCGGCGCGTCCGGGTCCAGCCCCTTGACCTGCCGGTTCAGCGGCACGTTCAGCAGGTGCGAGACACCGGAGACGCCGACCAGCAGCGCGGCCCCCAGGCCGAACAGCGACCGGGCGGCGGTGCCGTCGGCGACCACCGCGAGCGTCGCGGTGGTGAGCGCGGAGGCCAGCACGATCACCGGCATGGTCGGGTCCCAGTTGCGGCCGAGCAACTGGTGGAAGCGCACGTAGAGCTGCGGTGACACCGCCGCCATCGCGGGCACCACGCTGATGGCCACCGCCAGCAGCACGCCCGCGGTGAGCCCGCTTCCCGCAAGGCCCAGAACGGTCAGCGTGTTCTCGAGCACGGCTTCCTCCGATCGGCTCGCCAAGGGCGGACCCGGCCGGGCTCCGCACACTCGGCACCCTGCGCCGGTGGGCTCGACGTGTGATCGAGGGCCGCTCGGCGGCGCGGCGCGCGGACGCCTGCCGGGGCACCCGTCTCCGGGCAGCCGTAAGGCCGGACGCGCGTCGCGCGCCCGGCCCCCGTCCTGATGACCCTCCCGGAGGACTCCGCCGCCGGGTCCGCTCCGTCAGCCGCCCAGCTCCCACGGGCCGAAGCCGAACCGGGTCCCGGTGGCGGTGGCCTCGTGGGTGAGCACCACCGTGCCGCCCGGATCGACGAACTTCGCCGTCCCGGTCTCGGTGAACGCCGTCGACGACGTCACGGTCCCGGTCATCTCGACCACCACGATCCCGCCGATCTCGTCGTTGGAGACGACGTAGTGCCGGTAGACGATGGCGAAGGTCCGCGCCCCGGTGGCCTTCCACGTGCCGAAGCCCGTGACCCGTGAGGCGTCGGTGCCGGAGACCAGGCCGTCCCGCCCGAAGGAGAACATCCCCTTCTCCGGCGGCCGCCCCGAGCCCGCGACCGTGACCTCCGTCATCCACGTCCCGGTGAGCGGGTGCGTCCCGGTGGTGCCCGCCTCCGCGCGGTCCGGGGTCAGCGCGGGCGCGAGCAAAGCGGTCGCGCCCGCGGCGGGCAGCCACCGGCCGCCTCGGCGCAGCATCTCGCGACGTCCCGGGTCATCTCTCATGGTCCCCTCCTCGTGATGACTCGCCGTCCCCGCGGGCCCGGCCGGATCGCCGGCTCGAGGATCGCTCGCACCCGCCGGCCGGGGCGTCGAGCGGCGCCGCGCCGGGGCGTGTCCCCCTGGAACCCGCGTCCCGCGGCGCGGCGCCCGGTGTCAGCCCGCGGTGACGGACGGCCGCGGCTCCGCCGTGGCCTTGCCGGTCATCTCGAAGACCACCTGCATCGTCGCCATCGTGGCCGACGACCGGTACGGGTGGAGCTTGGTGCGGTGCTCCAGGTGCTTGTCACTGCGCTCGAACAGGCGGAACCCGGGCTCGTCCACCCAGTCGCTGACGACGTGGTAGACGCCCTCCTCGCCGTCCTCGCGGGACAGCCACTGGCGGATGTTGGCCGGGTCCTCGGTGATCGCGTGGCCGACGCTGTGCCAGGTCTCCTCGAACTCCCGCTCCATCCCGGGCTTGATGTTCATCCGCAGCATGACCCGGAAGATGCGCGTCTCGTCCGCCATGTCAGATCCCTCCGTCGACGTTGATCGTCTCTCCGGTGATGAACGCGGCCATGTCGCTGGCCAGGAAGAGCACCGGCCCCGCGATGTCGGCCGTCACGCCGAGCCGCCCGACGGCCGTGAGCTTCTCGTACCGGGCGCGGACCTCGGGCGACACCTCCTCCTCGGTCTCGATCGGGCCGGGCGCGACCAGGTTGACGCGGTACCCCTTCGGGCCGAGCTCCTTGCAGAGCGAGCGGGTCAGCCCGAGCAGGCCCGCCTTGGACGCGGTGTAGTGCGAGCGCAGCGGGATGCCGACGGTCGCGACCTTCGACCCGATGTTGATGATCGAGGCGCCCGGGGACAGGATCGGCAGCGACTTCTGCACGACCAGGAACGTGCCGGTCAGGTTGACGTCCAGCACCCGCCGCCACTCGTCGGCGGGCAGCTTGTCGAACGGGACGTGGCTGATGCTGCCGGCGTTGTTGACGATGACGTCGATCGTGCCGAGGTGCTCGCGGCACGCCTCGACCAGCCGCTCGATCTCGGCCTCGACGCCCACGTCGGCCTTGATGACCTTGTGGTCGCCCGGCGTCTCGCTCAGCGCCTTGACGAGGCTGTCCACCGCGGGACCCTCGTTGCGGTAGCAGGTGACGACGGAGGCGCCGGCCCGCGCGAACGCCAGCACGATGCCCCGGCCGATGCCGCGGGTCCCGCCGGTGACCAGCACCCGCCGGCCGGTGTGGTCGAAGCGCACGCCGCCCGCGGCGCGCTCGGCCGCCTCCTCCACGATGCGCTTGATGCGCTCCATCTGCACGGCGGTGTTGCGGTTGAGGCGCGCCGTCATCCCCTCGTCGTCGAGCGGCGCGCCGGGCTTCATCGTGAAGTCCTGCTTCCACCGCATCTTCACGCCGCCGTCGACCTGCTCGTACTCCCAGAACAGGTTCATGTACTCGAACACGCCGGTCTCGACCCGCCGCGAGCGGACGGTGCGCGTCTCCGCGTCGGGGGTCCGCTCCGACACCCAGCTCCAGACCGTGCCGTTCTCGTCGGGGTGCATCGAGAGCCGGAACCGGATCGTGTCGCCGTCGCGCTCCACGATCTCGGCGGCGGCGTACTCGCTGAACAGGGTGGGCCAGGACTCGATGTCGTTGGTCATGTCCCAGACCAGGTCCATCGGCGCGTTGATGACGATCTCGTTGTCGGTGTGTCCCGCCATGCTGGTTTCCCTCTCCATGGACGTGGCCGGTTCGCTCGAACGGTGCCGCGCCGGGCTAGAACCCCCCTCGCGGGCCGGTGGTGCCCCGGCGCGGCGGCGGTCGAGCCGCGGGTCGGGCGGCGGGTCGCCGGTCGCGGCGGCCCGCCGGCGGATCAGGCGACGATCTCGGCCTGCGCCATCATTCCCATGGACGAGTGGTCGATCAGGTGGCAGTGGTAGAGGTACCGGCCGAGGTAGGTGTCCCAGCGGACCTTGATCCGCACGGTGCTGCCGGACGCGACGAACACGGTGTCCTTCGGGCCGGTCTCGTGCGGCGCCACCGGCTGCCCGTCGCGGTCGAGCACCTCGAAGTGCGTGCCGTGCAGGTGCATGTTGTGGGGCACCGGCGGGCTGACGCCGAGGTTCTGTATCTGCCAGATCTCGGTGTCCCCGCGCTTGATCTTGGCGTCGACCCGGTTCATGTCGAAGGTCTTGCCGTCCAGGAGCCACTCCTGGTTCTGCGGGTTGAAGCCGAACGACACGGTCCGGGTCTGGTCGGGCTCGCCCAGGTTCATCCGGCGGCGCAGGGTCGCCGGCACCCGGCTGCGGTCGCGGACCGGCTCGCCCACGTCGAAGCGCAGGATGCTGCGGGACGCCTCGTCCGTCCCGAACGCGTTGGTGAGGACGACCTGTGTGCCGGGCGCGTAGCCGCTGAAGTCGACCACGACGTCCGCCCGCTCGGCCGGGGACAGCGCGATGCTCTTGACCGGCTGCGGCGCCGGCAGCAGGCCGCCGTCGGAGGCCACGACCGTCAGGTCGGCGCCGGTGCTCAGGCTCAGGTTGAAGAACCGCATGTTGGCGGCGTTGACCAGCCGCAGCCGGTACTTGCGCGCCGCCACCTTGAAGTAGGGCTGCGGGCTGCCGTTGACCAGCACCGTGTTGCGGTACTTGAAGTCGCCCATCTCGTAGACGATCTGGCCCGCGTCGTCGAACCGGATGTCCCGCAGGATGATCGGCACGTCGTACGCGCCGTTCGGCAGCCCCAGCCTCAGCTCCGCCGGGTCGGAGATGAGGTACGTCCCCGACAGCCCGCGGAAGACGTTCTCCGACTCCATGTGGTGGACGTGGTCGTGGTACCAGAGCGTCGCGGCGGGCTGGTCGTTCGGGTACTCGTAGTCCCGGTAGCCGCCCGGCACGATCCCGTTCGCCGGGTGACCGTCGTTGGCCGGCGAGACGTGCCCGCCGTGCAGGTGCACCACGGCCTCACCGGTCAGCTTGTTCGTCTGCCGGACGACGACCCGGCGCCCCTTGACGGCCCTGATCGTCGGGCCGGGGAACTGGCCGTCGTAGCTGAGGACCTTCGTCCGCACCCCCGGCAGGATCTCGGCCTGCGCCTCTTGAATGGTCAGGTGGTAGTAGTCGGTCGTCAGCGTGCGCATGACGGGCCTGGCCGCCCGCGGAATCTGCAGCGGCACGGTGAACGCCGCCGGAACCACTCCCGGGCGCTCCTTGCGCCGCAGCGAGTTGAGGCCCAGACCACCGGGAACGACGAGTCCGGTGACCCCCACCGCCCCCAGTTTGAGAGCGTCACGCCTTTTGATCGTCCGGTCCATGAAGAGGCCCTCCCGAGTTTTCTTGATCGGAACGGGCACACCGTGCCGAATGGCGCTCGAGAACGGCTCGCGTGCTCCTCGCCGACCGGACCGCTCGCAATGCGCGGTCGCTCGGAATAGGGGGGCCGCGCGGAACGCGCGGCGGCCGCGGTCCCGGGCCGGGCCCGGGACCGCGGCCGCCGCGGACCCGCGTGTCAGTAGGCCGCGACCACCTCGTAGATCCCGAACGGCGCGCCGGGTCCCGCCCCGTTCTGGAGCGGGCGGAGGGGGGCCGTCGTGTCGCGGTGCGCGGCGCCCTCCTCCCAGGTGCGGAACGCCTCGGCGTCGCGCCACTCGCTCATCACCACGAAGGCGGACGGGTCGCGCACGGAGCGGAGCAGGACGTTGCCGAGCAGGCCGGGGGTGCCGTCCAGTGCGCGGCTGATGACGTGGTAGGCGTCCTCGACGGCCGTCGCGTCGGCGTCGGGAGCGCTCGCGTAGACCATCACGTGGACCCGGCCGAGCCTCTCCCCGGCCCGGCGCTCACGCGGCGGCGATGCGGGGGTTGACATATTCGACGATGGCGTCGGGGGTCGGCAGTTCGGCGACCGTCTCGTCCGGAATGGCGACCAGGAACTCCTGCTGGATCCGCGCCGCCATTTCCAGGACCGCCAGCGAGTCGTATCCCATGTCCTCGAAGCTGACGGTGCTGATGTCATCGTCCAAGCTGATGGTGTCCGGCTCGCCCGCGCAGGCCCGCAGAATGCGCCGGACATCGTCCACCGTGAATCTCGACATCTTCTTCTCCCCTTCAGTGCCGGTGGAAGCACTGTCACGGGGAGGACTTGAACTCCGCTGGATCCGGAATGGAGAACCAACCGGATCCAGCCGGAGCCCGAGAGCGGGGGTGAGCGGGGTTCGGCGGCGTCAGCCCTGTCCGGCCCCCTGCCCCGCCATCCCGTTGACCCGGTGCTGCTGCGGGTCCCGGCGGTCGGCCTCGTCCGGCCGTCGCAGCCTGCGGCGCAGCTGGTCGGGGCCCTCGTCGCGGGCGGGCTCGCCCGCCTCGAGTTCACGGCGACGCGGGTCGACCGGGCGCAGCGCGTCCAGGCGCGAGTCGGCCGGCGGCCTGCCGAACGGGATTCCGTCGGCCTGCGCCTGCGCGCGCATCGGCTCCAGGAAGTCCTGGTCGAGGCACTCGCGGGCGTAGAGACGGATCAGCTCGTGCATCCGGTACCGGATCTCGCCGGCACTGGCGTCGGCGACCGACAGCAGATTGCAGCTGGCCAGCCGGACCAGCTTGGCCTCCACCAGGTCGGTCCCGGAGCCCACGAGCCGGGCGGCGGTCTCGGCGGTGAACCCGGCCGCGGGAAGCAGGCTGACCAGCCGGAAGATGCTGCGGTCCTGCTGGTCGAGGCGGCGGTAGCTGGCGGCGTACCGGGACCGGACGTCCAGGTCGGCGAAGGCCAGCAGGTCGAGCCGGCCGGCGCCGGACTCCAGCCGCTGCACCAGCGTGTCGATCGGCCAGTTGCGGGTGGCGGCCAGCCGGGAGCCGAGGCTGCGCATCGCGACCGGCAGCCGCCCGCACAGCTCGGCGGCCCGCTCGGCGAACCGCCGCTCGGCCCCGAGATAGGCCCGCCCGCTCGCCGACTCGATCAGCTCGACGGCGTCGTCCTGGCCCATCTCCTCCAGCAGGACGTGCCGGACCCCCGGCAGGCTGTACAACCCCCACCGGGTGGTGATGAGGACCGAGCTGCCGGGGGAGGCGGGCAGCAGCGGCGCCACCTGGGGCACCGACGACGCGTCGTCGAGCACCACCAGGATCCGCCGCCCCATCGTCCAGGTGCGGAACAGGTTGGAGCGCTCCTGCAGGCTCTCGGGCATCTCGTGCGCCGGCACCCCGATCGCCCGCAGGAACCCCTCCAGGATCTGGCCGGGGTCGGCGGGGTGCTCGGACGTTCCGCGCAGGTCGGCGAAGAGCTGGCCGTCGGGGAACTCCGCGCGGCTGGCGTGGCCCGCGCGCAGCGCCAGCGTGGTCTTGCCCACGCCGGGCATCCCCGCGACGCACACAGCGCGCCCGGCGGTGCCCTCCCGGCCCGAGTCGAGCAACCCCACCCGAATCCGGTCCAGCAGGTCCGCCTTGCCGATGAAGTCGGGGATGTCGGGCGGCAGCTGCGCCGGCGGCACCAGCCGGCCGGACGGCCCGCCCGCGACGACCGGCGCGGACGCCGCCTTCTCCTCCACGGCCTCGGAGTTGAGCAGGGTCAGGTGCAGCCGCTGGATCGAGGCGGACGGCTCCATGCCGAGCTCGTCGACCAGCATGCGACGCAGACCCTGGTAGACCTCGAGCGCCTCGTAGCGGCGTCCCGAGCGGTTCAGGGCCACCATGAGGTGGCCGTAGAAGCGCTCGTTGAGCGGTTGCTCGGACACCAGCATCTTGAGCTCGCTCACGAGCTGCTGGTGCCGGCCCAGTTCCAGGTCCGCCGTGATCCGCTGCTCGAGGACGCGCAGCCGCTCCTCCTCCAGCCGCGTCACGTGCGCCGACAGGATGTCGCCGACGGCGACGTCGGCCAGCGCCGGGCCGCGCCACACGGTCAGCGCCTCCGACAGCAGCGTCGAGGCGCGCGCCGCGTCGCCCTCCTCCAGGGCGGTGCGGCCGTCCTGGGCGAGTCGCTCGAACCGGAGCAGATCGCCCAGCTCCGCGGGGACGTCGAGCAGGTATCCGGAGATCCTCGTGTGAAGCTCCGCCGAACCGCAGTGCTCCAGCACGTCCTTCCGGAGCTTGTATATGTACGTCTGGAGGGTCGTCATCGCGCTGTTGGGCGGCTCCTCGCCCCACAGCTCGTCGATCAGCTCCCCCACTTGTACGAGCTTTCCACATCGAACCAGCAGAAACGCGAGGACCTGCCGAACCTTTGGCGCGGTAGGGGTTATCTCCACGTCTCCATTGGCGACCCACATTGGGCCCAGAATCCGAAAATGCATGCTCCGTTCGTCTCCTGATCTCGTCCAGCTGGTGGACGCCGCTGTTCCCCGAGAACGATCAACACGCAAGGATTGTCAACTCGATTTCCGGACTAGGCAACAACTCCCCCGCTAGACGTCTGGACATACATATCTCACTCGAGAAAGAACGGAGACCCCTTGATTTCAGGACGATCACTCCCTAGGCTCACTAGCCCCCGCCGCAGCTCGGTGATCGAGTGGTGATGCCGGGCCGCACCGGGCGAACGCCCTGCCCCTGGGCACCGCTCCGCACGACCGCCACACCATGCACAGCGGCGCCTCGGAGGGCGCTCGAAGACCACTCGCGCCCGGATTCGGCCGCCGCCACCATCTGCCACCTCATTAGCTGACGCCAGGTATCACCGAAAGCCATCAACCATAAAGGCGGTCGGGCATTACGCTAGTGATCATTGACAAGGACCGTCCCCACACGAGTCGATGATCATCCGATCATACTTGAGAATCAGTACTGGTCAGCGTGGCCGGAACCGGCCTGCGAGCTGCCCTAAAACACCGGGGCGGACGGCAAACAATGCCAAACCGAAGTTGCCGCCGAACCGGCCTTGCTCGTGTCGCACTGTTCACGCAAACCCGATATCCGTTCACCGGAGCGTCGCCGCCCGCGACCGGCCGCGCAATGGCGGGGCCCGCTCGCGGCCCGGTGGACCCCGGCACCGTGGCCGCCGGGCGCACCGGCCGCGGACCGTCCCGGATACGGGTGAGACGGGCCACTCGGGCCGTGGTCCAGCGACCCTCGACCGGCCGGAGAGGGGATCCGGCGACCCTCGCATGCAGGATCCAGGACCGGAGGGCTCGCATGCGTAGGAAGAACCGGAAGATCGCGGCACTGCGACGGTTGATGAGCCACCTCCGCGTCGGCCTGATGTACTGCGGTGCCTATGCCTGGCCGACGACCGAGCTGATCGCCGCGGTGCGCGCGGCGTCGGCCGAGTCGGCGGCCCGGGCGGCACGGCGCGCGCGGCGCGGGGCCCACGACGGGAGGCACCCGGAACGGGTCACTCCGTACGCGGACCTCCCGGGCGACGAGCGCCGGCTCCTCGAAGAACTCGAGCAGCAGCTCAAGCGGGAGAACGAGAAGTAGGCGCCGCACGCCCTGCTGCGACGAACCGCCACACCCTGGACAATAGTCTCTATATCAGAGTTACTCACATTTAGCGTCCCTCTTCAAGAGAGGTAACAGGCTGATGTCCAGACCGTCGGAGCACGAGTTGCTGGTGGAGATCGCCCGTCGCACGCTGCGCAGCGTCATGCTGTACCAGGCCATGGCCGACCGGCTCGGCCTGGGGCTGAAGGACGTGCTGTGCGTCACCTCGCTGGCGCTGGACGGCGCCCAGACGCCCGGGGAGCTGGCGCGGCTGCTGAGCGTCACCTCCGGCGGCGCGATCACCGCGGTGGTCAACCGGCTGGAGACGGCGGGGCTGGTGCGCCGGACCCGCGACCCGCTGGACGGGCGGCGCATCCTCGTGGAGGCGGTCCCGGAGAACCTGACCGCGCTGTCGGCCTTCCTCCAGCAGGTCAGCGGTGTGCTGTCCGGGCGGGTGGCCGACCTGCCCCTGGCCGAGCTCGAACTGATCACCGGCTGGCTCGGGGCCGAGAACTCGGCGGCGGCGCACAACGTGCGGGAGCTCAGCGCCTGACCGCGCCGGGGCTCGGGCCCACGGGCGCAGATCTTAGGGGTCCAGGGGTTAGGGGTCCCGGCCCAGGATTCAGGGGCTCAGGGGACGGCTCAGTCCCGCGTGGTGAGCGCGGAGGAGGCGGGGCGGCGCAGCAGCCATTCGAGGAAGGTACGGCGGGGGCCGCGGACGACGAGGTTGCCGTGCCGCACGCTGCCGTTCACGGTGACCCGCAGCCGGACCGGGGTGCCCGGCGGGCGGCGGACGCGGTGCCGTTTCACGTTGCCGTGCCGTACCGAGACCGAGCCCACGTCCACCTCGACGTCGGCCGGCACGATGAGGCGGACGTTGGCGGCGCTGACGGAGACCGCGACGTCCAGCAGCGGATGCGAGATGACGGCCTCGGTCAGGTCGATGACGACGTTCGCGCTGTGCGCCTCGGCCTCCAGGCGGCGCGGTACGACCCACGCGCCCGTCCGCTCCACGTTGCCCTGGCGGGCCTCCAGCCGCAGGAGCTCCTGGGCGACCGGGGGCGGGACCACCGCCGGGGCGGCGACCGGCAGGTCGCGCAGCAGCACGGCCAGCTCGCCGTGGGTGCGCGCCGTCAGCGCGAGCCCGAGCCGCTCGTCGAGGTCCTCGGGGGTGAGCCGGCCGTCGCCCGCCGCGACCCTGAGCTGATCCACGACGTGCTCGCGTTCCTCGTGCGACGCGCGCAGGTCGGAGCGCTCGGGTTCCAGTCCGCTCATGTCTCCGCACCCTAACAGGCGAATTCTCGGAATACGAGATTCTTCGTGCCGGACGGCGGCCCCGCCCGCACGCCCTCCGGATCACGCGCGCCGGGGGCGCTCCCGGGTCACGCGGGCCCCGTCCGGTCCCGCGGTCAGGCGGGCGCCTCGCCGGTCTCCTCGGGGGCCAGGAGGAACAGCGGCTGGCCGTACTCGACCGGCTTGCCGTCCTCGACGAGCACCCTGGCGACGCGGCCCGACCGCTCGGCGGTCACCGCGTTCATGAGCTTCATCGCCTCGACGATCGCCACCTGGCGGCCCGCCTCCACCATGTCGCCGACCTCGACGAACGGCGGCGCGTCCGGGGACGGCGCGCGGTAGAAGGTGCCGACCAGCGGCGCGGTCACCTCGACGCCGGCGGGCTCCTCCTCCTCGGCCACGGGCACGGCCGCGGCGGAGATCGCCACCGCCGCGGCGCCCTGCGCCGGGACGGCTCCGGCGGCGGGCGGCGCCTCGGGCCACTCGACCTCGACGCTCATCTCGCCGGCGCGCACGCGCACGCTCTTCAGCGGCCCGCGCGTCGCGGCGATGAGCTCGCCGGCCCGCCGGCACAGGTCGTCGAGAATGCTCTGGTCTTCGTTCATGGACACCACGGCCTTCCGCTCATCACTCCGGCGAGCGTGACCGAGGGGGCTCAACCGCCACTGGAGTACGGCTGAAGGTGCGGCGCCGGGCGGCGGAGTCAGTCGGGGACGCGCGCGAGCGTCCCGGGGGCGGCGCGCAGGACGTCGGCGTGCTCCAGCAGGGCCTGGAGGGCGCGCCGCAGTTCGAGGTTGCCGTCGCTGTCGGTCCCGCCGAGGGGTTCGAGGTAGCGCTCCTCCAGCTCGCGGACCACGGCGAGGGCGGACACGATCGTCTCGGCGCCGCGGGACGTGAGCGACATCTCGACCGCGCGGGGGTCGGCCGGGTTGTCCCGCCGGACGAGCAGGCCGTTGTTCTCCAGCACGCGGGCGAGCCTGGACACGTACATCGGCTCCAGGCCGCTGTAGTCGGCCAGCTGGCGCTGGCTGGGTCGCAGGCCGCTCTGTTCCATGCTGTACAGCGAGGCCACCACGGCGTACTGGGCGTGCGTCAGCCCCAGCGGCGCGAGGGCCCGGTCCATGGCCACCCGCCAGCGCAGCGACACGTGCCACAGGAGATAGCCGCTGCTCGGAGGGAGGTCGGAGTGATTCGCCATACGAACAGCATACATGTTTATTAGCTGGAGCCAGATAATGGCGCGGGAGCTCCAGCGACCCTCGACCAGGGCACGGCCGGACAGGGCACTCAGGGATGTACCGGACATACCGCCGGAGAGGCCGCCGGACAGGGCGGACCCGGTGCGAGACCTCGCGTCCCGCACCGGGCCCCGAAGCGAACGCCCGGGACGGCGTCCGGGCGCCTCAGGTGCCGTC
Source organism: Actinomadura roseirufa (assembly GCF_900659635.1). Taxonomy (GTDB): domain Bacteria; phylum Actinomycetota; class Actinomycetes; order Streptosporangiales; family Streptosporangiaceae; genus Spirillospora; species Spirillospora roseirufa. The sequence goes on along the minus strand of NZ_CAACVB010000022.1, from coordinate 10,109 downwards.
GCCGGCCGCCGCGGCGGTGGCCTCGACCGCGGCCTGCTCCTGGAGCCGCTTCTCGGCCTTGAGGTGCGCGTCCTCCACGATCCGCACGACCTCCTCGGGGTCGTCGGTGAGGTGGATGAGGTCCATGTCCTCCGGGGAGATCTTCGCCGACGGCAGCATCGTCGCGCGGACCCAGTCGAGCAGCCCGCCCCAGAACTCGGTGCCGACCAGCACGATCGGGAAGCGGGTGATCTTCTTGGTCTGGACGAGCGTGATCGCCTCGAACAGCTCGTCCAGCGTGCCGAAGCCGCCCGGCAGGACGACGAACGCCTGGCTGTACTTCACGAACATGGTCTTGCGGACGAAGAAGTAGCGGAACTCCAGCCCGATGTCGACATGGTCGTTCAGCTTCTGCTCGAACGGCAGCTCGATGCCGAGCCCGACCGACAGCCCGCCGCTCTCGTCGCAGCCCTTGTTGGCCGCCTCCATGATCCCCGGGCCGCCGCCGGTGATCACCGCGTAGCCGGCCTCGTGCAGCCGCCCGCCGATGTCGACGGCCAGCTCGTACTCGGGGGTGCCCGGCTTGGTGCGGGCGCTGCCGAAGACGCTGACGGCCTTCGGCAGCTCGGCCAGCAGGCCGAAGCCCTCGACGAACTCCGCCTGGATCCGCAGCACGCGCCAGGGGTCGGCGTGCACCCAGTCGGCCGGCCCGCGCTCGTCGAGCAGCCGCTGGTCGGTGGTCGTCGGCGGAACGGCCCGCCCGCGCAGGGTGGCGGGTCCCTGCTGCCGCCGGGTCCGGGGATTCACTTCGGAAGTCATGCGCTCAAAGGTAGCCGGGCGAAGGGGCCGCCACCTGGACATTCCCGATCAGCCCGGCATCGGGGGGCCGTCGGCCGGGAGCGTCCCGGAGCCGGGCGTTCAGGCCGGTGCCGGTCCCTCGCTGACGGCGAGCGGGCGGCCGGTCAGCACCGCGAGCGCCGCCGCGTACCCCGGGCCGGGCCGCAGGTCCGCCAGCCGGACGGGCGCGACGGCCGCCTCGCCCTCCCAGGCGAGCACCTCCGCGGGCTCGTCCGGGCCGGAGACGCGGATGCCGGTCATCGGCGCGGCCAGGCCGTGCCCGGTGGCCTTGAGCAACGCCTCCTTGCGGCTCCAGTAGGTGACGAAGCCGCGCCGCAGCCCGTCCGGCGGCAGGGCGGCCAGTGTCTCCCGCTCGGGCTCGGTGAGCACCATCTCGGCGAGCCGCCGCACGTCGCGGTCGCTCTCGCGCTCCACGTCCACGCCGACCTCGACGCCCTCGGCGAGGGCGACCACGACGCGGTCGCCGGAGTGCGACAGGGAGAAGTCCACGCCGTGGCCGTGCAGCCGCGGCTTGCCGTGCGGGCCGCCGCAGTGCGGGCAGCCGGTGATGAACCGGATCGCCTCCGGCGCCAGGCCGGTGGCCTCGGCGAGCGCCGTGCGCGCCAGGAACCGCCCGGTGACGAACCTGGCCTTGTCCTCGGGACGCCGGAACCGCGCGTAGCGCTCCCGCTCGGGCCCGTCCAGCAGGTCCCGCATCTCCGGCTCGTCGGCCGGGACCGCCCAGCGGACCGTGCACTCGATCTCGTCCACGCCCGCGATGATAGGTCCGCCGATGACGGGACGGCGATGATAGGACTTGGTCATGCGGCTTGATCTGTTCTCGGACGTGGCGGACCTGACGGCGGCGATCGTCGACATCGAGTCGGTGAGCGGCGCGGAGGAGGCACTGGCCGACGCGGTCGAGGAGGCCCTGCGCGCGCTTCCGCACCTGGCGGTGGAGCGGGAGGGGAACAACGTCGTCGCCCGCACCGGTCTCGGCCGGGCCGAGCGGGTCGTCCTCGCGGGCCATCTCGACACCGTCCCGCTGAACGGCAACCTGCCGTCCCGTGTCGAGGGCGACCGCCTCTACGGGTGCGGCACGACCGACATGAAGAGCGGCGTGGCGGTCGCGCTGCGGCTGGCGGCGACCGTCCCCGCGCCGACCCGCGACGTCACCTACGTCTTCTACGAGTGCGAGGAGATCGAGGCCGAGCGCAACGGGCTGCGGCGGCTCGCCGCGGCGCGCCCCGACCTGCTCGCCGGCGACTTCGCCGTGCTGATGGAGCCGACGGGCGGGCAGATCGAGGGCGGCTGCCAGGGCACGATGCGCGTGGAGGTCACCGCGACGGGCGAGCGCGCGCACAGCGCCCGCGCCTGGATGGGCTCCAACGCGATCCACACGGCGGGGCGGATCCTCGACGTCCTGCGCGCCTACGAGCCCGCCCGCCCGGTGGTGGACGGCCTGGAGTACCACGAGGGCCTCAACGCGGTGTTCGTCCGGGGCGGCGTCGCGGGCAACGTCATCCCCGACGAGTGCGTCGTCACCGTCAACTACCGGTTCGCGCCCGACAAGTCGCCCGCCGAGGCCGAGGCGTACCTGCGCGAGCTGTTCGCCGGGTTCGCGGTCGAGGTGACCGACGCCGCGGCGGCGGCGCGGCCCGGCCTGACGCACCCGGCCGCGGCCGCCTTCGCCGCCGCCAGCGGCGCCGAGGTCCGCGCCAAGCTCGGCTGGACGGACGTCGCCCGCTTCGCCGAGCTGGGCGTCCCCGCGGTCAACTACGGGCCGGGCGAGCCCACCCTCGCGCACACCCGCGACGAGTACGTGGAACTCCCGCTGATCGTCGACTGCGAGACCCGGATGCGGGCCTGGCTGACCGCCTGACGGGCGGCGCGGCGGTCGATGCGGCGGGCGGCGCGGTCCCGCTCAGGTGTTGATGCCGTGGTCGCGGAGGATGTCGTTCAGCGACGCCTTGTCGTGCCGCTGCCCCTCTTCCAGGCGCTTGAGGATGAGCACGGCGGGCAGGCCGAACGTGCCGCCCTTGAACTCCTTGGTGCGGGTGCCGCCGACGGCCACGCACCAGTCGGGGATGCGGCCGCGGCCGATCTCCTCGCCCGTCTCGACGTCGATGACGGGCATGGACGCCGACAGGTTGGTGCCGGAGCCGACCACGGCCCCCTTGCCGACCCGCGCGCCCTCGACGATCATCGAGCGGCTGCCGATCATCGCCTCGTCCTCGATGATCACCGGCTTGGCGTTCGGGGGCTCCAGCACGCCGCCGATGCCGACGCCGCCGGACAGGTGGACGTTCTTGCCGATCTGGGCGCAGGAGCCCACGGTCGCCCAGGTGTCGACCATCGTGCCGGAGTCGACGTAGGCGCCGATGTTGGTGAAGGACGGCATCAGCACGACGCCGGGCGCCAGGTGGGCGCCCCAGCGGGCGATGGCGCCGGGGACGACGCGGACGCCGTCCAGGCGGCTCTTCAGCGGGATGCGGTCGTGGTAGTGGAAGTCGCCGACCTGGGAACGCACCATGCCGAGGACCTTGAAGCTCAGCAGGATCGCCCGCTTGGCGCGCTCGTCGACGACCACCTCGTCGGTCGCGGGGTCGATGCGGGCGACACGGGCCTCGCCGGCGTCGAGCTGGTCGACGGCGGCCACGATGGCGGCGCGCGCGCCGGAGTCGTCCGGGGTCAGGTCGGCGCGCCGCTCCCACAGCTCGTCGATGACGCCGGATATCGGGCTGGTGAACGTTTCGGTCATGGCCCTTGAGCTTACTGGTGGCCATCTCCCGGTACCGTCTTCGCGTGGCTGTTTGGGCGAGGTTGAAGGCCCGCGCCGGGGAGGGGCCCGGCGGCGGGGGCGGGCGGCGGTGGCGCTGGGCCGCCGGCACGTCGGCCGTGCTGGTCGCGCTCGGCGTGGGCGGCTGGGTGCTGTTCGAGCGCGCACGTCCCTACCTGCACGGTTCCGGATGCGAGGTGCGCACGGCCTCGGGGAAGATGCCGCTGGACCTCGACCAGGGCGCGAACGCCTCCACCATCGCCGCGGTGGCGTTCCGCAAGCAGCTCCCCGAGCGGGCGGTGGTGATCGCCTACGCGACCGCGCTGCAGGAGTCGCACATCCGGAACCTGCCGGGCGGCGACCGCGACTCGGTCGGCATGTTCCAGCAGCGCCCGTCGCAGGGCTGGGGCAGCCCGGACAAGCTCCGCGACCCCGTCCAGTCGACCAGCAAGTTCTTCGACGCGCTGGTCAAGGTGAAGGACTACCTCGACCGCGACCTGCACGACGCGGCGCAGCGGGTGCAGCGCAGCGCCGACGGCCGCGCCTACGCCCAGCACGAGTCCGACGGCAAGCTGCTGGCACGGGCGTTCACCGGCCGCGAGCCCGCCACGGCGCGGTGCTGGTACCCGCCGGACGACAAGATCGCGCGGCACCGCCCGGAGGCGATCCGCGAGATGCGGCGCGCGTTCGGCGGGCGGCTCCAGGTGGACGCCCCCGCCGCGGCCGGCGCGGCCCCGGCATGGGACGCGGTCCGCGTCGTCAACGCGCGCGCGGGCTGGGCGGTGGCGTCCTGGCTGGTCACGCACGCCCGGACGTACGGTCTCGCCGAGATCCGCTACAACGGCCGCCACTGGCGGGCCGACGACGGCCACGACGGCTGGACGAAGGACGCGGACGCCCCGACCGACCACGTCATCGTCCGCTGACCGGCCGGGGCGCCCGCGTGCGCCTCAGCGGGTGGGGGCGGGCTCGGGCCGCGCCGCCTCCGCCGGGGCGTCCAGGGCCTCGCCGCGGGTGTTCGCCGCGCGGAGGGCGAGCACGGCCGCCGCGACCAGGAACAGGCTGCTGGCCAGGAGGGCGCGGGAGAAGCCCGAGGTGAGGGCCTCCGGGACGGGACGGCGGTCGGCGAGCAGGTCCTCGGTGCGGGCCGTCGCCACCGCCGAGAAGATCGCCAGGCCGAGCGCGCCGCCGAGCTGCTGCGAGGCGTTGAGCAGCGCCGCCGCGAGCCCGGCGCGGCCCGGGTCCACGTTGGCGTTGGCCGCGGTGGTGACGGCGACGAACGCGAGGCCGAGCCCGGCCGAGGTGATGAGCAGGCCGGGCAGCAGGTCGGTGAGGTAGTGGCCGTCCACCGGGATGCGCGACAGCCAGTAGATCCCGGCGGCGGAGGCCAGCAGCCCGGCGACCAGCGGGGGCCGCGTCCCGACCCGGGGGATCAGCTGGGAGGTCACGCCCGCGGCGATGCCGACGCCGAAGCACAGCGGCAGGTAGGCCGAGCCGGTCCTCAGCGGCGAGTAGCCGAGGACGTTCTCCATGTACAGGCTGAGGAAGAAGAACATCGTCATCAGGCCCGCCACCGCGACCAGCTGGGTGACGTCGGCGGCGCCGAGCCCCCGGATCCGGAAGATCGACAGTGGCAGCAGCGGGTCGCGGCCGCGCCGCTCGGCGAGCACGAAGGCGAGCAGCACGACCGCGGCGCCCGCGAGGCCGCCGATCGTGCGGGCCGCGCCCCAGCCGACGTCCGGCGCCTTCACCAGCGTGAAGACCAGCAGCATCGTCCCGCCGGTCACCAGGACCGCGCCGAGGAGGTCGAAGTCCGCCCACCGCGCGGCCCGCCGGTCGCCCTCGACCAGCGGGAACAGCCCGGCGATCACCAGGACGCAGACGGGCACGTTGACCAGCATGACCCAGCGCCAGCCGGGCCCGTCGGTGAGCAGCCCGCCGAGCAGCACGCCGGCCGCGGACGCGGCGCCGCCGACGCCGCCCCAGACGCCGAGCGCCTTGCCGCGGTCGCCGCCCTCCCGGAACAGCGTGGTCAGGATCGAGAGCGCGCCGGGCAGCATCAGCGCGGCGCCCACGCCCTGGGCGAGCCGTGCCCCGACGAGCAGGGCCGCGCTCTGCGCCAGTCCCCCGGCGACCGAGGACAGCGCGAACAGCACGGTCCCCGTCACCACGACGCGGCGGCGGCCGAGCAGGTCGGCGAGACGGCCGCCGAGCAGCATGAACCCGCCGTAGGTGAGCAGGTAGGCGCTCGGCACCCACTGGAGGCTCTGGACGGAGAAGTCCAGGTCCGCGCGGATGGCGGGCAGGGCCACGTTGACGATCGAGGCGTCGACGAAGTCGAGGAAGGCGATGGCGCAGAGCAGGGTCAGGGTGAGTTTGCCGCGGCCCGTCGCGAGGAAGGACGGACCGGCTCCCGGTTCGGTCATGGGTGAGCCTCCGGAGGGTTTCGGGTCGTCGTCGGTTCAGGCGGCCGGGGCCTGCCAGCGCGGCGCGCGCAGGTAACGGGGCCGCCACACGGCGCGGTAGATCAGCCGGACGGGCGGCGGGACGTGGCCGAGGACCTTGCGCCGGACGGAGTCGTCCGCGCCGTCCAGCAGCCAGGGGAAGAAGGTGGCCGCGCCGCTCGGCCCGAGCCGCCGGCGCTGCTCGCCGCCGAACGCGTCCCACTCCCGCACGGTGAGCAGGGCGCCGGCCAGCGGCAGGGCGAACTCCTCCTCGTGCTCGCAGTGCGCCGCGAGGGCGTCGGTCAGCCGTTCGGCGTGCCGGAGGAGATGGTCCGCGGACGCGCCGGACGAGACCGCCGTGTCCACGGCATCGAGCAGCGCGGTCAGCTCCGCGTGCTCGGCCTCCATCCGATCCAGGACGTCCGTGTCCGCCGCCTTGTCCCGCAAGACGGGCCACAGATGGGTGTCCTCGGCGGTGTGGTGGATGTGCAGGAACTTCTGGAACCGGGCCCATCCCACCTGGAGTGCCTCGCCCGAGGCGGCGCCGGACCGGGCCATGGCCGTGAGCCGTTCGAGATCGCGTTGGAAGGCGTCGTGGACGGCGTACATCATCGTGGTGTCGACCCGGCTCCGCTCGCCGGGTGTGGTGGTGCTCATGCGGGCCCCCTCGCGGTTCTGGCGTTGTCGAGAAACAAGAGGGGTCGCGGGAGGGCGAGTGTGACAGCGCGGCGCGGAGATGAGGCTCACATCACATTCCGGCCGGGGATGTCACACTTCGGGCATCCGGCCCCTCTAGGAAGCGAGCGACAGGACGTCCACCGCGGGAGGGGCAAGGCCGTGCCGGAAGCGACAGAGGTGTTCGCCGATCATCGGGAGCTGTTGTTCTCGGTCGTCTACAACCTGCTCGGCAGCGTCGCCGACACCGAGGACGTCCTCCAGGACACCTGGCTGGCCTGGGCGGGACGGGCGGAGGCGGAGGACGCGGCGGAGATCCAGAACCCGCGGGCCTACCTCGTCCGGATCGCGGTGAACGCCGCCCTCGCCCGGCAGGCGGTGATCAGCAAGCGCCGTGAGACCTATGTCGGGCCGTGGCTGCCCGAGCCGCTCGTCGCCGACGAGCCCTCCGGCACCGAGGAGGCGGCCGAGCGCACCGAGGCGGTGTCGATGGCCCTGCTGGTGGTCCTGGAGACGCTGACCCCGCTGGAACGGGCGGTGTTCGTCCTGCACGAGGTGTTCGGCTACGCCCACACCGAGATCGCGGGGATCCTGGACCGTTCCCCCTCGGCGGTCCGCCAGCTCGCGCACCGCGCCCGCGAGCACGTGCACGCCCGCCGTCCGCGCTATCAGGCCGACCCGCGCGTCCAGCGGGAGGTGACCGAGCGGTTCCTGACGGCGGCGCTGGGCGGCGACCTGGAGGGGCTGCTCGCGCTGCTGGCACCGGACGTCCAGCTATGGACCGACGGGGGCGGCAAGGCCCGGGGGACGGCGGCGCTGCGCCCGGTGCACGGGCGGGACGACGTCGCGCGGGTGATCGCGAACACCGCGGGGCGCCACGGCGGGATCACCCGGCTGGACATCCGCTACCGGACGGTCAACGGCGACCCGTCGGCACTGCTGTTCGACGAGGACGCCCCGTTCGCCGTCATGGTCCTCGACCTCGCCCCGGAGGGCGACCGCATCGCCGGCATTTACACCGTTTCCAACCCGGACAAGCTCGTACATATCAACGACCAGCCGGGAGAGCGCGGACACCGCGACTGAGCGGCGGCCGCGCCGCCGAACCCGCGCGAAAAGGCGTCAGGGTTTGCGGCCGACGCCGACGTACCACCATTCGCTGCCCGGCGACTCCCGTTCCCACACGCCCTCGGGACGCCATTCCGCGACGGTGGTGACGCCCGGTTCGATGAGCTCGAATCCGTCGAACATCCGAGAGACGGCCGCGTGACCGCGGTGCACGAGCGGCGCGGACACCGCGTCGTAGACCTCGCGCGCGGCGACGCCCACCTCCGGGTGGGCGTCGTCGGTGAGGTGGGAGATGACCAGGTGGCTGCCGGAGGCGGCGCGCTCGGTGAACTCCCGCACGACGCCCCACGGGTCCTCGTCGTCGGTGAGGCAGTGCAGGACGCCGACGAACACCACGCACACCGGCTCGCTGAAGTCGATCAGCCGCTCTACGCCGGGGTCGGCGAGGACCGCCGCCGGTTTCCGCACGTCCTCCTCGACGATCGCCGTGATCGGGTCGGCGGGCAGCATCGCGCGGGCGTGCACGGTGACGACCGGGTCATAGTCCACGTACACGACCCTGGCGTCCGGGATCACCCGCCGGGCCGCCTCGTGCACGTTGTCCATGTTCGGCAGGCCGGTGCCGAGGTCGAGGAACTGCCGGATGCCCTGCCCGGCCGCGTACCGGACGGCGCGGCCGAGGAAGCGCCGGTTGGCGACGCAGATGTCCCGGCTCGGGCCGAGCGCCATGATCTTCTCGGCGGCGTCGCGGTCGGCCTGGAAATTGTCCTTGCCGCCCAGGTAATAGTCGTACATGCGCGCCGCGTTCGGAATGGTCACATCAATGCCGGGTGGCGGCACGCGCGTTTCGTCGGTCATCGCCGTCCCGTCGATGTGTGGCACGGACGGGACCTCCGGGCCCCTGCAAAAAAGTTAGCACGGGTTTCACCGCAAGTCTGGACTTCCGTCTCTTTCGCGGCGCCGGAGGGCGCGGTCCAGGCTCACCGCGCCGAGGATGAGCGCCCCCTCGACCACCTGCCGGTAGGTCGTGTCCCAGCCCAGCAGGTTGAACCCGTTGCCGATCAGCGTCAGCACCAGCACGCCGACCATGCCCCGCCAGACCGCGCCCTCCCCGCCGAGCACGCTCGTCCCGCCGATCACCGCGGCGGCCAGCGCGGTCAGCTCCAGCAGCGTGCCCATGTCCGCCTGCGCCGACCCGCCCCGCGCGGCCAGCACCAGCCCGGCGAGCGCCGCGCAGACCCCGCTGACCGTGAAGACCGCGACCCGGACCGCGCCGACCCGGATCCCCGACATCCACGCGGCGCGCGGGTTGCCGCCCACCGCGTACACGCAGCGCCCGAACGTGGTCAGCGCCAGCAGGACCCAGGTGACGGCGGCGACCGCGAGCAGCAGCCACGACGCGGCGGTGATCCCGCCCACGGCCGTGGCCTCGCCGAGCGCCTGGAAGCCGTCCAGCTGCCGCTCGCGCGGGTAGACGATCGACCCGCCGGTGATGACGAGCGCGAGCCCCCGGTAGACGATGCTCAGCGCCAGCGTCGCGATGAAGGAGTGCACCCGCGACACCGCGACGAGCACGCCGGTGACCGCGCCGAGCGCCGCGCCCGTCCCGACGGCCGCGGCGATCCCCGCCGGCGTCCCCGCCGCGCGGGTGACCTCGACCGCGACGATCGCGCTCACCGCCAGCACCGCGCTCGCCGACAGGTCGAACACGCCGGCCACGACGCACAGCGTGATGCCGCAGGTCAGCAGGCCCACCACCACGGCCTGATCCAGCAGGTTGACGAGGTTGCCCTGGGTCAGGAAGGTGCCGGTCGACAGCGAGAGCGCCACCACCAGCGCGACGAGCGCGAGCACGATCCCGTAGTCCCGCAGCGCCGCCGCCCGCACCCGCGGGACCGCCCGCCCCTCCGCCCGCCGGCCCGTCTCCACGTTCTCCACTCAGCCCTCCTCCGGCCCGGCGAACGCGACCGCGAGGACCTGCTCGCGGGACACGGCGCCGCGCTCGAACGTCCCCGCGATCCGGCCGCCGCGCAGCACGTGGACGCGGTGGCTCAGGCCGAGCACCTCGTCCGTCTCCGCCGAGACCAGCACCACCGCCATCCCACCGGCGGCCAGCTCGACCAGCAGCCGGTGGATCTCCGCCTTGGCGGCCACGTCGACGCCGCGCGTCGGCTCGTCCACCAGCAGGACCCGCGGCTCGCGCAGCAGCCACTTGCCGAACAGCGCCTTCTGCTGGTTGCCGCCCGACAGGTGCGAGGCCGGGCCGCGCGGGTCGGCGCCGCGCACGTCCAGCCGCTCCGCGACGCCGCCCGCCGCCCGCGCCTCCG
>NZ_CAACVB010000021.1 GCF_900659635.1 Actinomadura roseirufa | reverse complement strand
CGCCGCTCGCCGAGCGCGGCGAGCAGCCCCGCCGCGTCGGCGGCGAGGGTGCCCGCGTCGTAGCCGCCCGCCGCCCGGGTGGTCGCGCCGAGCCGAGCTGCGCCGCCGGATGCCCGGCGTCTCCCAGAAGATGCTGTCGGTGACCCTGCGCGGGCTGGAGCGCGACGGCCTGGTCGCCCGGCGGGTGGAGCCCGCCGTCCCGCCGCGCGTGCACTACCGCCTCACCGGCCTCGGCCTGTCGCTGGAGGCCGCGCTCGCGACCGTGCGGGCGTGGGCCGAGGAGCACATGGCCGAGGTGGACGAGGCCAACGCCGCCGCCCGGTCCGCCGAGGCGCGGCCGGGCCCTGAGCGCGACGTCCCGTGGCGGGGACGGTCAGCCCTTCAGCGCCACCCCGCCGTACATGGAGACCTGCGAGTCGTCGATCGCCTTGGCCTTGGCGTCGGGGCGCCAGTGGTGGACGGGGACGACGCCGGGCTCCAGCAGCTCGTGGCCGTCGAAGAACGAGGTGACCTCGGCCCGGGTCCGCGCCTTGGAGTTGATCCCGCGCGAGTTGTAGGCCGACACGGCCGCGGCGACCTGCGTGGGGGCGCTGTCGAGCGTGATCGTGGACAGGACCAGGAAGCTGCCCGCCGCGAGCGGCTCCATGAGCCGGCGGATGACCGAGCGGGCCTTGTCCTCGTCGTTGATGAAGTGCAGGACCGCGATGAGGCAGAGCCCGATGGGCCGGTCCAGGTCGAGGGTCTCGCGCAGCGCGGACGACTCCAGGATCGTCTCGGGCTCGCCTAAGTCCGCGTGGATGTAACGCGACGTGCCCTCGGGCGCGCTGGTGAGCAGCGCGCGGGCGTGCACCAGCACGATGGGGTCGTTGTCCACGTAGACGATCCGGCACGAGGGGTCCACCCCCTGGACGACCTCGTGCAGGTTGGGCGAGGTGGGCAGGCCCGTCCCGATGTCCAGGAACTGCCTGATGCCGCGCTCGGCGGCCAGGTAACGCGCCGTCCGGACCATGAACTCGCGGTTGGCGCGGGTGGACGTCCGCATGTAGGGCGCGATCTTGACGACGTCCTCGGCGGCGGCGCGGTCGACCGCGAAGTTGTCCTTGCCGCCCAGCAGGTAGTCGTAGACCCGCGCGGAGTGCGGCACGTTCGTGTTCAGGTCCGTGGAGGGCGGATCGAGATCCCCTGTGTCCCGCACCAAGCCTCCATGTCCCCGTATGGCGTGTCGTCCGGTGGCGTAATTCACAACCGTAGCGAGCGCCACCCGCCCGTGGGGCCGATGCCTGGAACGAACCGCGGCCGGAACCGGCAACCGTTGACAGCGCGTGGCCGTGGGGTGACAATCGTGCTAATAGGAAACTTTCCTATTAGATTTTCGCTGGTCACAGGCCCGGAGACCGTCATGGAGGCTCGCGCCCCACCCCCTCAGCGCCGAGCAACGAACGTCCCCGCAGTGGCCGCCCCGCGCGGCCATCGACCACGAGATTCGGAGCTCCCATGAAGAGAAAGATCATCGCCGCCGCCTCGGGCGCGGCGCTCACCCCCGCCCTCATCGTGGTGCTCGCCGGAACGGCCAGCGCGCACGGGTACATCAACTCCCCGCCGAGCCGGCAGGCGCAGTGCGCCGCCGGCACCGTCCCGTGCGGCTCGATCAAGTACGAGCCGCAGAGCGTGGAGGGCCCCAAGGGCCAGCGCAGCTGCAACGGCGGCAACGGCGCGTTCGCCGAGCTCAACGACGACTCCAAGGGCTGGAAGGCCACCTCGGTCGGCCGCTCGGCGACGTTCACCTGGACGTTCACCGCCCGCCACCGCACCACGAACTGGGAGTACTACATCGGAGGCACGCGCGTCGCCGTCGTCAGCGGCAACAACGCCCAGCCGCCGGGCACCGTCTCCCACACGATCAACCTGGGCAACGCCACCGGACGCCAGAAGCTCCTGGCGATCTGGAACATCGCCGACACGGGCAACGCCTTCTACTCCTGCGTGGACCTGCAGATCGGCTGACGCCCCGACCCGGTCCGCACGGCCCCCGGGCCGCCGGAACCAGGGCGGCGCCCGTCGCGAGCACGCGGCGGGCGCCGCACGGGCGTCCCCCGCGACGGATCCCTCGTCACCGGTGCCTGTCCGGAACCGGTCCACGACCGGCGGTCGCCGGGCGGGCTTTTGCTGAAACGATTTCCGCGAGCGCGCGGGGGGCCGCCGCTCGCGGTGTTCGTGACGGGGTGGGGTGCGCCGATGGAGCCGCTCGGGCCGGGGGATCCCCGCGAGGTCGGCGGTTACGCGCTGGCCGGGCTGCTGGGCGAGGGCGGGATGGGCCGGGTGTTCGCCGGCCGGTCGCCGGGCGGCCGCGCCGTCGCGGTCAAGCTGATCCACCCCGGGTACGCCCGGGACGCGTCGTTCCGCCGCCGGTTCCGCGACGAGGTGGAGGCCGCCCGCAAGGTCGGCGGATTCCACACCGCCCCGGTGGTCGACGCCGACCCCGACCCCGAAACCGGCCCGCCGTGGATGGTCACCGCCTACATCCCCGGGCCCACCCTGGCGGACGCGGTCGCCGAGCACGGGCCACTGCCCGCCGGCTCGGTCCTGACGCTCGGCGCCGGCCTGGCCGAGGGACTCGCCGCGATCCACGCCTGCGGCCTGGTCCACCGCGACCTCAAGCCGAGCAACGTCATCCTCGCGGCGGACGGCCCGCGCGTCATCGACTTCGGCGTCGCCAAGGCCCTGGACCGCACGGCCGTGACCATGGCCGGCGCGGTCGTCGGCACCCGCGCGTACATGCCGCCCGAGCAGGCGCGCGGCGCCGGCGTGGGCCCGGCCGCCGACGTGTTCTCCCTCGGCGCCGTCCTGGCCTTCGCCGTGTTCGGGGAGGGGCCCGGCACCGACGCCGGCGCGATGGCCGCCCGCCTCCTGGCGGGCGGGCCGCCGTCGTCCGCCCTGCCGGTGGAGGCGCGGCGGCTGATCGCGTCCTGCCTCGCCGACGACCCGGACGCCCGGCCGGGCGTGGCCGAGCTCCTGGCGGCCCTGGCCGTGATGAGGACCGGCGCGGCGCCGTCCGACGTGTGGCTGCCGCGGCCCGTCCTGCGGATGGTCGAGGACCGGGAACGGGACCTGGGCAGCCCGCCGCCCGGCCCGGACCGGCGGTGGTTCCTCGTCGCGGCCGCCACCGCCGGGGCCGCCGCGCTCGCGGGCGGCGGGATCTGGCTCGGCCGGAGCGGCGGGGGCCCGGAACGGATCTTCGGCGGAGGATGGGCGGACCTGTTCGCCGACAGAGGGATCCGGAAAGTCCTGCGCGACTACGGGCTCCGCGTCGGCGTCAACAACCTCTCCGGCATGGACATGACCGAGATCCACGGCGCGGAGCTGGAACGGTACGACTTCTTCCTCAGCCCTGCCGACAGCGTCACCGAGACCGTCAGGGAATCCTTCAGAGCCGCGGGTCACACGCCCCCCAACCCGGTACCGATCTTCGAGGACCGGATGGTCGTGCTCGTCCACCGGACATTGCTGGACTGCCTCGCCGAGCAGGACATCGTGCGGGCCGAGCACGGCTACCACGTCTTCGACGTCTGCAACTATCTGGACAAACGCCTGAACGAGTCCGGCTGGACGTGGGGCGCCATCGGGGGACCGGCGGGGGTCACGCAGAAAGACGCGAAGGTCGAGGTGGTCTCGGGCGCCCCCTGCCACGCCGGTGGCGGCGACCTCTTCCTGAGTCTGCTCATCCACGCCCACGAGAAGAGATACGACGTGAGCCGGGAACAGAAGGTCAGGGAGCTGGGGTCGCTGTACAAATCCAACTGGCCGATAAGCAGCTTCGACCTGCTGGGGCAATTCTTCTCCGGTTCCGAGTTCCCGATGGCCTTCGTGTACGAGCACGACGCGCTCAAGTATCTAGCGGAACACCGGGAGAACAGGCCCGTGGACTACCGGTTGCTCTACCCCGATCCGGGCGTGCTGTCCAAGCACATGTTCGTCGGCCGCGAGAGCGAGGGCGGGACGGCGCTGACCGGCAGGCTCCTGACGTCCCCACCGGTCCGGCGCGTCATGGTAGACACCTTCCACCTGCGCAGCGTCAGCGACCCCCGCCGCTTCGCGGCCGTGCTGAGGGCGCACGGGCTGGCGGCCTGTATCCGGACGGGCGGCACGGATGGCCTCCTCGATCCGCCGCCCCCATCCGACCTCGCCTCGTTCAGGCCGGCCATCATGCGTGGGCTGAGGAAGGACATCGTCGGCTGCAAACGGTGAGCCGGACGGCCTCGCGAACGGCCGGTGAACGGCGACGCCCTCAGCTGATGCGCTCGATGATGGCGGCCACCCGCGCGGGCATCGACAGGAAAGGAGAATGCGAGGAATTGAGCGCCACGACGTGCGTCGGATTCTCCGGGAAAGCGGCGTCGGCCTCGGTGATGAACCTTTCCTGGAGGCGTGGCCTGAGCGCCATGTCCTGCGCGCACGTGACATAGGTGCGCGGAATCGCGCCCCAGCCGTCCTCGGTCAGATGGGTGACGCCCCGCGTGATCTCCAACGGCGCGTCGGGGCTCAGCAGCCCCAGCGCGGCGTCGGCGGTGACGGGGTCGACGTCGCCGAGGAACGCCCGGCGGAGCTGGCGGCGGTACCCGGCGTCCGCCGAGGCGAGGTCGAGCCGCAGCGCCCCGATCACGGCGGGGTCGCCCCGCAGGGCCTCGCTCACGAGCCCGCCCGCGTTCTCGGGGGAGCCGGCGTAGACGTCGGCGGGCACCCCCGAGGCGGGCATGAACGCGGTCAGGTAGACCGCGTGCGCGACCAGGTCGGGCGCCTGCTGGGCCGCGTTCGTCAGCACGGCGCCGCCCATGCTGTGCGCCACGACCGTGATGGGCGCGCCGCGGCCGAGCCGCTTGATCTGCGCGACGAGCAGGTCACCGGCCTGCTCCAGGTGCACGTCCGAGACCGGCGACACCTCGGTGGCCAGGTCGTCCGGGTCGAACGGGCGGCTGGTCAGGCAGCGCGGCCGGCGGGCGCGCAGGCCGTGGCCCGCCAGGTCCACCGCGTGCACGGGACGTCCGGTGCTCGCCACGTGGCCCATGACCTCGGTCCAGCACCAGGAGCCGAACCAGAAGCCGTGCACGAACAGAAGCGGAGTGGAAGAGGAGGACATGCCGACTCCAGGGGGACGAAGGGGGAGCGGCGCCCGGGAGGGGCCGGGCGCCGCCCGGGACCGCTCTGCTGACGGTGACGTTCGCCAGGTCGAAATCACGTTCATGATCCTTGACAGTCGTCGTTTCGTCCGTTGACGACCGCCGTTGGGACAACACGGTAGAAGTCTCGCCCATGCCCTCCGATCCCGCTGACACGCCGAACTTCGGTACAGGAGCCTCTACCAGGCCATATCGAAGAGTCGCACAATGCATTTCCTCAGGAAATGCCAACACCGCACCGCACGCGGAGAAAGGCGAGACTCTCGGGGACGAGTGGCGCCGTGCCCCGGACCGTCGGTGGGAGGTGCGAGGATGCGACCTCCCCGAGCGATGAGGAAGATCCGTGTCCGACACCTTCTTGCTGGCCACCCGCGTCCCGATGAGCCGGGAGAACTTCGAGCGGTGGCTCGCCGCCCCGGTGCCCGGCCGGGGCGCCATCTCCAACCCGGAGGCGATGTTCGACGGCTGGCTCTGGGACGGCCGCCGCGTGGAGGGGGAGTGGGACATCGCGGCCGAGGGCGGTACGCCGCGCGAGTTCTTCGCCGACCGGGTGGAACGCTCCTGCACCGGCGACCCCGCGCTGACCGTCCTGCTGTACCGGGACGGCGCCCTGGAGGCCTACCTGGGCGACATGGGATACGACCAGTGGAGCATGCACATGGCCATGCGCATATTCGCCTCCGCCGGGCCCTTCAAGAGCGACCCCGAGGAGGACGCCGTCCTCTTCTGGGCGGAGACCGGCGGAAACCTGTGCGCCCCCGACTGGCCCGGCAGGCTCTCGGTCCTCCTGGTAGGCGAGGACCACGCCC
Organism: Actinomadura roseirufa; assembly: GCF_900659635.1. GTDB lineage: Bacteria > Actinomycetota > Actinomycetes > Streptosporangiales > Streptosporangiaceae > Spirillospora > Spirillospora roseirufa. Next base: position 53,151 of record NZ_CAACVB010000021.1, on the reverse strand, counting down.
GCTTCACTTCCGCCCTCGACCTCACCGGCCCCGTCACCGCCCTGCGCCCGGCCGAGGACGCCTTCTTCGCGATGATCGGGCAGACGGGCAAGGAGGAGGAGTCCTGGGACTGGAACTCGGGCAGCCCCTTCCGCTGCGAGGCGCCCCGCGCCCCGTCCTTCATCGACCCGTCCGTCCTCGCCTAGGCCCTCGGGACGCACTCGCATATGCAGATATGCAGCCGCATGGTTACTTTGCGTGACAGGTGGGGATGCCGTGGTGGGTCGCCGCCACCACACCCGGCCGGTGACCGGACGGTCGGCTCGCGCCCGGCGGGCCGGCGTTCGCGCCGTCTCGGCCCGCGCCCGGTGATCACGGGCCGGCACGCCGAGACGGCCCCGCACGTCCGTCCCGCCTGGTGAGCGACCGGTGACCTCGGTCGGAAGGCGGAGCCGGACGTGAGGGATCCGCGCCGGCGCCGCCGGCCGACGCCGTCCCGATGAGCGGTGCCTTCATGCGCCCGTGGCCGCGGGTGCCGGTGCCCTGTCCGCCCTTTCAGCCCGTGACCTGCTGCGTGTGGGCGGAAGCGTGCCCGGGGGCGCGCGGATCCCGAAGCGATGGTGACCGTGACACGACCTTTGGGGGATTCGACCATGACCATGACCACGACCGAGCGAGTTCGTGCCCAGCGCAGGCCGCGGCGTTCGCTTCAGCCGGCCGACGGGATGGACCTGACCTACCACCTGATGTTCGTCCGAGATGACGACGACCAGGGCTTCCAGCCGCTGGCGGGGCTGGAGCACCTGACGCTCAGCGACGGGGACCTGTACCTGGGCGAGATGCCGATCCGGACGGCGAAGTGGGACGATCACCTCGTCCGGTGGGTCCAGCAGACCCGTGGCCACTACAGCAGCGGCGTCCTCCAGTTCACCCATGGCGGGCTGCGTGTGAACGGCACGATCAGCCTGGGCACCACGGTCGAGGACGCGGTGCGGCTCACGCTGGTGGGCACCCTGCCCAAGCCGCATACGTACACCACTCAGATCACCAAGACGCGGTACCCGGAGAACCAGGACATCTCCCAGGTCCCCGAATCGGACTGGGCCGCCGGCCGCCGGCTGCGGATCAGTGACGTGATCAACGATCACGGCAGCTTCGACACGCTGATCGAGCTCACCGACGACCACGATCAGTTCCGGCCGATGAGCGAGTCCGACTTCCTCATCGAGGACGGCTTCTACGTGGTGAACGTCGTGGCCGCCGACATCGAGTGCGACGCGTTCGGCGACCCCGGCCTGTACAAGACCGCGAGCCTGCGATTCAGCACCAAGCTCGCCAACCCGCCCGGGGAAGGGGAGGTCAGCGCGCTCTGCGGCGACGAGGCCGGGACGATGGACGGGACGCTGGTGTGGCTGTGGAAGGCCGAGCTCCAGCCCGAGGCCGACCCGGCGGGCGACGGAGCCGGGGCGGAGTACCTCGCGCCGGGCCGGTTCCCCTCGCGCCCGCTGTCCTCGCAGGTGCTGCCCGGGGTGGACGCGGGCGCGGTTCTGCTCCAGGACGTCAACGACTATTTCGATGAGCTCTCATTGGACGAGCTCTATACCCTCATCCCGCCCGACGACATCGACCACGTCGACGAGAAGAGCAAGGAGAGCAGCCCGCTCAACAGCGAGATGCTCCGTGACATGAAGTGGGCGATGGGGCAGCAGGCCCCGGAGAGCGAATGGCTGTCGAAGTTCCTGCGGGAGGGAGCCCCCGTACTGGACGACGACCAGCGCAAGCTCGCCGAGAAGAGCGCCGACTGGTACCGCAAGTTCAGCAAGGCGTATCTGACCAAGTCGTTCGAGGAGTACAAGCGCAAGGACGGGCAAGGCTGGCTCAGCGACGCTCAGTACAAGAAACTGGACAACTACTTCAAGACCGGAATCGCCAAGGAGAAGGACTTCACCGTCCAGAACCAGGGCCTGTACATGGAGGCGTACATGCGCCTCGTCACCCGCCTCAGGGACTACACGGCCAATGGGGCCGGACCCGGCTGGGCCGCCAGGCTCCTGCCCTTCATCATCAACAGCTCGGGCTACTTCCAGCTGTTCAACAATTACCACAACCCCAAGAGCATGGAGGCCGCACTCAAGATCATCCGTAAGCAGGCGCTGCTTCTGCTGGCGCTCAATCCCGAGGGCACCGAGGCAAAGGAGTACTACCGGAAGATCACCGCGGGGCTGATGGGCAAGCTCCAGCCCGACGGCGTCAGCACCGACCGCGACCTGATCCAGAGCTGGCTGCCCACCACCCTGCTCCAGCTCCTCCAGAAGATCGCCGATGGCACCATCAAGGTCGAGGGCATCGACGCGGTCGAGGCCAAGGCGATGTACGACTACTTCCAGCAGCACATGGCCGAGGTCTCGGCCGACGTCGCCGACGTCCTCGTCATCTTCACGTCCGCGAAATCCATGTTCGACCAGGCCGCGCACCTCGAAGAGAGCTGGACGAACGGCAAGCTCTTCCAGAAGTGGCCGAAGCTGTCGCAACTGGGAAGACTGGCGTTCGCGGTCGTGTGGTGCGGGGCGCTCTACCAGATCATCACCACCCTGACCAGGGGTGACTGGAAGACCATGACCGACAAGGAGCGCGCCGAGACCGTCATCGAGGTCGTCGCCATCGCCCAGTCGGCGTTCAAGACGATCCCCCAGTTCTACAAGTTCACCCAGTTCGTCGCCGAGAAGATCTACGACATCACCAAGTGGTTCTGCTCGGAGGAGTCGCTGGCGAAGATCGACGCACTCGCCGGCAAGGTCAGCAAGGCCATCGACGGCTGGATCAGCAAGATCGGCGAGGTGCTGAAGCCGCTGCTGAAGGACAGCAAGATCCTCGAAAACAGCGTCTTCAAGGCCGTCTTCTCGGTAAAGGCCTTCAAAATCGCCATGAAGGCCCTCGGCGCGGCGGTCGCCTCGGCGCTGGCGATACTGGCGCTCCTGGACCTCATCGACGCCATCAACAAGGGCACCGCCATCGACATCGTCTGGAAGTCGGTGGACTTCGCCGTGGCCTTCCTGCTCGCCGCGGTCTTGATTCTCGACCTGTTCGTCGCCAGTACCATCATTCCCGTCATCGGTGTCGTGCTCGCCGTCGTCGGCGTGGTCCTGCTGATCCTCGAATGGTTCTTCGGCCCCAAGCCCGACGACCCGCTGGACGATTTCATGAAGGACTACGGAATCCCGTTCGTCAACAGCCTTCCCGAGCCCGAAAAGACCTCCAGGCCGTTCTTGTCGCGGCGGCAACTGCTACGCCCGGTGACGGTGTGAGCGGGCAACGCGGGAATCCCGGCCCCGGGGCCGCCACCGGAGCCGCCCCGTCGGCGACCTCGCGGGCGGCCCAGGCCACCATCGGCGGTCCCGGCGACACCAAGTCCCGCTACGTCACCACCCGGTCCACCACCCGGGGCGGCAGTGCCTTCACCGGCGGGCTCGACCTGACCCTGGTCAGCAAGGTCGGGCCCGATCCCGCCCGGCACGGCCCGGACGGCCAGGCGGACGGGGAGCCGCCCGGTCTCCCGGATGTGCGGGTCTTCCTCGGCGACCAGGAGATCAGCGGATGGTCGGAGTTCCACCTCGAAGACGACGTCCTGGTCCTGGGCTTCGATCTGAGCGCCGAGGCCGACGCGCTGTGCCCCGCCATACCGGGGCTGTACCTGACCGGTGAGGCCAGGTTCGAGAGCGCCGGGCACACCTTCACCGGGACCCTGTCCTCGATCTGCGAGGACCAGGACGGCACGCCCGCCTACAACTGGAAGGGCACGGGCACCGACCCGGCCGAGGGCGCCGTGCTCACCACGGCGATCACTCGCGGGCTACGGGGGACGGCCGTGCGCGGGCACGGCGGGGACGGCGTGGCCGCACGAAGCTCCGGCACCAGGTCGGCCGACGGCGCGAGATTCGGCGACGACGACTACGACCAGCAGCTGAGCAAATCAGTCGGGGACTACAGCGACTCCATCCATCTCACCGAGGAGGACCGGCAACAACTGGAGATCGCGCTCCGCCTGAGCGACGAGCCGAAGCTTCTCGACTACGTTCACAAGCAGCTCCAGGACGACGCGGCCGGTTACTCGTCCTTCCTGTGCTACTACGACCATTCGTTCACCATGTGGGAGCTGTCAAAAGATCCGACCGAGAGCGAGAAGTTCTGGGCGGAGATGGGGCGCATCCTGACCGGGCTGGCCCTGATGCGAACCACGAATTCCGACTGGCGCATTCTCGATGTGCAGAGGATGCACCAGGATCTCGACCGGCTCCTGAGGAACGAGAATCCGGCATTCGCGCACCTCGCCGAGGGGTACTACAGACAGTACGACATGGGCGGGCTATGCCTGCCCAAAGATACGGACACAACCTTCACCAAGGTGTTCCCGGAGAATTCCAGGCACACCTGGCAGCAGTGGGGCGAGCGTCTGGCCGGGCTGATGACCAGCCCGGAGTACACCGCCGTCGAGCAGGCCAGGCGGCAGGCGGGCGACGAGAAATGGTATCAGCGGCTCCACTGCAATCTCGTCAAGCTCGAAATACTCTACTGGGCGTCGCGAGAACCGGTGGAACAGTACTGGAAGAAGCAGCTCGGCGGATCGATACCGCAGCAGTGGCAGCCGGGAAGAAGGGCCGTCGCCCTCTACTTCCCGGACGACACCTACAGCTACGAGATCGATCTCGACAAGAGCGGCGACTGGGACTGGACCAAGCAATGGATCGACAAGTACGTCCCCGACTACAAGAAGTGACCGCGGCGGCCACCTGACCGTCCGGCAACGCAGGTCACGCGGATGACCGGTATCGGCGACCGTCCACCGGACGGTCGCCGATACCGAAGCACCCACCTTGCGAGGCGAACCCTACGACATAAAGGATCTCGGTTCCCGGCCGGGACGGCTTGCAAACTCGGCTCATTGGCCGAGGTGTTTCCCCTCTGAAGGGCGGCGATGAAGCCGCGGACCCTCGTCACGGATGGCGTGGAGGTGGATGTCACGCCCAATCTCGTAGAGATTCGCATGAGGTGTGCACGCAAGTGCCCTCGGGTAGTGATGCCTGACGAGGAGCCAGGGGGAAGGGAGAGGTCATGGTCGATCGAAAGTGCCGTATCGCTCTGATTACCGGAGTCATGTCGGCGACAGGTCTTGTCGCTGAGAATGCGGCGACGCCGGCCAGTGCGCAAAGTGCGGTGCAGGCGTCATCTCTCGGCTCATATCAGGGGTCCGACCCGCCATGTCCCTGGAAGCTGGGGTGCGAGAGCAGCGAGGACCGTAAAGTCGTGAAGAGGAAAATCCTACTCAACAATGAAGGCGACTTCACGTACGGATGGTGGGACTTTACCAGGAGCAATAGAGACAATTTCTGTGCAAATCTGAAGATGCAAGATAATATGGAACAATATTATGGCAGTTATTGCGACTATGATAGTCCGCCGATGTGATCTCCCGGCCGGCGACGTGACCGATCGAGACTAAAGGGCATGCCAAAATGTTCATGTAGCGCGACCGAATGCACTCGCGAGCCGTCCTTCGACCTCTACGTGATCGACGCGGCCCCGTTTCCGGCGGCCAGCAGTTCCCGGTAGCCGAGAACGACCGGTTCGGCGCGGCTCCGCGCCGGGACGGCCTCGGCGACCTGGCGGGCCAGGCTGCTCACCATGAGGGTCCGCTGCTCGGCGGGCTGGGCCTCATAGACGGCGTGCGCTTGCCGGACGCCCTCGCTCGTGTCACCGGCCCGCACATGCCCTGCCGCGCGCATCAGTTCGAGTTGAGCGTGGACGCGCCCATCGTCGGCGGGAAGCATCTCCCGGCCACGGGCGACGGCGGCATCGAGTTCGCCCTGCTCGCCGCTGTACGCGTGGCACCATGCCTGGGTGTAGCGCAGACGGTGCTCGGACCATCCGTAAATTGACCGCGTCTCACGGGTCACCGACGCGGGCAACCGCTGGAAGATCTCCCCGCACGCCCGCAGTTCGGCCGTCGCCTGGCTGGATGCCCCCTCCTGCGCAAGCATCTGCGCATGGGCGGCACGGACGTGGATCAGCCCTCGGCGAGGAGCGGCCGGTGCGCGGTCGATGATGCGGCTCGCCTGCCGCATCAGGACGACGGCGGGCCGACGCTCGTAGAGGCCGTGTATGAGCCGCTCTCCGCTGACCCACAGACTGAGGTCGGGGTCGCGCGAGGAGTCGGCGGCGTGCTGCGCGGTGGTCCACCAGTTCCGTGCCAACTGCGGTTGGTCCATGTTGCTCAGCGTCTTGGCCATGGGCAAGGCCAGGCCACCGGTCACCCGGTACCAGTCGGGCAGGTGTCGCAGGGCCGGGCGGCGGGAGGTGGTCCGCTGGATGGCCACCAGATCGGACGAGAGGTTCTTGAGCAGTTCGGCGGGCGGCACCAGCCGATAGGAGTGACCGTACTCGGCGACGGTCTCCTCCCATTCGTCGAGGTGGCGGTCCTCGCCGAGGCCGATGGCGTGATCGACTCCATCGCGGATCTGGTGAATGGCCTCCGCTGCCGGAGCCATCGTCACGCCGAGGGTCGCGAGAGCTTGCAGGAGGCGGCGTCGCTCCATTTCGTCGTCCTCATTCAGGGGGTGAGGGACTTCACTCCCCACGGTACCCACCGGGACGGCCTCTTTGGCAGTTGTCCTTAGGAGTTCCACGAGGCGGCCCCCGCCGCCGAGGATCTCGTCGAAGCGCTTGGCCGTTCGCTCCGAAGTGCGCTTGCGGTCAAGGCAGATCTTGGAAAGGTGCGAGGCGTCGCAAGGCACCTCCCTTGCCAGCGCGCGGACGCCGATCCCACGCTCGATCATGAGTTCACGGAGTGCCTTGTCGAACGTCTCGGGCATCGTTTCCCACCGTTTCGCGCTGGTGTGGACCGTTATGGGAAGCGGTCCGGGACCATTTCGTCCGCGCTAACGCCGTATGGGTTCTCGTGGTGAGCGGATGGCATCAAAGGGTGACCTGAACCCCCGGCCGGGCCCAATTCGCCGGGGCCCGGCCGGTGGCGACCTGCCGATCAAGGACGTGAATTCGTCACGTTTCTCGGGGATTCAGGCGAGGTCGAGTATGGGGATCAGTTGCTCTTCCTCATATGTCAGGTGCGCTTCGAGCTCGTCGACGAGCCGTTCGAGCTCGGTTCGCACCGCCTGCGGGTCCTCACCGGAGAGGGCCTGCTTCAGCTCCTCCACGAGTTCGGCGACACGCTCATGTTCTCTGGCCAGCCGCTCCAGGACGGGAGCGAGCGAGGGATGCCGCTCGGCCAGTCCGGGGAACATCAGGGTGTCCTCGCCCGTGTGGTGATGGTGCAGCCCCTGGCAGACGGTCAGGCAGTTGATCCGCAGCTGCACGCCCAGGCCGGGACGTCCCGAGTCGGACAGTTCCTTGCGGATCAGTGCCAGCTCGCGGCGGAAGCCGTCGTGCACCAGCTTGAGGTAGGCGCCGCCCGATGGGGCGTTGTCCCGGGGCGGACCGGCCACGCGAAGTGCGACGACCGGGATGGTGCGCGTCGTCTTGGCCTGGTATTCGGCCCAGCCGGGGTCGCTTTCCACCGCGCGGGCGAACGCCGCGTCGCGCTCGGCGCCCTCCAGGATCTCCGCCTCGACATCGAAGATCAGGACGCCGGTCTCCACGGTGGCGCGCGGGTCGGCCTTCAGATTGTGGTACCAGGCCGGGTCGTTCGGCGCGCCCCCGGCGGAGGCGATGACCAGCATGCGTTCGACGCCGTCGGCGAGGAAGCCGAGCGGGGTCGTGTGCGGCCTGCCCGAGCGGGCGCCCGTGGTGGTGAGCAGGAGCAGTCTCGCTCCCTCGAAACGCCCGCCGACGTGGCCGTTGCCGGCGCGGAATTCATCGATGACCTGCTGGTTGAAATTCACTCTTCTCCATTGGTGGTTTCGTTCGCCCTGCTGAATGGAGAAGAGGCTGGCGGGCCGCGCGCCCGCCCGGCGATCACGCCAAGGCCGGGCTGCTCTCTGGTGCGTGGCCCAAGGCCGACCCGGCAGTCACGCGAGGAAAGTTACTTCATCAAGATCTTTTCCACAAGATGGACGCCCTCTGATCTTCTGACGCGTTCGTCCGCCGCCTCGCCGGCGGACCGCCCCGCCGTTCAGAACACGGGTGGGCGGGGCGGCCCGCCGTCCGGAGGCCAAGGCCGGAGGCTCAGCGCGACGACTCCGGTCGGCTCGGCACGGAGATCGCGTTGTACGGCGTGTCGGGAGTCGGGGTCGTGTTGAAGCGGGCGTTGGGGAGGTACAGCCGGGATCCGAAGGCGGCCACGGTCGTCGGCACGTCGAACCGCGCGTCGGTCAGCCGCCGTACGAGGTGGGCGTCGGTCCCCTCCTCGTTCAGCCGCAGGACGGCCACGGTGTTGAGGCGGTTCTGCACCGCGAACAGCGTCCGGCCGCGCAGCAGGAGGCCGTCGCCGGCGGGCAGCGACTCGCCGTGCAGGTCCACCCGATGGGTCACGCCGTTCCGCTCGACGCGGAACAGCGAGCCGGTGTTCGACTGGATGACGATCAGGCCCTCGCCGTCCGGGGTCGGCGTGATCCCGTTGGCGTTGATGCCGGCGCCGTACACGATGTCGCCGGTGAGCGGGACCTTCTCCGCCGCGTCCGGCAGCTTGCCGTGCAGCGGCAGCTTGTAGAGCGCCGGGTTGGTGGAGTCGGTGTACCAGGCGGCGCCCCCGCTGAGGATGACGTCGTTGACCAGCGCCGGACCGGTGGGCGGATGGTAGGACGCCAGTACCTTGCCGTTCTCGTCGTCGACGACGCGCACGTCACCGCTCGATCCGCCCGCCACGAACAGCCGTCCGTGCCCGTCGTTCTTCAGGCCGGTGGACGACTTGCCGGGGCCGGGGCCGAGGATCGCGCCCTTCCCGGTGCGCAGATCGGCGCGGTAGATCGCGCCGTCCTTCAGGGACCCGAAGTAGGCGACGGGCCCGGGGCCGATCGTGATGCCCTCGGGGCGGAACCCGTTCGGCAGCGGAATGGTGGTCGGGAACCCCTCCGGATCGGCACGGGAGGCGGCGGGATGAACGGCGTCCGCGTGGGCCGGCACGCCCGTCACGGCGGCGAGCCCGATCCCGATCCCGAGCGCGGCCAACAGCTTCCGACGTCGCATGATGCTTCCTCCTTCGCCCCTGGACGGGGCCTGAGCAGCAATCGAACGAGCGGACCGATCACCTGGAAGCGGCCCGCCGGGGCCACCTGGGAGCGACCAGGCGGAGCCGCACCGGCCGGCCCGGGCGGAACCGGCCGGAGCGACCACCCCAGTGTGAGCCGGGGAACGCGCTCCGGCGTTGTCATGCCCTGCCGACCTCGCGGCGAGCAAGGTTTTATGGCGTCGTGGACAGGCCCAGGGCCCGCCCGATCTCCTCGGCCGCCTCCTCGGCGGTCGTGCCGATCTGCGCGCCGTGGTCGGGTTCGCAGTACCAGGTGTAGGCCGAGTGGTGGCGGGACCAGATGACGTAGCGCGGCCCCTTTCCCCGTCGGATCAGATGCAGGATCGCCGTGCCATGGGGGAGCATCGGTGCGACGTCGGGGAAGCGTCGGCGTAGGAGCAGCGCCAGTTCTTCCAGCCGCTCGGCGCTCATGAGCCGCCCATCCGCTCGGCCGCGTCCCGCCAGGGCTCGGCAACATGGGCGGGGACGAACAACTCGCGTTTCTGACCACGTGGCGTCCGGCACCGCCACCACCCGCCGCCGAGATCGACGAGCGTGCCACGAATGTCGCGCGTCGTCGGATCGACGAGGAAGTACAAGCCGTCACCGCCCTCGACGTCCAGGCGCGCTTCTTCGCCGTGGGGAGAACCGTCCGCGCAGCGGCTCTCTTCGAACCCGCGCTCTTGGGCGCTCATCAGACCCGCTCCGATACACGATCCAGGCCCGGGCGCCACAGGCAGCGGCGCCGTGTCGTTCTGTGCGGCATGCGATCTCCGAGACGAGAAGTCGAAGGGACGGACGGGAAGGTGAAGCGGTCAGGAGGGCGGTTCGGTGACCGGAGCCGCAAGAGCTGCGGCGATCAGTCCGGCCGTGTCCTCGGGGTCGTGGCCGAGCAGAGGACCGTTACCGGATGTGATGAGGCGGCGGTACTGGTCGGCAACCAAGTCCCAGACGATGGAGAACGGACCGCGCCGCCGGTAGGACGCCCGCACGCACTGGTGGCGCGGGCGAAGCGCCCGCCCCCCAGGCCGGTCACGTCGGGCAGGTCGGGCACAGGAACCTCCTTGATCGTCACGAACAAGGGAAGGGCGGGACGCACCGCGCGTCCGCGAGGTTGAGAAACCCGTGAACGCGCGGTGCGAGCCCATGGGCGCGGAAGCTGCCGCTCTCCCACGCCCACGCTGGAAACGGGGGGACGCGCTGGGACGTCGCCCCAGGTTCATGCAAGTCAGCCGAAGGGCGACGGATCGAAGGCGCGGTCGATCGCGTTGACAAGGTCGTCCCTGGTGGGAGCCTCGATCAGCCGGGCGCCGTGCGCGGCGCCCGGCCAGGGCACCATCGCCCACCACGAACCGGTCGCCAACCCCTGCCAGCACGGCACGCCTCGGTATCGCCCCCGCGACGCCCGCGACCGCCCCGGCCGCAGTGGCAAAACCGAGGTAGCCGCGACGATCGGAGCGGCCGGAACGACCGGCAAGTCCATGACGGTGTCAGCCGAGCCATCCCACAGACGCGGCACCACGGATCGGCGCTCGGAGGTCATCACGAGCACACCCGCCCGACCGCACCCAGCAACGGCAACCCCGCCGCCTCACCCGTGACCAACCCGTTCTTCCAGGCAGCGGCGGCCACCAGCCCCGGCGGCGCCAGTTGCAACCCCGTCATGAGGCCGGCGATCTCCTTACGGGAACGAGGCACACCGACCTCCAGGCCCTCCCGACACACCGGCGCAACATCCGAGCCACCGGCCTCGCCGTGCGTCACCACCACAAAGCTCCCGAACGCCAGCTCCTTCACCAGCTCGCGGACGATCCGCCGGGCATCACGCGTGAGGTCCAGAACTGCGACGAGCATCACCGCCACCGGCTGATCGAAGTCCAGCAACCCCCGCGCCGCATCGATTACCTCGGCGACGTGGTGCATGTCCGCCCGCGCGACCTGGGTGCGGCCATCCCTGACCAGCGTGCGGGCGTGGCTGACCACCAGCGGGTCATGGTCGATGTACACCGTCCGCGCCCAGGGGATCATGGTCTGGGCGGCGTGATGTGTACTGCACCGCGTGGGCAGCCCCGACCCGACGTCCAGGAACTGGGCGACTCCCCGCTCACCCGACAAGTAATGCACCGCCCGCCTCAAGAACGCCCGATTCTCCAGGGCGATCGCACGAGCCTCCGGTACCACCCGCAACAGCTGATCTCCAGCCTCCCGGTCAACGGCACAGTTGTCCCGGCCGCCGAGCAGGTAGTCATGGACCCGACCCGCGCACGGACGCCCATCGAACAGCGACGCCTCAGCGCCGTCGCCGCCCTTCACCGCTCTCCGCCCAGCGGCCGAGTGATCGCCACAGCCGCCCGCACCGAGTCGCCCACCGGCGCCAAGTCCGTCCCGCCGACCGACCGGTACATCCCCTCCGCGACCACCACGTCCACGCCCTGCCACGGCGGGTTCGGGTTCATCAGGCAGAGGACGAGCAACCCACGCGGCCACCGCTCCAGTTCTCCGACCCACCCACGCCCGACCACCGCAGCCCGCAACTCGAACAGCCCCCGCTCTTCCTCCCCGGGCAATTGCTGCGACTTGCCCATAACCAGACCCCCCTTCCGATAAAGTCCGGATCTTTCCTGCGCTCGCGCACCAGCGGGAGCAGCATCTATGTCCTGTGACACCGACCGACGCGAGAGCCCGCCCCGGCGTCCGGTCGAAGACGAAGCACGGGCTCGCGTCACCCTCACGGACCGCCAGCTCGCCCTCACCCTGAGGGCCACCAAGCCCATGGGACGGTCCCACCCACACCGCCCACCCCAATCACCCCCGAGCGGGCCGACGACCCCGACGCCCTCGTACACCCAGCCACGAGCCTTGAGCGCCTGGGTCAGTTGGCGCACGGTCTGCCCCAGATACGGGGGGGTTGCGGTCTGCCGACACTGTTCCGACTCCTGACCAGCCACCGATGAACTTGCGTCCCCCATAGTCAACGCTCCGTCATCGCCAGGGCGCGAGGTGTAGTGGACGTAGAGAATCTGCGACTTGGTCATGCTTCTGACCTGCAAGAACGATGAGGGCGAGGCCCTTTTCTTCGGGACCTCCGCAGAAATGTGCGGCGAAGGAGATGCGATCAATGGAGTCGTGCGGCGTAATGGACGCGGGACGAACGCTCATTGCAGGATGGCCAAAAGGAGTGAAATGGCCGAACCTCGCATAGCCGACCGGAGTACCAAGGCCGAGCGTGACGCGCTGCGCGAACGACTGCTCGCCGCCGGAGCGTCTCGCCGAGTGATCAAAGACGAGATGATGCGACGATGGGGATTGCGACCCCGGAGCGCGTGGCGGTACGCCCACGGGCTGACCCAGGCGGCGCTGGCCGCCAGGTACAACGCCCGTTTCGCTCCCGACGGGACGGCACCCATGTCAGGCAGCCGTGTCGCCGCGTACGAGCGTTGGCCGCGAAGAGGCGAACGGCCGAGCGTGCAGTACCTGGTCAGGGTGGCGGAACTCTTCGATACCGGGCTGGACCAAGTGGTCGATGGCGATGATCTCGCCCGGATGCCCGACTCTGATCGGCGTGCGCTGTGCCACCAGGGTGCCCCCGCTTCTCAGGCAGAGGAGTGCGAAGCAGTTAGCGGACCGGCATCTGGGCACAACACCTATGGCGATTGGGAGGAAACGGGCGTCCCGGGCGACCGGGATAACCTGCAAGAGGTGGTGGTGATGGCTGCGCACGAAGGCAGTGAGCACGCCGAACAAGCTGAACGGCGTGATATCGGCGAAGCGACCCTTGCGCAACTGCGTGCCGATGTCGAGAGGTTGTCCCTTGAGCACATGACTGGTGATCCTTTCCAGGTATTTCAGGACATGCGCAGGGTGCGGCAACGTATCTGGGATGTACTGGACCGGCGGCTATGGCCGCGTGACCAGACGGAGTTGTACTTCCTGCTCAGTGTTCTGCACGTCTTGATGGCTGCCGCAGCCAATGGTCTGGGCAACCGCCAGGCTGCCGAAGAACTGGTCCGCACCGGCTGGGCGTACGCCACAGCGATCGACCATCGGGGTTTGATGGGCCATCTTCGTCTTGAACTGGCCAACATCGTCTTCTGGCTGCGGCCGCGTGGCAGCCTAGAGTTGGCGCGCACCGGACTGGCGTATCTTTCCGACGGCCAAGGTGCCGCGCAGCTTCACCTCCGGCATGGCAGGGCGGCGGCCCGTCTGGGCGATGCTCACACGGCGCGCCGGGCCATTACCGCCGCACACGAGGCCCGCGACCGTCGCTACAGCGATGACGTCTTGGAGATCGGTGGCGAGTTCGGGCTTTCAAGGGCGACCGAACACTTCCTCGCCGGAGCCACACTGCTCGAACTTCCCGGCCAGGATGCACGCACAGAGGCGATCGGAGAACTCCGCCAGGCCGCCGACCTCTATGCGGCCGGCCCAGGCACGGGCGAAGACCACTACGACGGATACGTCACCTGCACCAATATCGACCTCGCCACGGCGCTGCTACGTGACGGAGAGCTTGAACACGCCGCCGCAGTCCTCGAACCGGTGCTTTTACTGACACCCGATAAAAGGATTGAAGCCGTACTCCGCAGAATTCAGCGGATGCGCCCGGAACTATCCGGGCAAATCTATGCTGGTCAGCCACTCGCCGCCTCGCTGGACGAGCGCCTTGAAGCTTTCAGCGCCCAAACCATCGTTGGTGAGTTGGGCGGCGGATCTGTATGATGCGCTCATCCTGAATGCATCGCGGGCTATGCGAGTGATGTCGGCGAAAGTAACGTCGCAGGCATGAAGGAAAACATGAAGTTCAAGCGTCACAACGCCGCGCAGGCGCGAAAGATCCGCGAAACGGTCGAGCTGGTGTATCGCGACGCTTACGCTGCGGCCATTGCCTCCGCAGACCCCTTCGATTCACCCGAGAGCTTCATGGAGCGCTTCGACGCCTACACTGCTTCAGACCGGGGGCTCGACCTTGTCATGGCTTACCACGCCAGCACCGAAGAGCCCATAGGGCAAACCTGGGGCTGGCCCCTCGGCCCGGAGACCGCCTGGTGGCGTGGCCTGATCAGCGAACCCGAACCAGGGTTCACTGTGGAAACAGGACACCGCACTTTCGCCCTGTCAGAGATCATGGTGCGGCAGGAGTGGACCGGCCACGGCATCGCCCACGCGCTGCACGACGATCTCCTCAAAGGGCGCACCGAACAACGGGCGACCCTTCTGGTCGAGGCCGACAACCACACCGCATACCGCGCCTACAGCGCTTGGGGCTGGGAGAAAGTCGGACAACTGCGACCGGCTTGGCCCGAAGCACCATTGTTCGACGCCCTGATCCTCCCCCTACCTATCGACCTAGGACACTAGCCAGCGATGGAAACCGAGTCCTGCTCCGTTCTCGCCGCTGGTCGATAATGTCAGGAGCACGGAGGCGGTGATCCAGTCACGGCCGGCTGGCCGTCGACGCCCAGCATCCCGGGCAGTCCAGCGCCCAGCTCGGCTTCGCGTTGCGCGCAGACCAGTGGGGTCGTGGTCTGGGTATCGAAACGGTACGGCTGCTGCTGCGCTTGGGATTTGAAGAACTGGGGCTGCATCGACTCTGGGGAGCCCGCAGTCCCGACAACACGACATCAGCACGGCTGATGGCCAAGCTGGGGATGATAGAGGAAGGAAGGATTCGTGATCACCTGAAAGTACGCGGAGCCTGGCGCGACTCGGTCGTGCATTCCATCCTGGAAGCCGAGTGGTACTCGGCGACGCCCACGCCGGGAACTTGAGCCCTACCTCTAGGGGCCCGTGGTCTGCGACTGGGACTCGGTCAGCCTCGGTCCGCGCGCCCAGGAACTCGTTCCCAGTTTCTACCGCGTCGTTCGTCTAGGCTGCCCACGAACCGACTGGCTGGACATGTGCTCTGCCTACGGCATAGACCCCGGCATTAAAAACATCACCCCGCTCTCCGGCAGTTGGAACAGGCCCTGAGGTGCGAGCGCTGGCCGTTTATATCCGCGCCGCCGGGCATTCAGTGGCGGTTGGATTCAGACCGAGAGGGCTGGTCCCTGTGTGGGCAGTGTCCAGGCGGTCTCGTCGAGGGTGATGGTCTGGGTGTCGCCGTTAATGTGTATGCGGAATTGGTCGGTGTGCGGGCTGCCGGCGTCGTGCCAGGTGCCGACGGCTCGTTCGATGTCGTCCCATAGCCGTACCGGGCCGGTTTGGCGGACGCTCCAGCCCCCGCCGGGGACCGGGGTGAGAGCGGCGGCCGATCGGGTGACCGGGTCGATGTAGTAGTCGATCCAGGGACCGCCGTCGGTGCGGCGGGCCTGCCACTGCGCGCCGGGCGCGGCCAGCTGGGCGACGAACACTCCCGTCCAGTCCCGGCGGACGTCGCCGCCCACGCTCGCGGGCCGGGCAGGTGCGTCGCCGAGTTCGGCGGTCAGCTCGTCGTAGAGGCTGGAAGGGATGGCCGGTGCGGCGTGGGACCGGGCGATCATGAAGGAGATGGTGCCGGGCAGGAACCGCCCGTCGGCGGTGCCATCGGGGTTGACGGTCAGCAGTGCCAGGCCGTGGCCGTGCAGCCATCCGGACACGGTGACGAGGATGCGGGCGCCGGGCCGGGCCTGGGCGAGCCACGCGGCCGGGATGTGCCGGACCGAGCAGGTGGCGATGATGCGGTCGAAGGGCGCCCGGCCGGGTGCTCCGTCCAAGCCGTCTCCGGTGATCAGGTGTGGGCTGTGGCCGGCGCGGGTGAGCGCGGCGGCGGCGCGGGCGGCGACGTCGGCGTCGTATTCGATGGAGGTGACCTGGTCGTCGCCGAGGCGTGCGGCCAGTAGGGCGGTGGAGTATCCGGTGCCCGTGCCGATCTCCAGCACGTTGGCGTCTTCGCCGACGTCCAGGTTCTCCAGCATGCCCACGACCAAGCTGGGCAGGGTCGACGACGAGGTCGGCTCACCCGTGACGGGCCCGCTCACCTGCCCGGGGGTGACGTGGCGATCCAGCTGGGTCACCCACGTCTGATCCTGATAGGCCAGTTCCAGCCACCGGCCCCTCTCGGCGGTACGGGTCACCGGCTCCCACATCGTGCCGCGCTCGGTATCGGTTCGCTGGAAGAACTCTGGGATGAACTCGTGCCGAGGTGTGCTCTCCACCGCCGCGCGCCATGCCGGGGAACGCAGCGCACCCGCGCGTTCCAGGTGGTCGGCCAGTTGGCGCGGGAGGTCGGCGGGGTGTGCGGTCATGGCAGTCCCTGTGCGAGTAGGTCGGCGACGGCGGCGGTCATGGGCAGCCCGGTGTGTTCCTGTAGCCAGGCGAACTGGCCGTTGGCGTTGCACTCCAGGAACTCGACGGCTCCGTCCGGGCGCAACGCCAGGTCGAAGCACCCGAACACTAGGTTGAAGCGGGCTAGGAACGCCCGGATTGGGGCGGTGACATCGGCGGGCGTCGGTACGGCAGCATAGGTGAGGGCGCTGTAGTCGTAGCGCCAGTCCAGCAGGTCCGAATCGATCCGCACGCAGAACAGCCGCTCGCCGACGGCGGTGACGCGCAGGAACGCGGTCGTCGGCACGCGGGCCTGGAACAGGTGGGCGGTACCGCGTACCGACTCGTCCAATTCGGCGGGATCAACCTCGGTGACCCAGATCGTCCGCGGCCGCCCGTCCTGGCGGTAGGGGCTGTTGTGCAGCGGTTTGTAGACGACCGGTGCGTGCTCGGCGGCGAACGCGCGAGCCTGCCCCGGATCATTGGTGATCAGCGTGGCGGGCACGGAGAAGCCCACCTCAGCGGCCGCCGCGAGCTGCGCGGGCTTGAATTCGCAATCGGCGATCGCATGCGGATGGTTCACATACAGGCAATCCGGCAGCGACGCCAGAACACCACCGAACCCGTATCGGGCCTGCAGGACCGCGAACCGGGCGTCCTGTCTGTCCGACCCGCGGAAGCGGAACCCACGCGGCCGCCGGTAATACAGCGACCGCACATTCTCCAGCTCCGCACACCGCGAACCGGTCACCACAGTGCCGCGTACCCCTGCGTTATCGATCCGCGCCGACAGCGTCACCGTGTGCGGGAAGTCCGCGGAGTCCAAGCGCACGACGCCGACCTTGCGCCGGTTGAGTTCGTCGATGACCATGTCCGCGGTCAGGTCATCGGGCTGAGTGACCACCAGCACGGGACGCGGCGCCGCCATCAGTCCTGGTCGCTGTCCTGCTGATGGTCCTCGTCCCCGCCCTGCTCGCTGCCGTCGCCGCCTCCGGTCGCCGTGCTGCCCTCGGTGCCGGTATTGGACCGGCGGTGCTTGGCCTGTACGGGCTCACCGTCCGGCCCCGCGCCCAACTGCGTGCGTGGATCCACCTGCACGGCCACCACCCCCACATCGACCGTGCTCAGGTAAGGGGCCATCCGACGCAATCCCCAAGGACGGACCGAAGGCGGCTCACATGGCGCGTCGGCGGACGACTCAACCGACTGGGACGCAGGCGGCAAATCCTCGGCCGGTAATCTGTCTGCGTGCTGGAACATCTCTGGCACTCCACAGAGGCTCGAGCGGAAACGGCGCAGGCGGACACCTCTCATCCTGCCGCACGCTCGCCCTGGGTGTGATTGACATCACCGAAACTCTCCGGCATCGCGCCGAGCTGTGCGGGCCCGGATTCACGTGAGGGCGTTTCACATGTCCCGTTCATGGCGACATGAAACGTGATCGCCGCAGGTCGGTACCACGGCGGCCATCACCGTGCCCACGCCCTGGGCGTTCACGGCCGCGAGGCTCAAGTTCGGCGGTCCGCCCTCACCGGTGCGCGCGACCGCAGGGCGTTAGTCCGCTGGTTCGGGGGTGAGGGGTGGGGGTGCCAGGGTGGGGCGGCGCAGGATCGTCGCGGCGGCGATCACTCCGGCGGCCAGGAAGGTGGCCGTGAAGGTCAGGGCCGGGCCGTGGGCGTCGAGGAGGAGGCCGGCTAGGGAGCTTCCGGCCGCGGCTCCGCCGTTGTTGGCCGTGGACACCCACGTGTTGGCCTCGGTGGGAGAGGAGCGGGACGCGGTGACCAGGTCGTTCACCAGAAGGTAGGCGGAGGTGAACAGGGGTGCGACGGTCAGGCCCACGATGAAGACGGCCGCGCCGGCCCTGACGGGGGTGTCGGTCAGGCAGAGCGGAAGCAGCGTCAGGGTGAACACGATGATCAGCAGCACGAAACGGTTCGGGAGGGCGCTGCGCCACTGCTTGCGGCCGTACCAGATGCCGCCGATCGCACTGCCCGCCGAGAGCAACGCCAGCAGAACCCCGCCCGCGCTGGGGGAACCGGCCCGGTCGGCGATGTAGGGGAGGCCGACCTCCAGGGCTCCGACGACCAGGCCGACTCCGGCGAACGACAGCACGATGGTCTGGATTCCCGGCAGGGAGAGCGGACGGCCGTGGACGTGATCCCGGTCAACGTCGGTGGCGGTGGTGTCGCGGGTGGCGTCCGACAGCAGGAAGCAGGCGCCGCCGAGCGCGATCAGGGCCATGACCGTGATCATCGCCGCCAGTGGGGCGGCGACGGCGATGAGGCCCCCGGCCACCAGCGGCCCGGCGGTGAACAGGATCTCCTCGGTGACGGAGTCGAGGGCGTAGGCGGTCTGTAGCAGAGGTTGCCGGCGCCGGAGAATCGTCGACCACAGGACCCGCATGGTCGGGCCGAAGGGCGGGGCGAAGGCGCCGGCGACCGCGGCGGTGACGACGAGTGCGACGGGGCCCGCGCCCAGCTCGGCCAGGACGACCAGCACGGCCAGCCCCAGCAGGTAGAGGACCGTCAGCCGGCGCAGCCCGTACCGGGCGCCGCGGCGGTCGATCAGCCGCGCACGGGCGGGCGCGAGCAGCGTCAGGGTGCACGACAGCGCGCCGGAGGTGAACCCCGCGACGGCGAACGACCCGGTGGAGTCGCGGATCAACAGGATCAGGGCCAGCGGCAGGACGGCGAAGGACAGCCGGGCCGCACAGCTGCCCAGGAAGGGCCACCGTGCCTCGCCGACGGCCAACACCGCGCGGTAGGTCGCCGGAGTATCGAAGGCCTCTGTCACCACTGCTCCTAATCCATTCCGGGGAACATGTCCGCCGTTGTCCGGGGACGCTCGGATCGATGGAGAGGGGCAGCGGATTACATCGGCGCGGAACTCCTGGGTGGAAGCGGTGGTCACGGGTGGGTGCCCGCCCCATCAGATCATGAGTGGGGCGGGGTCGCATGAATCCCGTCCGGCGCGACCTGCAACCGGACCGGGGCTTCAGAAGGTGAGCAGGATCTTGCCGATCGTGCCGCCTGCTTCGAAGCGTTCGTGTGCGGCGCGGGCCTGGTGAAAGGGGTAGCGGTGCGCGATGCGCAGCCGGAGTTCGCCCCGCTCCACCAGTGAGACGAGGTGGGCGAGCTGGTCCCGGTCCTCCTGGACGTAGCTCTTGACCGCGCCGGGAACGTCCGGGAGGGGGTGGTCGGCGATGGAGACGTACCGGCCGCCGGGTGCGAGGATGTGGCCCGCGTCCAGGCCGGCGGTGTCGAGTACGACGTCGTAGGCGCCGGCGGGCGGCTCGGCAGGGGTGTGCCAGACGCGGTCGGCCCCCAGGGCACGCGCCTCCTCATGGTGGGCGGGCCGGGATACCAGTGCGTCGACGACGGCGCCCGACCGGCGGGCGAGCTGTACCGCGATGCCGCCCACGGCACCGGCCGCACCGATGACGAGGAGGCGTCCGCCGCTGGTCAACGCCGCCTTGCCCAGTGCTTGCAGGGCCGACAGGCCGGCCAGCGGCAGTGCCGCGGCGTCGGTCAGGGGCACGGTCGTGGGGGCTTTCGCCAGCAGCCCGGCGGGGAGCGCGACTCGCTCGGCCCATGTGCCGCGTCCGGTGGCGATCTGCGCGGACATCGCGACGACGTGGTCGCCGGGGCGGAACGCGGTGTCGCCACCGGCGATGACGACTCCGGCGAGGTCCCAGCCGAGAGTGGCGGGGAGTTTCGGGCCGACGTTCCACACCCGGGTCTTCCAGTCCACCGGGTTCAGGCTGCTGGACGTCGAGCGGATGAGGACCTCGCCGTCCTCGGGGACGGGTTCGGGGACCTCCCGGACGGTGAGGACCTCCGGGCCGCCGTGGCGGTCGATCTGAATGGCGCGCATGAGCCGTCTCCTTCGGGAGTGATCGATGGCTGGTCAGATGGTGGCCGGGACCTTGTCGTCGGCGGGCTCCGCGGCGGAGGTCCGGCGGGGGAGGGCGAGGTAGGTCAGGGCGAGGCCCGCCAGGCTCAGCGCCGCGCCCGCCATGCCGGACCAGCGCAGGGCGCCCGCCGAGACCATGACGCCGCCGATGGCCGACCCGGCGGCCGCGCCGAGGTTGAAGGCGCCGACGTTGGCGGAGACGGCCAGTGTGGGGGCATCGCCCGCATGACGCAGGATCAGCCCCTGCAAGGGCGCGATGGTGGCGGTGGCGAGCAGGCCGAGTACCAGGACCGCCGCCACGGCGGACGGCTGCCGGACGGCGGCGAACGGCATGAGGACGAGCACGCCCGCCAGCCCGCCGAAGACGCCGCGGATGGTGGCGCTCATGGACTTGTCGGTGAGCCGGCCTGCGAGGAGGTTGCCGAGGAAGCTGCCCGCGCCGTAGGTGAGCAGGAGCCCTGAGACGGCCGTGGAGGAGAAGCCCGACACGCGCGTCAGCAAGGGGGCGATGTAGGTGAACACCGTGGCGATGCCGGAGAATCCGACCGCGGTGGTGGCGATGGCCAGCAGGACCGGGCGGCGGGTCACCACGCGGATCTCGTCCCGCGGCCGCGTGGCCGGGGCCGGTCGCCGGGGCAGGACGGCCGCGAGCAGCACGACTCCCGCCAGCGCCAGGACGGTCAGGACGGCGAACGGGGTGCGCCATCCGGCGCCTTCTCCGAGCAGCGCGCCCAGAGGCACGCCGAGCAGGGTCGCCACGGTGAAGCCGGAGGCGACCGTGGAGATCGCCGTGCCGGTCTTCTCCGGCGGCACCACGCTGGTCGCCATCACCAGCGCCAGGGCGAGGAAGGCGGCGTGGCTGAACGAGGAGACCAGGCGTCCCACCAGCAGCAACTCGTAGGAGGGGGCCAGGGCGCAGATCGCGCTGCCCGCCGCGAACAGCAGCATCAGGCCGAGCGCCAGCCCCTTGCGGGGCAACCTGGCGGTCAGCATGGCCACGACGGGGCCACCGACCACGACTCCGAGCGCGTAGACGGTGACCGCCTGCCCGGCCGCGCCCACCGAGACCTTCAGGTCCGCTCCGACCTGGGGCAGCAGCCCCGAGATCAGATATTCCGACGTCCCGACGACGAAGACGCTCACGCACAGGGCGGCGAGCGTCGCGAAAGTCCTTCCCATGGGAAGGACGCTAGAGTCTCACATAGATGTCAGAGTCAAGTCGGGCCGGCGGCTTCCTCGCGGCGGACCAGGCGGACCAGGGGAGGGGCCATGCGCATCGGTGAACTGTCGCGGCGGACCGGTGTCCACGAGCGCCTGTTGCGCTACTACGAGGAACAGGGCCTGCTCCACCCCGAGCGGCGGCCCAGCGGCTACCGGGAGTACGGCGAGGGGGACGTCGACATCGTCCGCCGTATCCGCAGCCTTCTGGCCGCCGGTTTGAGCACCTCCACCATCGCCACGATCCTCCCCTGCCTGCGCGATGACGGCGACCGGCTGATCCCGACGTGCTCGGACCTGCTCGCCGACCTTCATCGGGAACGAGCGCGGATCACCCGGTCGATCACGGACCTTCAGACGTCCCTGGGCGCGCTCGACAGTGTCATCACCGCGGCTCCGCCCGATGTCACGCGCCGTGCGCTCGGCGTCCTCGACGGTTCGACGCCGGCGATGTCCGCTCAGGCGGACGGCCGGTAGGCGGGCCTGAACGAGCCGCCGAACCGCCGCTGATCAGGCCCGTTTCCCGAGGGAAGGGCGTCCTGACTCGCCGAGGCGCACGCCGACGAGCTTGATGAGGAAGCGGTCGACCTGCTCCTCCAGGGGCGGCAGCGCCAGAGCCGGTTCGTTCACCCGGATGGACACGGCGCCGTGCACGGCCGCGCGCAGGTCGAGCGTGACCGTGGCGGCGTCGTCGGCGGGCGCGAGCCCCGCGTCCATGCAGCGCTGGACGGCGGCGGTGGTGCGCGCGGCCAGCTCCTCCTTGAACGCCAGATGCGTCCGCTGGTTGAGGGTGCTCTCGTGCAGCACCTTGTACAGGCCCCCATGGTCGCGGACCCACGCGCCGAGGAACAGCAGGCGCGCTCGTAGCCGTGCCACCGGGTCGCCAGGCGCGGACTCGGCCTGGTCGAGGCCGCGGACGAGGTCGTGGGTGCACTGCTCCAGAGCCGCGATGACCAGGGCGTCCCGGTCCGGGAAGTGAATGTAGACCGAGGTCGCCGCGATCCCCACCTCGCGCGCGACGGCGCGCAGGGACAGCGCCTCGTCGTCCCCGAGGTCGTTCAGCATCCGCAGGGTGGTCCCGATGATGTCGCGCCGCAGCCGTTCTCCCTGCCCACGCGGGTTGCGGCCCCGCGCGGGGGTGGTCGAGGAGGTCGTGTCCATGACACCGGA
The DNA here is from genome assembly GCF_900659635.1 of Actinomadura roseirufa. Taxonomy (GTDB): domain Bacteria; phylum Actinomycetota; class Actinomycetes; order Streptosporangiales; family Streptosporangiaceae; genus Spirillospora; species Spirillospora roseirufa. Next base: position 30,455 of record NZ_CAACVB010000021.1, on the reverse strand, counting down.
TTGTATTGCAACGACCGTTGCCTTACAGTCTTAGCGCTACGGCTGTTCACTTAGGAGGGCGACATGGAGCCCGAACGCGATAGGCAGAAGGACTTCACGGCGGCGTCGAGGCTCATCGGCGACCGGTATACGTGCGGCACGACCCCCGGATCGCGGACGGGGTGTGCTGACCGTGACCACGAACGGCTCGGCACCGCGGGTGCCCGCCGCGAGCCGGCACCCTGACGGCGGTCCGTCTCCGCACGCCGGCTCGCCCGATCCTCGGCGCTGGTGGGCGCTGGCCGCGGTCGCGACGGCGCAGTTCATGATCGGCATCGATTTGACGATCATGAACATCGCGCTGCCCTCCGTGCAGCGCTCCCTGCACCTGTCGGACTCGACCCGCCAGTGGGTCATCACGCTGTTCGCCCTGGCCTACGGTGGCCTGCTGCTGCTCGGCGGGCGGCTGTCGAACCTCGTCGGCCGCAGGCGCGTCCTGATGGCCGGGCTGATCGGGTTCGCCGCGGCCTCGGCGCTCGGCGGCGCCGCCACCGGCCCGGCGATGCTGCTCGTCTCCCGGGCGCTGCAAGGCGTTTTCGGCGCTCTGCTCACCCCGGCCGTGCTGGCCACCCTCGCCGCCACCTTTCCCGCGCCGGCCGAGCGCGGCAGGGCCTTCGGCGTCTACGGCACCGTGATGGGCAGTTCGTCCGGCATCGGGGTACTGCTGGGCGGCGTGCTCACCGACTCTCTCGACTGGCGATGGTGCATGTACGTGAACCTGCCCTTCGCCGCCCTGGCCGCGGGCGGGGTGCTGTTCGCCGTACGGCCCGTGCCGCGCACGGCCGGGGCGCGCATCGACGTCACGGGGGCGGTCCTGGCCACCGCCGGGCTGATGGCCCTGGTCTTCGGGTGCGCCCGCGCCGAGCCCGACGGATGGGACTCGCCCCGCACCTTCGGGCCGCTGGCCGCCGGAGTCGCGGCGCTGGTCGCGTTCGCCTGGGCGCAGACCCGGGCCGAGGCGCCGCTGCTCCCGCCGCGGGTCGTCCTGGACCGGCGCCGCGGCGGGTCCTACCTGGCCGTGCTGAGCCTGGCGGCCGGCATGTTCTCCGCGCTGTTCTTCCTGACCTTCTACCTGCAGAACGTTCTGGGCTACTCACCGGTGCGGGCGGGCCTGGCCTTCCTGCCGCTGACCGCCGGCCTGATGGCGGGTGTGCGGGCGGTCAGCCGGCTGCTGGCACGCGCGCCGGTATGGGCGCTGCTCTGCCCCGGGCTCCTGACGATCGCCGCGGGCCTCGCCCTGCTCGGTCTCGTCGAGCCCGGCAGCGGCTACTGGCTCGGCGTTCTTCCGGTCTTCCTGCTGGTGGGGCTCGGCACCGGGTGGGTGCTGGTCACCGCCAACAGCACCGCGACCCTCGGCGCGGGCGCCGACAGCGCCGTGGCGGGGGCCATGGTCATGACGTCGCAGCAGGTCGGTGCCTCGCTGGGCACCGCGCTGCTCAGCACGATCGCCGGGACGGCCGCCGCCCGCTACCACGGCCGCACTCCCGCCGAGGCCACCGTCCATGGCCTCAATGTGGCGAGCCTCGGCGCGGCCGGGTTCCTGTGCCTGGCCGCGCTCGTGGTCTTCCTCATCGCTCGTCCGAGCGGAGCCCGTCCGAGTGCGGCCCGTCCGGGCGCACCGCAGGGCGCCGGGCGGAGTTGACGGCGGGTGCCATGAGGGGCCTCCTGGGTCCCCGATGCGGGTCTCGCAGCCGCGCCGAACCCGGAGGCCCTCCCCCCACGTCAGGTTTCTTCGCTCGTCTCCCCGGTGGCCCGACGGGAGATCTGCGGCTCCGCCTCGACTCGGCGTTCCCCATCGCCGACATCCGCAAGGCGTACGAACGCCTTGAGGGTGGCGGGCTCTCCGGAAAGGTCGCCCTGCTGTTCTAGGTCGCCCTCGGCGCCCGGGCCGGCTGCGTCGGCGGCGCTGTTCGTGCCGGTTACCGGGTGGTGGGGAAGCCGAGATCGACCCGGGACGTGGCGGGGTCCGGCCACCGGGAGGTGACGACCTTGCCGCGGGTGTAGAAGTTCACGCCCTCGGGGCCGTACATGTGCGTGTCGCCGAACAGCGAGGACCTCCACCCGCCGAACGAGTAGTACGCGACCGGTACCGGTATCGGCACGTTGATCCCGATCATGCCGGCCTCGGCCTCGAACTGGAACCGCCGCGCCGCGCCGCCGTCCCGGGTGAAGATCACCGCGCCGTTGCCGTACTCGTTGCCGTTGACCAGGTCGAGCGCCTCGTCGTAGGTGCGGACGCGCACGACCGAGAGCACCGGGCCGAAGATCTCGTCGGCGTAGACGCTCATCTCGGGCGTGACGTGGTCGAGCAGCGTCGTGGCGAGGAAGAAGCCCTGCTCGGGGGTGCGCTGGCCGGATTTGCCGGGGCGGCCGTCGACGACGACGGTCGCCCCGTCCCGCTCACCGGCGTCGACATAGCCCGCCACCCTGTCGCGGTGCTGGGCGCTGATGAGCGGTCCCATGTCGCTGCCGCCGTCGGCGCCGTCGCCGATCCTGAGCCGGGGGATCCGGGCGCTGATCGCCTCGACGATCTCGTCGCCCACGTCGCCGACCGCGACCACCACCGAGACCGCCATGCATCGCTCGCCCGCGGAGCCGTAGGCGGCGCTCACCGCCGCGTCCGCGGCGACGTCGATGTCGGCGTCGGGGAGCACCACCATGTGGTTCTTCGCACCGCCGAGGGCCTGCACGCGCTTGCCGTTCGCCGTGCCCGTCTCGTAGATGTGCTTCGCGATCGGGGTCGAGCCGACGAAGCTGACCGCCGCGACGTCCCGGTGGGCCAGCAGGGCGTCGACCGCCTCCTTGTCGCCCTGCACCACCGAGAAGACGCCGTCCGGCAGCCCGGCCTCCCGCCACAGCCGCGCCAGCAGCAGGCTGGCGGAGGGGTCCTTCTCGCTCGGCTTGAGCACGAACGCGTTGCCGCAGGCGATCGCGTTGGCGCACATCCACAGCGGCACCATCACGGGGAAGTTGAACGGGGTGACGCCGGCGACGACGCCGAGGGGCTGGCGGATCGAGTAGACGTCCACGCCGGTGCTCGCCTGCTCGGAGAAGCCGCCCTTGAGCAGCTGCGGCACGCCGCACGCGTACTCGACGTTCTCCAGCCCGCGGGCGATCTCACCGTGCGCGTCGCCGAGCACCTTGCCGTGCTCGGCGGTGATGATCTCGGCGAGCTCGCCGGCGCCGCGGTGCAGCAGCTCGCGGAAGGCGAACAGCACCGAGGACCGCTTCGACAACGACGCGCCGCGCCACTCGGCGGCGGCGGCCTTCGCGGCGGCCACCGCGGTGCCGACCTCCGAGGCGGAGGCCAGATCGACCTCGCCGGTCAGCAGGCCGGTCGCGGGGTTGTGGACGGGGGCGGTGCGGCCGGAGGCGCCGGCGACCGCGGCGCCGCCGACCCAGTGCGAGATCCGTGGCAACATGCCGACCAACGTAGCATAATGTCGATTACCCTGATACAAATCGATTTATGGAGACTATATCGAGTTCGGACGACCGCGGGTCGGCCGAACGCCGGACGGGCGCGTACTGGATCGGCGTCGCCGCCGGACTCGGCCGGGAGCTCGCCGGGCGTTCCGGCGCGCCGGGCGAAGCGTCACCGACCGAGGTCGGGGAGGCCCTCAAGGCCGGCGGGCTGGTGACGCTGATGGGGCCGCCGGCGGACGGAGGCGGGGGCCGGCCCTGGTCCGTGGCTCACCGCGTCGTCCGCACCCTCGCGGCCGCCGATCTCCGGGCCGCCCAGGTGCTGGCCTACCACTATCTGTGGAGCCGCCTCGCCGACTTCGTCGGCACGGACGAGAAGGTCGCGCACGTCGCCGAGGTCAGTGCGCAACACCGCTGGCTGTTCGGCGGCGACGCGGGAACCGGCCGCGCCGGGTTCACCGTCACCGATCGTGGTGACGACATCGTGTTCACCGGGACCATGGAGTCGCCCGTCGCCGTGGACGCGGCGGACGTCATCCTGTTGAGCGGCCGGTTCGCGGGCACGGGAACGCTCGTCTCGGGCATCGCGCGGTGGGACAACCCGGCGCTGGAGCCCGCGCGCCGTCACCTGTCCTCCGGCCTGCCCGGACCGGTCCGGATCGAGGGCCTGGAACTGCCCTGGAGCGGAGCGCAGGGCTACGTCGGCAAACGGTTCGCCGAGCGCGCCTACAACTATGCCGAGGCCCCCGTGGCAGATCTCTTCGTCACGCACCTCTACCTGGGGCTTTACGATGCGTCGCCGAGCCGAATCGGGGAAGTGACCGATCGTGCCGAGGCGCTCGACGCGCGGCTGGGCCCGCTTCTGGAGAGGGGGGACGAGCTCCATGCCGGGTTCCGGGAGGTCACCCTTGACGAGGTCCTCGCATTCCAGGAGCGGGCCGCGGCCGTCCGTGCCGAGGCGCGCGCGGTCGCGCTGGCGGCCGCGCGGGAAACCGATGACGACGGGCTCCGCGCACGGCTGGAGACCTTCGCCGCCGGTGACGACCAGGCCGGTCTCGTGAGCGGGATCGCGGACGGGCGGCCGGGCGCCGTCACGTCGCCGATCCCGTACGGGACCCGGCCGTTGCCCCGTGGTGTCCGATAAAAATCGATTTGCCTCTTTCAAATCGACTTGACCTGTCTTAGGCTCTGGGGACTCGGCGGGAGCGGACGTCGCTCCAGGTCCGGCCTCGCGGTCACTCTCATCCAGGAGGTGCGTTCATGAACCCGGCTCGTGTCGTACGCGCGGCGGACGGTGAGACCTTCGGAGACGCGCCCTGGCTGTTCAAGGCGACCGGTGCGCGCACGGCGGGGCACTTCGACTTCATGGTCGGGGAGGTCGCCCACTTCTCCGGCCCGCCCCTGCACACGCACCACGCCCAGTACGACAGCTTCTATGTGCTCGAAGGCGTCCTCACCGTGCAGGTCGAGGACGAGATCATCGAACTGGGTCCCGGTGACTTCGTGTCGGTGCCGCCGCGCGTGCCGCACACGTTCGACAACGTCGACGCGGACCAGGGCCCCGTGCGCGTCGTCAATCTGATGACCCCCGGTGGACTCAACGAAGTGTTCGCCCTGGCGGCCGACCCGGCGCTGACGCCGGAGGAGCGGGCCGCCCGCGCGTCCGAGTACGGCACCCGCGAGGGTGATCCGCTTCGGGTGCGCCTGGGCCTCGCCGCCTCCTGACGCACTCTCCACATTCGCGCACCTCCCCGTCGTGGGAGTGAACTCGGTACTAAGGATCGATTTCAGCTAATCAAATCGATTTCTACTGTCGCTCTCTGAATACCCTCCAGGTCGTCGCCGCCACCGTGCGCCGCGGGCCTGGCCCACCCCAAGTTCGGAGGACCACATGACACGGATCAGACTCGCACGGCACGGGGGCGGCGCCCGGACGGGAGCGCGCACGCGCCTCACGGTCCTGGCCGCCTCCGCCGTGCTCCTCGCGGGCATGGCAGCCGGCTGCGGCGGCGGCAAGGACGACGGCGACGCGGCGGGCGGTCCCGCCGTGAGCCCGGCCGCCCCCGGAACACCGGCGACCGGCACGCCGATCAAGCTGGGCGTCCTGCTCACCGGCCCCTCGCTGCCCGACAGCCCGGGACGGGTCCTGCAGGCGTGGCAGGCGGACGTCAACTCGCACGGCGGCGTGGCGGGTCACCCGGTCACCTTCGAGTTCGTCGAGACCAACGGCGACGCGCCCACCGCCACCGCGAAGATCGCCCCCGTCCTGCGGCAGAAGGACCTCGCCGGGTTCGTCGTGCTCGAACCGATCACCGAGGCGGTCGTCGCCGACGCGATCACGAAGGCGGGCGTCCCGGTGATCGGCGGCGAGGGCTACACGCCCACCGCGTGGGGCAAGATGCCGAACTGGATCTCGCTGTCCACCTCGTTCCCGGCGGTCGCGGCCGGCGTCATCACGATGGCCAAGCAGAACGGCGCGAAGAAGCCGGCCATCGTCGTGTGCTCGGAGATCCCGAACTGCGCGCTGGTGGGGCAGCTGACCGAGGGGACGGCGAAGACCCTGGGGCTGACCTACGGCGGCACGCTGACCGCCTCGGCCACGGCGCCCGACTACACGGCGCAGTGCCTCAAGCTGATCTCCGACGGCGTCGACTACGTGATCCCCTCGATGAACACCGTCGCGGCGGACATGAAGCTGATCGCCGACTGCCAGCGGCAGGGGTACACCGGTCAGTGGGGCATGTTCGACGGTTCCGTCCAGCCCCGCGAGTTCAAGGCCAACGACCCCGGCGTCCCGATCAACCTCGGCCTCACCAACCCGCCGTGGTTCACCGACGACCCGGCCGTGCGGCGGTTCCGCGACATGATGCGCCGGCAGGGCGTCAAGGACGCCGACTGGGCCTTCCCCCGCGCGATGGCGACCTACACCACGCTGACGCTCTTCAAGAAGACCATCGAGGCCCGCTCGCCGGCCCCGTCCGCCCGCGTGAGCCGCGCCGACATCATCGCCGCCTACGGGGCGGTCAAGAACGAACGGCTCGACGGCCTGCTCGCCCAGCCGCTCAGCTTCACAGCCGACAAGCCCTCCGGGCCGGTCAACTGCTTCTGGACGGCCAAGTACGAGAACGGCAAGTTCACCGACGGGGGCCTGAACAAGACCGTCTGTCACGGCGGCTGACCCGGGGCGGAGCGAGATCATGAACGAGTACCCGGGGCCCCTCGGCCACGACGGGAGGGCCGGCCGATGAACGGTCTGCTGCCCTTCATCATCAGCGGCGTACCGGTGGGAGCCGTCTACGCGCTCGCCGCCACCGGACTGGTCGTCACCTACAAGACATCGGGCGTCTTCAACTTCGGGCACGGGGCGCTCGCCACCGCGGCCGCCTACCTCTTCTACTGGCTGCACGTCGACCACGAACTCGACTGGCGGCTCTCCCTGATCCTCAGCGTCGGCGTCTTCGGACCGGTGCTCGGCCTGGTCATGGAGCGGTTCGCGCGCGACCTCAGCAGGCAGCGCACGATCCACAAGGTGGTCGGCACCGTCGGCCTGCTCCTGGTCGTGCAGGGGCTCGGCACGATCATGTACGGCACGACCACCAAGCCCGTCCAGCAGTTCCTCCCGGGCGCCCAGAGCAGGCGCACGATCTCCGGGGTGGTCATCACCGACGACCGGCTGATCCTCATCGCCATCGCGCTGGGTGGCATCGCGGCGCTCGGGGCGTTGTTCCGGTGGTCGCGGACGGGGCTGGAGATGCGCGCCGTCGTCGAGGACCCGGACCTGCTCGCGGCGCGGGGGACCAGTCCCGTCCGCGTCCGCCGCACGGCCTGGATCATCGGATGCACCCTCGCGTCGCTGTCGGGCGTGCTGATCCTGCCGCTGATCGGGCTGAACGCCACCGCGCTGACCTTCCTCGTCGTGCAGGCGTTCGCCGGCGCGGCGGTGGGGCGGCTGACGTCGATCCCGCTCACGCTCGCCGGCGGCCTGTTCGTCGGCATCGGCGCGAGCGTGCTCACCAAGTTCTCGCTGAACGCCAAGGCGCTGTCGGGCCTGCCCGCCTCGCTTCCGTTCCTCGTGCTGCTGGCGGCGCTGCTGCTGTACGGCCGCCGGCTCGTGCCCCTCACCCGGCACGAGGCGCGCCCGGCGCCGCGGTACACGGCGCCGCCGAGAATCCGGCTCGCCGCGGCCGTGGTCGTGCTCGGCGCCCTGGTCGCGATACCGGGCGTCGCCGGGGACCGCATGCCGTACTTCACGTCCGGCGTGATCTCCGCGATCATGCTGCTGTCCATCGGCCTGCTCGTGCGCACCTCCGGCCAGGTCTCGCTGTGCCACGGCGCCTTCGCCGCCATCGGCGCGGTCTCCTACTCGCAGCTCCATCTGGACGCGGGCCTTCCGTGGATCGTGGCGCTGCCGCTCGGGGCGCTGGTGGCGGTGCCCGTCGGCGCCCTGATCGCCCTGCCCGCCATCAGGCTCTCCGGGCTGTTCCTCGCGCTGGCCACGTTCGGCTTCGGCATCCTGGTGCAGCAGCTGCTCTATCCGCAGAGCTGGATGTTCACCAGCCTCGCGCAGGGACGGACGATGCCGCGCCCGGGCTTCGCGACGAGCGAGCGGGCCTTCTACTACGTCGCGCTCGCCGCGCTCGTCCTGACCTCCGTCGCGATCGTGCTCATCCAGCGGAGCCGGCTCGGCCGGATGCTGCGCGGCATGGCGGACTCACCGGTGGGCGTCGCCAGCATGGGGCTGGACACCAACGTCACCAAGGTGATCGTCTTCTGCCTGTCGGCGTTCATCGCCGCGCTCGCCGGGGCGCTGTTCGGGATGTCGCGCCACTTCGCGGCGGGCGGGGACGCGTTCTTCACGCCGCTGAACTCGCTGACGCTCGTGGCGATGCTCGTCGTCGTCCCCTTCGCCGAACCGTGGTACGCCGTCGTCCTGGCCGTGAGCTCGGTGATCCCCGGGTACCTGCCGGACGCCGACGTCCCCTACTGGCTGAACGTCATGTTCGGCGTGTCCGCGATCGCGGTGGCCAGTGCCGGCGGCAATCCGCCGATGCCCGAGCGACTGCGGCGGCTGCTCGACAGATGGGGAGGGCGAACGCCCGGGAGCCATGACGCCGTCCGGGGCGACGTCCCGGCCCGGCCGGAGAAGGCGGACGGCCCCGCGCGTCGCGGCACCGGGCGCCCCGGGCTGGGCGTGCGCTCCCTGGACGTCGCGTTCGGCGGCCTGCACGCCGTCCGCGACCTCACGCTGACGGCGCCCACCGGGCAGATCACCGGGCTGATCGGCCCGAACGGCGCGGGCAAGACGACGACCTTCAACGCGTGCAGCGGGCTGAACCGCCGGGTGCGCGGCGAGGTGTCCCTGCACGGACGGTCCGTCGCGGCCATGGGCCCGTCCGCCCGCGCCCGGCGCGGGCTCAGCCGGACCTTCCAGTCCGTCGAGCTGTGCGACACCCTGACCGTCTTCGACAACGTGTGGCTCGGGTCCGAGGCGGCCCGCGCCGGGGCGCGTCCCTGGCGCCAGCTGGCCGCCTCGCCGTCCGCCCGGCGCGACACCCGCCGCGCCGCGCTCGACGCCATCGCCCTGTGCGGCCTCGGCGACATCGCCGGCAGGCAGGTCGGGGAGCTGTCGACCGGCCAGCGGCGGCTCGTCGAGCTCGCGCGGTGCATGGCGGGGGACTTCGACGTCCTGCTGCTCGACGAACCGTCCTCGGGGCTGGACGTCGCCGAGACGGAGGCGTTCGCCGACCTGCTCCGGCGGGTCCAGCGGGAGCGCGGGACGGCCATCCTGCTCGTCGAGCACGACGTCGACCTCGTGATGCGGCTGTGCTCCTACATCTACGTCCTGGACTTCGGCGAGCTGATCTTCGAGGGCACGCCCGAGGCGGTCCACGGGAGCGAACTGGTGCGCGACGCCTACCTCGGCGCGGCGCCGGGCGACGGGCCCGGCGACACCGTGCTCGGGTCCGCCCGCGGGGCCGGCCGATGAGCGCCGCCGGGACGGCCGCGCCCGCCCTCGAACTCGCCGGCCTGACCGTCGCCCACGGCTCCACCGTCGTCGTGCGGGGGGTCTCGCTCACGGTCCCTCAGGGGGCCGTGGTCGCCCTGCTCGGCGCCAACGGCGCGGGGAAGACGACCTTGATGAGGGCGGCGGCCGGCCTGCTGCGGGCGAGCCGCGGGACGGTGCGGCTCGACGGCCGCGACGTGACGGCGCGCCCGGCCGACCTGCGAAGCCGCGCGGGGCTGTGCCACGTCCCCGAGGGCCGGGGGATCTTCCGCGGGCTCACGGTGCGGGAGAACCTCCAGCTCCAGGTGCCCAAGGCCAGGGCGGCGGAGGCCGTGACCGAGGCGGTCGAGTTCTTCCCCCAGCTCCGTGAGAAGCTGAAGGTCCAGGCCGGGACGCTCAGCGGCGGGCAGCAGCAGATGCTCGCCCTCGCGGCCGGGCATCTGCGGCGTCCGACCGTGCTGCTCGTGGACGAGCCCTCGCTCGGGCTGGCGCCGCTCGTCGTCGACGAGATCTTCGAGTTCCTGGCCCGGCGCGCGGCGGCGGGCACCGCGATCCTGATCGTGGACCAGTTCGTCGACCGTACCCTCGCGATCGCCGACACCGCGCACGTGCTGCGGCGCGGCGAGATCGTCCACTCGGCGCCGGCGGACGAGCTCGACCAGGCCGAGGTCTTCGACCACTACGCCGGCACCGACCGGCGCTGACCCCACCGATCCAGCACAGGAGAGACACGCAGATGGCAGCGAGCACGGAGGCCGAGGCCGCCAAGCGGCGATTCGTCGACGCGCAACCGAGTCCCACCACGTCGTCGATCGAGGAGCTGCGCGCGAACGACGACAGGCTGTTCCTGTCGCTGGTGCCCGCGGACGCCGTCATCGAGCCCGCGGCCGGATGCCCCGTGCCCGCCGACTGGGTGCACGTGCCGGGGGCCGACGGCGACGTCACGGTCCTGTACTTCCACGGCGGCGGCTACTTCATCGGCTCCAAGGAGGGCAGGCATTCCCTGGCCGCGGAGATATCGCGGTACAGCGGCGCCCGCGTCCTGGTCGCCGGCTACCGCCGGGCGCCGGAGAACCGGTTCCCCGCGGCCGTCGAGGACGCCCTCAGCGCCTACACCTGGCTGAGGGGGCGGGTCCCCGCCTCCTCGATCGTCCTCGGCGGCGACTCGGCGGGCGGCGGGCTCGCCGCCATCGTCGCCTCCGCCGTCAAGGACGACCCGGAGACCCGGGCCGCCGCGGCGGTCCTCTTCTCGCCGTTCGTGGACTTCACCACGCCGGGCGCGAGCTGGAAGGCCAACAGCGAACGGGACCCCATCTCCAACGGGGAGATGATCCCGCTGCTGATCGAGCACTACCTGGGGGACGGTGACCCGCGCGACCCGCGGGCGTCTCCGACCTACGGGGACCTTCACGGCCTGCCGCCCGTCCTGATCTTCGTCGGAGGCGACGAGGGGATGGTGGACGACGTCGCGGACTACGCCACGCGCGTGCGAGAGGCGGGCGGGGACGCCGACCTCCAGCTGTACCCCGACATGTTCCACGTCTGGCCCGCGTTCGCGTCGATCCTCACCGAAGGACGCACGGCGCTGGCCCATGCCGGCGCCTTCATCCGCAGGCATGCCGGCACTCCGAGCCAAGGGCAGTGAAAAACATGACCTCAACGAAGACAGTCGTGAACCACGAAGGCGGATACCGTTTCCTTCCTGGCAGCGTGTTCTGCAGCAAGGCCGTCGCAGCCGAGCCCGGGTACGGCCTCGTCCACGCGGAGTTCGAGAAGCCACTGGATCTGGACGCGGGCTTCGAGCGGATCCAGAAGCACCTGGACGAGGCGGGGCGCCCCCGCGACGCGCTGAGCGGGCTCGACATCAGGATGCCCGCCCCTGTCGACGTGCAGGACTTCCTCGTCTTCAACGCCGACTACATCGCCCGGCTCGACGCGTGGGACCTCCGCCGCGACGGGCACGTCCCGACGACCCGCACCAACGTCGCGCCGGTCGCCGACCCACCGGGCGTGTCCACGCTGAGCGGGTTCACCTACACCGTGCACAGCGACGCGCAGGTTCCGACGTTCCTGGTGTCAGGCGTGGCGGAGCTCCCCGACGGGGAGTCCTACCCGGAGGGGCTCACCAGATTCGGTGAGACGACGCCCGACGCCATCGCGGACAAGGCGCGGACGGTCATCGACCTCCTGGCCGGGATCACGGCGGATCTCGCCGTGACGTGGGACCCGGCCACCGAGGTGCACGTCTACTCGGCGCACGAATCGGCCGCGACGGCGGGCCTGCTGGTCGCCGCGCACGGCGTCGCGCCCGCCCGCGGGGTCACCTGGCATCGCACCTACCCGCCCGTGACGCACCTCGAACTCGAGATCGACCTGCGCCGGTTCGAGCGCGCCGAGCGGCTATAATCGATTTTATTCGTTAAATCGACTCTTTCTCGGAGGTCACCGTGACGGACCGGACCCGGGGCCCGAGGGCCGCCTCCACCAGGACTGAGAGATAGGAGAACCCCCGTGCGGATCGCCAACTCCGGTGATCGTCTGTACATCGTCCGCGGCGAGCGGGCGCATGACGTCGCCGAGATCTCGCAAGGCCGTTTCTCGCCCGACCCCCAGGCGATCTACGAACGCTGGGACGAGTTCCTCGGCTGGGCCGACGCGCTGCCCGCCGACCCGCCCGGGGTGCCGCTGGCGGAACTGCCGCTCGGCGCGCCGGTGCCGCGGCCCCGTCAGGTGTTCGCGATCGGCCTGAACTACGCCCTGCACGTCGCCGAGGCCAAGAAGGACCTCCCGCTCCCGGAGTTCCCCTCCACGTTCACGAAGTTCCCGGCCTGCCTCGCGGGCCCGGACGACGTCGTCGAGCTGTCCGGGGACACGGTCGACTGGGAGGTGGAGCTGGTCGCGGTGATCGGGCGCCCCGCGCACAGGGTGGCGGAAAGCGACGGGTGGTCCCACATCGCCGGGCTCACGGTGGGGCAGGACATCTCTGACCGCACGGTCCAGCTGCGACCGCCGACGCCCCAGTTCAGCCTGGGCAAGTCGTTCCCCGGCTTCGGTCCCACCGGCCCGTACGTCGTCACGCCCGACGAGCTCCCGGACCGCGACGACCTCGCGATCGGCTGCACGCTGAACGGCGAGGAGGTCCAGTCCAGCCGGACCGGCCACCTCATCTTCGGCATCCCGGCGCTGGTGGCCGAGCTCTCGGCGGTCACTCCGCTGCTGCCCGGGGATCTCATCTTCACCGGGACCCCCTCCGGGGTCGGCGTCGCCCGCGAGCCGAAGCGGTTCCTGGGGGCCGGCGACGAGCTGGTCTCGACCATCGAGGGCATCGGCAGCATCCGGACCCGTTTCGCCGCGCGCCGGTCCGCCGCGCTCGCCGACATCACCCACTGACCACATGACCCGGTAAGGCCGGACGCAGCCCGTCCGCATGCCCGCACGTAATCGATTTTATTAGTAGAAGTCGATTAGGCTTGAGGAGACAGCCACATGAAGACCCAGGAAGCCCTCGCCACCATGCTCAGCGAGAGCGGGGTGACGCACTTCTTCCACGTCCCGGTGTTCGGGCACGAGGCGATGAAGCGCCTCATCCGGCTCGGCGTCACGCCGGTCGTCGCGCACGGCGAGAAGGCGGCGGTCTACATGGCGGACGGCTACGCGCGCGTCAGCGGCCGGCCGGGCGTGTGCGGGGCCCAGGCGATCGGCGGGACCAACCTGGCGGCGGGCCTGCGCGACGCCTACCTGGCCAAGTCGCCCGTCGTCGCCTTCACCGGCGGGCCGGAGCCCGACACGCGTCACAAGAACGTCTACCAGGAGCACGACGACATGCCGATCTTCGATCGGCTCACCAAGTTCAACACCGTCGTGGACGACGGGCGGCGCCTCCCCGAACTGCTGCGGCAGGCCTATCGGGCGGCGACCACCGGGGCCCCGCGCCCCGTCCACCTGGAGCTGTACGGCCCCGGCGGGAAGGCCAGCTCCGCCGAGATCGCCGACGACGAGGTCGTCATCGAGACCCGCCACACACGGGCCCCGGCGCTGCGGCCCCTCGCGGACACCGAGCTCGTCAAGGCGGCGGTGGAACTGCTGTCCACCGCGCGGCGTCCGATCCTCCTCGCCGGGGGAGGGGTCAAGCGCTCACGGGCGGAAGCGACCCTGCGCCGGTTCGCCGAGCGCCTGCAGATCCCCGTCGTCGCCTCGCTGAACGGTCTCGGCGTCCTGCCGGAGGCCCACCCGCTCTGGGCGGGGGTGGTCGGCGGCTACGCCCGGGACCAGGCGAACGCCGCGGTGCTCGAAGCCGACCTCGTGCTCGTGGCAGGGAGCGCCCTCGGCAGCATGACGACCCGCGACTACACCGTCCCCGGCCACGACACCACCATCATTCACATCGACATCGACCCCGAGGAAGTGGGCCGGAACTACCGGGACTCGCTCCCGCTGGTCGGCGACATCGACGCCGTGCTGAACCAGCTCGAAGCGGCGGACGCGGCCCCCCGGCAGCGGCCCGAGTGGCTCGCGCGGATCGCCGGGCTGCAGCGCGAGTGGTACGCGGAGGCGGACGAGGTCGAGCTCGCCGAGGCCCCGCTCATGCGCCCCGAGCGGCTGTGGCGCGCCCTGTCGGACGCGCTTCCCGACGAGGCCATCGTGGTCGGCGACACCGGCCACGTCGGCGCCTGGTCGGCCCGCCACCTGAAGCTGTCGGAGGGGCACACGTTCATCCGCGCGGCGGGGTCGCTCGGCTGGGCGCTGCCCGCCTCCATCGGCGCCAAGTGCGCCGCCCCGGACCGGCCCGTCGTCTGCCTGACCGGCGACGGCGGCTTCTACTACCACGTCGCGGAGCTGGAGACGGCGTGCCGCTACGACATCCCGGTCGTCGTGGTCGTCAACAACAACGCGGGGATGAACCAGGAGGCGATCCTCTGGGAGGCGGGCACCGACGAGGACCGCAACTGGCAGTTCACCCACGTCGACCTGGCGGCCGTCGGCGCCGCGCTCGGCTGCGGAAGCTGGGTGGCCCACTCCGGCGCGGAGCTGCAACAGGCCCTCAAGGAGGCCGTCGCCTCCGGGAGACCGGCGGTCATCGACGCCCGGACGGACCGCGCCGCGATGGCGCCCACGATCTACGCGGAGGCTCCGAAGCAGTCATGACACCTCCATCGTCCGACGGCGCGCTCGCCGTCGAGAATCCCGCGACCGGCGAGATCGTCGGCTACGCGCCACAGAGCGGCGCCTCCGACGTCGCCGCGGCCTTCGACGCGGCCTCGGCCGCGTACCCGCGGTGGCGGCACGACGAGCAGGCACGGCGCGACGCCCTGGAGCGGGCGGCGGCGCTCCTGCTCGGCGCCGTCGACGAACTGGCCCCCCTGCTCACCGCCGAGCAGGGCCGTCCCCTGGAACAGGCCCGGCATGAGGTCCGCCGGAGCGCGCAGTGGTTCGAGTACTTCGCGCGCCTCGCGGTCGATCCCGTCGTCGTCCAGGACGACGAGACGGCGCGCGTCGCCGTCCGGCGCCGTCCGCTCGGCGTCGTCGCGGCGATCACGCCGTGGAACTTCCCGCTGCTGCTGGCGGCCTGGAAGATCGCGCCGGCCCTGCGGGCGGGCAACACCGTGGTCATCAAGCCGTCCCCGGTGACCCCGCTGAGCACGCTGCGCATGGTCGAGCTGCTCGGCCGGGTGCTGCCGCCCGGCGTGCTGACCCCGCTGTCCGGGGACGCCGAGGTGGGCGGGCTCATGGTCGCCCACCCCCTCGCCAGGAAGATCAGCTTCACCGGGTCCACGGCGACGGGGAAGCGGATCGCGGCCGCCGCCGGGGCGAACCTCTCGCGGCTGACCCTGGAGCTCGGCGGGAACGACGCCGCGATCGTCCTCGACGACTGCGACGTGCCGGCGGCCGCGGCCAAGATCTTCGCCGCCTCGTTCATCAACGCCGGCCAGGTCTGCATGTCGGTGAAGCGGGTCTATGTTCCCGAGCGGGCGCACGACGAGTTCGTCGGCGTCCTGGCCGACCTCGCGCGGCGGACCCGGGTCGGGGACGGCGCGTCGCCCGAGACGCAGATGGGTCCGCTCACCACCGCCGCCCAGCTGGAGCGGGTCTCGGAGCTGGTGGACGGCGCCGTGGCCGGGGGCGCGACCGCCGTGACCGGCGGTCGGCGGCTCCCCGGGCCGGGGCACTTCTACCCGCCGACCATCGTCACGGGCGCCTCCGACGACAGCGGCCTGGTCGCGGAGGAGCAGTTCGGTCCCGCGCTGCCCGTCCTCACCTACACCGACGTCGACGACGCGGTGCGCCGCGCCAACGCCGGGCCCTACGGGCTGGCCGGCTCGGTGTGGGGCAGGGATCTCGAACGCGCCCGCGCCGTCGCCGGTGACCTGGACTGCGGCACGGTCTGGCTCAACGCCCACCTGCCGATCGGCCCGCACCAGCCCTTCGGCGGCGTCAAGGACAGCGGGCTGGGCGTCGAGAACGGCCTGCCCGGCCTGGAGTCCTTCTCCGACGCCCAGACCTACTACGAGCCCAACACCACCGGGACGAACACGTGAGCGCACGGGTCACCTTCGCCGACGGCGTCGGGGTGGTCACCATGGACTGGCCGCGGCAGCGCAACGCCCTCGGCCCGGCCGAGGGCGAGGAACTGCTCGCCGCGCTGACGCGGGCCGACCAGGCGGACGAGGCGGCCGTCGTCGTCCTCACCGGCAACGGCGCGTTCTGCGCCGGCGGCAACCTGCCCGCGATCCTGGAGGTCGTCGAGCAGGGGCCGGACGCCGTCCGCGATCTGCTGTACGACACCTTCCACCGCGTCGTCCGGCTCCTCGTCCGGACGCCCAAGCCGGTGCTCGCGGCCATCGACGGCCCGGCCGTCGGCCTCGGCATGGACCTGGCCCTCGCCTGCGACTGGCGCGCGATCGGACCGCGCGGGTGGCTGCGGCAGGGGTGGGGCACGCTGGGCGTCATCCCGGGGATCGGCGGGGAGCTGCTCCTGCGCCGCCTCGCGCCGGGCCTGCTCTGGAGCGTCCTGGCGAGCCCGGGAAGGATCACCCCGGCCGAGGCGGCGCGTCTCGGCCTCGCCGTGGAGCACCCCGAGTCGGCACTGGACGCCGCGCTCCAGCGCGCGGCCGAACTGGCGGCGCTTCCGCGGGACACGCTCGAAGGCTACGCGCGGCTGCACCGGGAGAGCCTGCGGGACGCGCTCGACGGCCATCTCCGTCAGTGCCTGGAGATCCAGACCCGGCTGCTCTGCGCGCCGGAGTTCCGCCGCCGCGCGGCCGAGGCGCTCGCCGGAAACGGCGCGGCCGGCGACCGGGCACCCGACGAGAGGACGACCTGAGATGTACGACTTCACCCCCGAGGCCGGGAAGATCGCGGAGTTCGCGCGGGCCACCGGGTCGGCCAACCCGGCCTACACCGGCGACGACGCGGTCGTCCCGCCGACGTTCCTGACGACGGCCTTCCTCATCGCGCAGCCGCCCGGCGAGTTCGGGATCGACGATCTCGGCTTCGACCTCAAGCGCCTGCTGCACGGCGAGGAGGAGTACGTCTTCCACGGCCCGCCGCCGGCCGCCGGGACGCGCCTGAGCGTGACCAGCAGGCCCGGCCCCGTCTCGGAGAAGGAGGGACGCCGCGGCGGGCGGATGCGGTTCGCGGCGATCGTCCACGAGTACCGCGACGAGACCGGCCGGCTGCGCGTGGAGCACCGCACGACCCTGATCGAGACCGAGGAGAAGCCATGACGGGAACCGCGAGGTACGCGGTCGGCCACACGCTCGCCCCGCGCACCATCGGACCGGTGACGCGGACGGACATCGTGCGGTACGCGGGAGCCTCCGGCGACTTCAACCCGATCCACCACGACGAGCCGTTCGCCCTCTCCGCCGGATTCCCGAGCGTGTTCGCGATGGGCATGTACTCGGCGGGCCTGCTCGGGACCTACCTCACCGACGAGTTCCCGCCGTCGGCGCTCAAGCTGTTCCGCGTCCGGTTCAAGGAGCAGGTCTGGCCCGGCGACGTGCTGGAGTGCTCCGGGACGATCACCGTCGCGGACGGCGCGGACGTCACCGTCGACCTGACCTGCACCCGGCAGACCGGCGGCACCGCCGTCCAGGGCACGGCCGTTGTGAGCGTGGCGCCGTGAGCAACATCGTCTCGGCGGCCGCCTACCTGCCCTCGCACCGCCTCAACCGCAAGTCGGCCCTGGCCGGCGGGCGGGGCACCCGTTCGGTCGCCGCCTTCGACGAGGACAGCACGTCCATGGCGGCCGAGGCCGCGCGCAGCGCGCTCGCCGATCTGCCGCTCTCCCCGGACCAGCTGCTGTTCGCCACGACCAGCCCCGCCTACGCCGACAGGACCAACGCCTCCGTCGTGCACGCCGCCGCGCTCCTGTCCGACGAGTGCGCGGCCTACGACTTCGTCGGCGCGGTGCGGTCGACCTGCGCGGCGCTGCGCGGCGCGCTCGACGCCGCCGCGGCGGGACGCAGCAGCGTCGTGGTGGCCTCCGACATCCGGGTCGGCCTGCCCGGCTCGGCCGACGAGAGCGACGGCGGCGACGGCTCCGCGGCCCTCGTCGTCGCACCGCAATCGGACGACCACCTCGCGGAGGTGGTCGCCGTCGCGGCGCGGACGTCGGAGATCTTCGACCGGTGGCGTCCCCCGCTCGAACCGTACTCGCGGGTCTGGGAGGAACGGTTCGGCGAGACGGCCTACGCTCCGCTCGCCGCCGCCGCGCTCCAGGACGCCCTCGGCCGCGCCGGCGTCACGGCCGCCGACGTCGATCACCTGATCGTGACCGGGCTCCAGGCCCGCGCGGTGCGCGCCGCCCGCGCGGCGTCCGGCGTCGAACCGTCGGCCTACGCCGACGACCGCTCGGCGTCGCTCGGCGTCACCGGCGCGGCCCACCCCCTGCTGCTCCTGACGGACGTGCTGCAGCGCGCCGAACCGGGTGCGACCATCGTGCTGCTCGTCCTGGCCGACGGCGCCGACTGCTTCGTGCTGCGAGCGGGGAACCTCGCCGGAACGTCCCACCGCGGGCCGGTGATCGCCGACGCGCACGACGGCCCGTCCGCGGACTACCTCGACATGCTGACGTGGCGCGGCGTGCTGCCGCGGGCCACCCCGCGCCGCCCCGACCCGGACCGTCCGGCGGCTCCGCCGTCGCTGCGGAACTCGGAATGGAAGTTCGGGTTCGTCGGGTCGCGCTGCCTGGAATGCGAGACCCGCCATCTCCCGCCGGAGCGGATCTGCCTGAACTGCCGGGCGCTGGACCGGATGGCCCCCGAGCCCCTCCAGTCGGTGCGGGGGACCATCACCACCTTCACCGTCGACCATCTGGCCTTCTCCATCGCGCCGCCGGTGCTCGTCGCCGTCGTCGACCTCGACGGCGGCGGGCGGTTCCAGTGCGAGCTCACCGACGCCGACGCCGGCTCGATCGCCGTCGGCGACCGCGTCGAATTCACCTTCCGCCGCTTCTACACCACCGCGGACGGCGTCCACGACTACTTCTGGAAGGCGCGACCGGCTCGCGCGGAGAAGGGCTGACCATGGCATCCAACGGAATCCGTGACCGCGTCGCCATCGTGGGCATGGGCTGCACCACCTTCGGCGAACACTGGGACCGCGGCGTCGACGACCTCCTGGTCGACGCCTCCACCCAGGCCCTGGAGTCGGCGTCGGCCACCAGCGACGGCGTCGACGCCTACTGGCTCGGCACGATGGGATCGGGCATCTCCGGTCTCACCCTGTCCCGTCCTCTGAAACTCGACTACAAGCCCGTCTCGCGGAACGAGAACTACTGCGCGACCGGGAGCGACGCCTTCCGCAACGCCTGCTACGCGGTCGCCTCCGGCGCCTACGACACCGCGATGGCCATCGGCGCGGAGAAGCTCAAGGACTCCGGCTACTCCGGCCTGGTGACCGCGTCGGCCGCGCACGACGGGACGAAGGTGCCGCTCACCGGCCCGTCGATGTTCAGCCTGCTCTCGCCCGCCTACGCGCACCGGTACGGCCTCGACGCGGCCACGATGGGCGACGTCCAGGCGCGGATCGCCTGGAAGAACCACTACAACGGCGCCCGCAACCCCCGCGCCCAGTTCCAGAAGGAGGTCTCGATCGAGAAGATCAAGGCGAGCCCGCGGGTGTCGGGCTCGCTGGGGGTGTACGACTGCTCCGGCGTGAGCGACGGAGCGGCCGCCGCGATCATCGTGCGGGCCGAGGACGCCTACCGCTACACCGACCGTCCCCTGTTCGTGAAGGCGCTCTCGTTCGTCGCGGGGCCCGCCTCCGGCCCGATGGACAGCGGGTACGACTACACGACGTTCGAAGAGGTCGTCCGATCCTCGGCCGAGGCCTACCGCCAGGCCGGGATCACCGACCCGCGCGCCGAACTGGCCCTGGCCGAGGTGCACGACTGCTTCACGCCGACCGAGCTTATCCTCATGGAGGATCTCGGGTTCGTCGAGCGCGGCCAGGCGTGGAAGGACGTCCTGGCCGGCGCCTTCGACCTCGACGGCGACCTGCCCGTCAACCCCGACGGCGGGCTGAAGAGCTTCGGGCACCCGATCGGCGCCAGCGGGCTGCGCATGCTCTTCGAATGCTGGCTGCAACTGCGCGGCGAGGCGCCGGCCGACCGGCGGCTCGCGACGGTCGAGGCGGGACGCACGCTCGGCCTCACCCACAACCTCGGCGGCCAGCCGGGCGCCTGCGTCAGCTTCGTCAGCATCGTGGGGAGCGAGCCCGCATCGTGAACCAGCCCCCCAGCGGACCGCTGGCCGGTCTGCGCGTCGTCGAGTTCGCGGGCATCGCGCCCGCGCCGTTCGCCGCGCTGATGCTCGCCGACCTCGGCGCGGACGTCCTGCGGATCGACCGTGCCACCGGCGACGGCCCGTCGGCGCGCCCCGCGCCCGCTCCGGCGCGCACCCAGATCCTCGGGCGAGGACGGCGGTCCGTGGCCATCGACCTCAAGACCGGCGGCGGCGCCGCGCTCGCGCACGCCGCGGTGACCCGCGCGGACGTCCTCATCGAGGGCAACCGCCCCGGCGTCATGGAGCGGCTCGGTCTCGGACCGGACGCCTTCTCCGAGAGCAACCCGGGCCTGGTCTACGGACGTCTCACCGGCTGGGGGCAGGACGGCCCGTACGCGCACAAGGCCGGACACGACCTCAACTACATCGCGGTGTCGGGCGCGCTCGGCCTCATCGGACGGGACCCCGAGCGGCCGCCGGCGATCCCGGTGAACCTGCTCGGCGACTTCGCCGCCGGCGGCATGCTCCTGGTGATCGGGATCCTGGCGGCGCTGGCCGACCGCGCCCGGTCCGGCCGCGGGCAGGTCGTCGACGCCGCGATGGTCGACGGCGCCGCGCTGCTCACCACGTTCATCCACGGCCTGCACACGGACGGCCACTGGTCCGGCCCGCGCGGGACGAACCTGCTCGACGGCGGCGCCCCGTTCTATGACACCTACCCCACCGCGGACGGCCGGCTGCTGGCCGTCGCCGCGGTCGAGCCGCGGTTCTACACCGAGCTGGTCCGGCGGCTCGATCTCGACCTCGACCCGGCGGACCAGCACGACCGGTCGACGTGGCCGAGGACGCGCGACGCCTTCGCGCGGCGGATCGCGTCCCGCACGCGCGCCGAGTGGGAGGACGTCCTGGCGGACGCGGACGTCTGCGTCTCGCCCGTGCTCTCCCTCGACGAGGCGGCCCACGACCCGCATCTGGCGAGCCGCGGCGTCATGATCGACGTCGCCGGAGTGACGCAGCCCGCCCCCGCGCCCCGCTTCAGCCGCACTCCCGCCGGGCGCCCGGCCGCACCACCGCCGCTCGGCGCGCACGGGCCGGACGCGCTCCTGGACTGGGGCGTGCCGCCGGCGCTCGTCCGGCGCGCGACGTCCGACGGCGCCGTCGCCGTGCCCGCCACCACCCCTGCGAACCTGACGGAGGAATCCGATGAGTGAGGACCTGAACTTCGCCGGCCGCGTCGCCATCGTGACCGGCGCCGGCGCCGGGCTCGGGCGCGCCTACGCCCTCGAACTGGCGCGCCGCGGCGCCAAGGTCGTGGTCAACGACCTCGGCGGCGCCCCCGACGGCAGCGGCGGCGCCTCGACGGCCGCGGAACGGACCGTCGCCGCCATCACCGAGAACGGCGGTGAGGCCGTCGCCAACGTCGACTCCGTCGCCGACGCCGAGGGCGGCGCGCGCATCGTCCAGACGGCGCTCGACGCCTTCGGACGGGTCGACATCCTGATCAACAACGCCGGCATCCTGCGCGACCGCTCCTTCGAGAAGCTGTCCGCCGACGACATCCACCGCGTGATCGACGTCCACCTGCACGGGGCCTTCAACGTCACCCGGCCCGCGTTCACCGCGATGAAGGCGAACAAGTACGGCCGGATCCTGTTCACCACCTCGGCCGCCGGACTGTGGGGCAACTTCGGGCAGGCCAACTACGCCGCCGCCAAGCTCGGCCTGCTCGGGCTCGCCAACGTGCTCGCCATCGAGGGCGCGCGGAACGGCATCACCGCGAACGTCATCGCGCCCTTCGCCCTCTCCCGGCTCACCGAGAACATGCTGGGCGGACTCGAAGCGCGGCTCCTGCCCGAGCACGTCGTCCCCCTGGCGGTCGCCCTCGTCTCCGAGCAGTGCGCCCTCACGCACGAGATCTTCTCGGTCGGCGGAGGCCGCTACGCGCGGGCCTTCATCGGCCTCAGCCCCGGCTGGGTCGGCGACACCACCGAGCCGGCGAGCGCCGAGAGCGTCCTCGCGAACCTGGACAGCATCCGTGACCTGGACGGCTACGTCGTGCCCACCGACGCGCAGACCGAGCTTGAGCTGGTGCGGGCAGCTCTGGACCGATGAGCGCGGTCGCGGGACGGCCGTTCTCCCTCGCGCGGCCGGGCTTCGACGCCTCGCACGACCTGTTCCGGCAGACCGTGCGCGCCTTCGTCGAGCGTGACATCGTCCCGCGGCACGAGGAGTGGTGCCGCGCGGGCATGGTCGACAAGGAGCTGTTCGCACGGGCCGGCGCCGCCGGGCTGCTCGGCATCGACGTCCCCGAGAGTCACGGGGGCGGCGGCGTCCCCGACTTCCGGTACAACGCGATCATCACCGAGGAGGGCGCGCGGGCGCACGTGGCCAGTAGCGTCGCCGGGCTGCACCTGCACATCGACGTCTGCGTCCCGTACTTCCTGGACGCGGCGACCGACGCCCAGCGCGACCGGTGGCTGCCGGGAATCTGCGCCGGCACGCTGGTGACCGCGCTCGCGATGACCGAACCGTCCTGCGGGTCCGATGTCGCTGCCATGACGACCACCGCGACGCGCGACGGGGACCACTACGTCATCAACGGCGCGAAGACCTTCATCAGCAACTCGCAGAACTTCGACCTGCTGCTGCTGGCCTGCAAGACGGACCCGACGCAGCGGCACCGGGGGATCAGCATCATCGTCGTCGAGGCCGACCGCCCCGGCCTTGAGCGCGGACGCAGGCTCGCCAAGGCCGGGCAGCACTCGGCCGACACGGGCGAGCTGTTCTTCACCGACGTCCGCGTGCCGGTCGCCAACCGGCTCGGTGCGGAGGGCGGCGGCTTCGCGCAGCTGATGACCAAGCTGCCCCGCGAGCGGCTGTCGATCGCCGTCGGCGCCGTCGCCCAGGCGGAGGCCGCGCTGGACCTGACCCTCGGCTACGTCGGGGAGCGCCATGCCTTCGGCCGCCCGATCGGCTCGTTCCAGAACAGCAGGTTCCGGCTCGCCGAGATGCGGACCGAGATCGACATCGCGCGCGTCTTCGTCGACCGCCAGATCGAGGCCCTCAACGCCGGCGAGCTCACGCCGGAGGCGGCGGCCGAGGCCAAGTGGTGGACGACGGAGATGTGCCATCGGGTCGTGGACGGCTGCGTCCAGCTCCACGGCGGCTACGGATACATGGACGAATATCCCGTCTCGCGGGCCTGGCGCGACACCCGGGTCATGCGGATCCTCGGCGGGACCACGGAGATCATGAAGGAAGTCATCGGCCGAGGGATGGGGCTATGACCGGGAACAGGACCGTGCACGGGGCCGTTCGGCCCGAACTCGGTGAGGGCGTGCTCTCCGGGGGACGGTTCGTCCCCCTTGAGGAACTGCGGCGGCGGGCCGGCAGAGTCGCGTCCGCGATGACGGCGATGGGCCTGCGCCGCGGCGACACGGTCGCGCTGCTGCTGCGCAACGACCACCCGTTCTTCGAGATCTCCTTCGCCGCGGCCGCGCTCGGCGTCAACCCGGTGCCGATCAACTGGCACGACTCCGCGGCCGACGTCGCCTACATCCTCGACGACTCCGCCGCCGCCGTGCTGTTCGCGCACGAGGACCTGCTCGTACCGCTGCGAGGCGCGCTCCCCGCGCGGGTCACGGTCGTCGCCGTCCGCACGCCGGCGGCGACCTTGAAGGCCTACGGCGCCCGGCCCGGCCCGGAGCACCGGCCGCCGGGGGAGGAGATCTACGAGCGATGGCGGGACGAGGCGCCCGAACGCGACCTCGGGCGGGTGTCCTCGCCGCTCTCGATGATCTACACGTCGGGGACGACGGGACGGCCGAAGGGCGTTCGCCGGCTCGCCTACGACGAGACGGCCGAACAGGCCGTCGCCTACACCAGGGACAAGTTCGCGGCGCTCGGCCTGCACCCGGAGATGCGGACCGTGATCACCGGGCCGATGTACCACTCGGCGCCGAACCTGTACGCCCTGTCGGCCGCCCGCCTCGGCGGTTTCCTGGTGCTGCAGGACCGGTTCGACGCCGAAGGGCTGCTGCGCCTGGTCGAGGAGCATCGGATCACGGCGCTGCACCTGGTGCCGACGATGTTCGTCCGCCTGCTGCGCCTTCCCGAGGAGGTGCGCGCGTCCTACGACGTCGGCAGCCTGCGCCACGTCGTGCACGCCGGGGCGCCGTGCCCGCCGGACGTCAAGCGCGCGATCATCGACTGGTTCGGGCCGATCGTGCACGAGTACTACGGCTGTACCGAGGCCGGGGCCATGGTCGGGTGCGACAGCCACGAGTGGCTCGGTCACCCGGGGACGGTCGGCCGGCCCTTCGCCTCCTGTACCGTGCGCATCCTCGACGACGACGGCAACGACCTGCCGCCGGGCCGGGTCGGCGACATCTACATGCGCTCGGCGGGCTTCGGGGACTTCACCTACCAGGGGCGGCCGGAGGAGCGCGCCGCCGCGGAGCGGGCGGGGCTCCTGACCGGCGGGGACGTCGGCTACCTGGACGCCGACGGCTACCTCTACCTGTGCGACCGCAAGCGCGACATGATCATCACCGGTGGCGTCAACGTCTACCCGGCCGAGATCGAGGCCGCCATCCTGCAGCTCGCGGGCGTCCGCGACTGCGCGGTCTTCGGAGCCCCGGACGAGGAGTTCGGCGAGTCCATCGCCGCGGCGATCGAGGTCCAGCCGGGCGCCGTCCTGACGGAGTCTGCGGTCCGGGCGCACGTCGCCGGCACCCTGGCGAGGTTCAAGGCGCCGAAGCTCGTCACCTTCCATGACCGGCTGCCGCGCGAGGACTCGGGCAAGGTGTTCAAGCAGCGGCTGCGCGAGCCGTACTGGCGCGATGCCGGCCGGGCGATCTGACGCGGTGCCCGCGTCCCTAGCTCCGGCCGGCGCCGTCGCGGTCCGCGCCGGCGGCCTTCGCCCGCGCCAGCAGCGCGTCGGTCGCGTGCTGGATGTGGGTGACCATCAGCTCGACCGCGAGGTCGGCGTCGTGCGCCAGCGCCGCGTCGAGCAACCGCTGATGCTCTCCCGCGACGCGTTCGCGCGTCCTCTTCGGGACGGCGGGCAGCGCCGACCAGTAGCGATACAGCTCGGAGTTGCGGAACAGCTGCTGGCGGATCTCCTTGAGCAGCGGGCTCGTGCACGCGGACGACAGCGCGTCGTGGAAGGCGTCGTGCGCCCTCATCGCGTCCAGCGAGGGAACCCCCTCCTCGGCGCGCGCCTGCATGGCCGCGAGGCGGTGGTGCGCGGAGACGAGCTCGCTCTCCCAGTTCAGGTCGCCCATCGTCACCGAGTCATGGACCGTCAGCGACTCGATCTGCACACGGACCCGGGTGATGTCGTTCAGGCCGTCGGCCGACAGCGGCCACACGGAGAAACCCTGCTGGGGAACCGACTTCACCAGCCGCTCGGACGCGAGCCGCGTCACCGCCTCCCGCACCACCGTGAGGCTCACGCCGTAACGCGCCCGCACCTGCGCGAGATCGATCTGCTGGCCGGGCTGCAGCGTGCCGAGCCGGATCTCGTCGCGCAGACCGTCGCACACCACGGACACGCGGGTCTGTTTCGGGTTCATGCGGACCATCGTATCGAAAAAGAAGGGCAAAAAATCGATGTCAGAAAGTGAAATCGACTTCATTACGGGACCCGCGCCGGACCCGGCGCGAGCGGCCATCACGGCGGCCGTCGGGCGCTATCTCGAAGCACTGGCGGCACAGGACATGGACGCGCTGGCCGCGTTCTACCACCCGGACGCCGAACTGATCGACCCCATCGGGAGCCCGCCGGTTCGGGGGGCCGCCGCGATTCGTGCCTTCTACCTGCGCACACGACCCGCGGCGGTGACGGAGGTGACCCGCGTCGGTGAGATCACGGTTCACGGCGACCACGCCGCCTTCCAGTTCCGGGTTGTCGTCGAGGACTCCTCCGGCGCCACCATCACGGCCCTGGTCACCGAGATCATGAGCTTCGACTCCGAGCGGCGCATCAGGTTCATGCTCGCGGTGCCCGAGATCAGCGTCGACCGCACCTGAGGGCGGAGGAGAGCGAGCGGGGCGAAGGGCTCGCCGGTCGTCACCGCCCGGACCGGCGGGCGAGATACTTGATGGTCATGTGCAGATGATCGCGGAACTGGTCCACCGCATCCGCCTCGTCCGCCGTATAGCGATGACCGTCTACGCCGACATAGCCGCCTCGAACAAATGTGTTGATCATCCACACGAGCATTCGCAAAGTCATCGCCGCGTCCATGTCATCGGCGACGATCTTCTCGATCTCTGCGGACCATTGCTTGAAGACCGGGACTCCGCCGAAACTCTGCTCCATGTTCGGGAGATCGCTGGCGTCCGCCATCCACCGTTGCATCCAGAGACCGGCGATCTGAGGGTTGGCGATGGAGTAGTTCAGGTATTCGTCGAACAAGAACATCGCGCGTTCCGGTCCCTGGACGGGCCTTGTCATGGCGGCTTCCATATGATCAAGACATGCGCCCGCCGCGTGCACGAAGGCGGCTTGGTAGATGCGGCGCTTTCCTCCGTATTCGCGGTTCAGGGCGTCGGCGCTGATGCCCGAGGCGCCGGCGAGCATCTCCGTGTCGACCGTGTCGTACCCCAGGTCGCTGAAGAGGCGGACGGCGGCGGCGAGCAGGCCGTCGTCCATCGGCATCCCGTTGTCCTCCGTCATCCCGTTGTCCTCCGTCATCTGGCCCACTCCAGCCGACGCCTCTTGCAGACCTACACCGCACTGGTCACGGAGAACATGAGCTTCGACTCTGAGCCGCGGATCAAATCCATGCTCGCCGTGCCCGGCATCAGCGCGTTCCGTCCGAGCGGGTGAAGGCGTCACCGCTCGGGTCGACGAGCGAGATTCGTGATCGTCTTGTGCAGATGGTCGCGGAGCTGCTCCACCGCCTGTGGTTCCTCCGCCGTATGGCGGTGGCCGTCTATGCCGACGAAACCGCCCCGAACGAAGTTATGGATCATCCACACGAGCATCCTCACGGTCATCGCCGAATCCATGTCCTCAGGGATGACCTTGTCAAGCCTCCCGGACCACTGCTGGAGGACCGGCACGCCTCCGAAACGTTTCTCCATGTTCGGGATATCACTGGCGTCCGACATCCAACGCTGCATCCAGAGACCGGCGATCTGAGGGTTGGCGACGGAGTAGTTCAGGTATTCGTCGAACAGGAGGATCGCGCTTTCCGGCCCCTGGGGCGCCCTGGCCAGGGCCGCCTCCATATATTCCTGACATGCTTTCGCCGCGTAGTCGAACGCGGCCTCGTAGAGGCCGCGCTTGCCTCCGTACTGAGTCAGGGCATCGGCGCTCATGCCCGAGGCGCCGGCGAGCATGTCCGTGTCGACGGTGTCGTACCCCAGGTCGCTGAAAAGGCGGATGGCGGCGGCGATCAGCCCGTCGTCCATCGGCCTGCCGTCGTCCTCCGTCATCTGGTCCACCTCCAGCCCGTGCGTCTTATAGACCTACCCGACGGGCGTGGGGGAAACGTGCCGAGGATCTGGTGGCCGGTAAGTCGAGTATTGACTGGGCAATCGATTTTGTAGTGCCGCTCGCGGTAGGCTTGCCGCCATGGCGCAGCGCGGTGACGCACGGACGAGGGCGCAGGACGTCTACCGGTCGGTCAAGGACGACATCCGCGCCGGCCGGCTCGCCCCCGGCGACCGCCTCAACCTCGGCGAGATGGCCAAGGGATACGGCGTCAGCCTGACCGTGGTCCGCGAGGCCGTGACCCGCCTGTCGGCGGAGTACCTCGTCCAGGCCACCCCGCAGCGCGGCTACCGCGTGACCCCGCTCTCCGAAGCCGAGCTGCTCGATCTCACCCGGGTGCGGATCGAGATCGAGCGGCTCACGATCGGCGAGTCGGTGACCCTGGGCGGGCTCGACTGGGAGACCCGCCTCGTCGCGGCGCACCACCGCCTAAAGAGCGTGGCTCCCGCGTCCGGGACGTCCGAGCGCGGCGCGGGCGTGAACCCGCAGTGGGTGCAGGCGCACTCCGATTTCCACGAGGCGCTGTCGGCCGCGTGCACGAGCCCCCTGCTCAAGGGGATCCGCCAAGAGCTGTTCGAGGGCGCCGAGCTGTACCGGCACTGGACGCGCGCGCTGATCCCCGCCGACGCGCGCGACGTGATCCGGCGCACGCTCGACGAGGACCACGCCGCCCTGCTCGAAGCGGCCCTGGCCCACGACGCCGGGCGCGCGGTCGACCTCGCGGTGCCGCACATCCAGCGCACGACGGACCTGCTCCTGGAGTACCGCCGGGACGAATCGGGCGGCAACCGGTAGTCGTGGCCGCGTCGCCCACCGGGCCTCCGGTGCGTCGCGCGACATCACTCCCCATCCGCGACCGGTGAAGAACCGGATCGCGCTAGCTCACCACGCCCGCCGGCGAACGTCCGCCCGGCACGGGAGTCGCTCGGTTTCTCCTGCTCAGGCTCTTGACGGGGGCGAATGAGGACGCTTACGGTACCAAAGTCTCCTCTCTGGTACCGCTCCTGAATCGCGCGACGTCACGCGGTGTCGCGAGGCACTAGGTGAGGGGATCTGGTCGGAGCGACGTGGCAAGGAGTGGGCATGACCAAGATCGGCATCATCATCGGCAGCACCCGTCCCGGACGCAACGGTGAGGCCATCGGCCGCTGGGTGCACGAGGTGGCCGCGCGGCGCGCGGGCGCGGAGTTCGAGCTGGTCGACCTGCTGGACTACAAGCTCCCGCAGCTGGACGAGATCGTCCCGCCCGCTCTGGGGCAGTACGCCCAGCCGCACACGCTGGAATGGGCGGAGAAGGTCGCCTCGTTCGACGGGTTCGTCATGGTGACCCCGGAGTACAACCACTCCACGTCCGGCGCGCTGAAGAACGCCATCGACTTCCTTTCCGCCGAGTGGCAGAACAAGGCCGTCGGCTTTGTGAGCTACGGCTCGCACGGCGGCACCAGGGCGGTGGAGCACCTCCGGCTGATCACGGGCGCGATGATGATGGCGGACGTCCGCTCCCAGGTCGCGCTGTCGCTGTTCCATGACTTCGAGGACTTCACGAAGTTCAAGCCCTGCGACTTTCAACTCGAAACTCTGAACACCACCCTGGACCAGGTGGTGGCCTGGAGCGAGGCGCTCGCCCCGCTGCGCGTGCGATAGAGCCGGAGGGAAACGGGGGAGTGCCATGCTCGACCCGGAGGCCATGGCAGGCCCGGCCGGAGCCGCCGAGCCGGTCGACCGCGTGACCGATGGTCGTTCCGCGCTCGCCGTCCGGGGGCACCAGGTCCGTCCCGCGAACCCGAAACGGCTACTGTGAGGCCGGTGTCCGACACCGACTCAGAAGCCGTCGGGTCGCGGGCGGGTACGGCGCCTCCGCGGCTCGGACCGCCCTCGTCGCAGCTCAGCGCCCGAGGCCGCGAACTCCTGGACGAGCTGGAAGCCCTGTTCCTGGAGGAGGGGTTCGCCAAGTTCACCGTCGCGCAGCTGGCGGCCCGGCTCCGCTGCTCACGCCGGACCCTCTATGAGCTGGCGCCCTCCAAGGGGGAGCTGGTGCTCATCGTGCTCGACCGGCGGCTGCGACGTTTCGGGCGCATCAGCGAGCAGAAGGTCGCCGGCATCGACGACCCGCTGGAGCGGATCGACGCCTTCCTGCACGTCGGAGCGTCAGAGCCGAAGAGGTCCACGCTGCGGCTGCTGGAGGACATCGAGGGATTCCCCGCGGCACGGCGCCTGATGGCGGACCACTACCGCCGCACGACGGGGCTGCTGCGCGAGCTGCTGGAGGAGGGCATGCGCCGCGACCGCGTGCGCCCGCTGCGCGCGGCGGTCGTCGCGGAGATCATCGACGCCGCGCTCGACCGCCTGCAGGACCCGGGCCTGCTGAGAAGCCAGGGCATCACCTACCAGGAGGCCGTGATCGAACTGGCCACCCTCCTCCGCAAGGGCATCGAGCCACAGTTCTGACGCGCCCGGGGTCATTGCCCGGATACCGCCGCGCTCAGCCTCTGACCGACCTGGGCGAGCCGGTCGGCGCTGCCCTTGACCGCCTCGATGTCGGTGCCGTCCAGGGCCCTCTTCACTTCGGCGATCGCCTCGTTCGCCGAGGTTCTCAGTCCCTCGGGGAGCTTCCAGCCGTTCTCCCGCAGGACCTTCTCGGTCATATAGATGAGCGTGCCGGCCTGGTTGCGGACGTCGGCCTCCTCCTTGCGGCGGCGGTCCTCCTCGGCGTACTGCTCGGCGTCGCGCATCATCTTCTCGATGTCGTCCTTGGGCA
>NZ_CAACVB010000020.1 GCF_900659635.1 Actinomadura roseirufa | reverse complement strand
AGCGGGTCCGCCGAGCCGCCGGACTGCCCGGCCACGGCGGCCGCGCGGGCACCGGCCATCGGAGCGTGGGCCGGGCCGGGGGCGCGTCCCGGGCCCGTCCCGACCGGACGGCCGGGACCGGAGCCCGCGGCGTCCTGGCGGCGCGGCAGGCTGTACACCGGGCGCTTCTCCATCGGCGCCTGGAGCGTGTACGGGTGGACGCCGGTGCGCCCGATCCGCAGCCCGCCGTTGCGGGCCCGGATCATCGAGAAGATGACGACGGTGAACACGACCGCCCAGATGACGTTCAGCGGCGTCAGGTACCGCTGCGCCTTCATCCACAGCGAGGCGGTGTCGGTCCAGCCGTCGGTGTTGTTGTCGTCGCGGGTGATGCGGCCGCTCGACCGGCCGGTGCTGACCGGGCTGGTGCCGCGCCCGCTCAGGCTGTTGTCGCGGATCTGCGAGCCGCCCGCCGAGCCGATCAGCGTGATGCCGTGCTGGGTGGCGCCGCGGATGACGTTGCCGACCAGCTTGCCCGAGGAGTTGCGCAGGTAGATGCCCGTCCGCGCGCCGTCGACGGTGTTGCCGGCCAGGCTCGCGTCCTTGACGCCGTCGCGCAGCGAGATGCCCTGCCTGACCTGCTTGGCGAGCTGGTTGCCGGAGATCTGCACCTGGGTCGCCGCGGACCGCACGACGATGCCCATGTCGCCGCCGATCACCTTGCTGTTCTGGACGGAGAGCTTGTCGCCGCCGAGCAGCTCGATGCCGTAGTGGCCGTTGTCCTTGGCGAGGCTGTTGTTGATCGAGCTGTCGCCGAAGCTCTCCAGCGACTCACCGGACGCCGACGGGCCGTCGGCGAGCGCCGCGCCGTTCACGGTGAAGCCGTTGTGGCCGTTCTTCTCCGCCGTGCAGTTGGTGACGCGGACCTTCTCGGTGGCGCGCGACAGCACGAACCCGTCGCCGCGGCTGCCGACGACGGTCGTGTTGGAGATGTTGGCGTTCTTGGCGAACCGGTGCATCACGACACCGTTCACCAGGCTGTTCTCGATCTTGTTGTTGGTGACCTGCGTCTGGTTCGAGCCGGACACGAACAGCCCGAACGCGTCCCCGCTGATCAGGCTGTTGTCGATGGAGCCGGTGACGAGGTCGGCGGCGGGCACGTGCGTGGCGGTGCCGCCGGGCCCGCCGTCGCCGCCGGGCGTCTCGGTCTCGATGTCGCCGTTGCCGCCGCCGCCGTTGCCGGCGTTCTTCTGGCTCTGCAGCCGCTTCTTCTTGTTGGCGTGCCGCTGGTCCTTGTTCAGGTGCTTGGCCGCGCTCGCCGGACGGTCGGTGCCGGTCAGCGCGATCCCGCCCGTCCGGCCGCTCCAGAACCCGAGGTGGGAGATCCGGGCGTACTTCATCCGGAACTCGCCGCCGACCGCGCGGATGTAGGCGCGGCCGTCGACGACCTCGGTGTCGGGCGAGCGCGTCGCGGTGTTCCAGCTCGTGATCTGCACGGGGTTGCGCTGGTTGCCCTCGATCTTGATCGTGCCGCCGAAGCTGACGATCGAGGCGAACGCCCCCGGCATGCTGCCCATCCGCAGGACGAGCGGACCGCCGGACGGGTTGGCGAGCAGCAGCCCCGCGCCGTCGGACACGAACACGTGGATGCCGAGCAGGAACGAGCCGTCCGGCAGCCGCTGGAAGTACTTGCCCCCGTAGCGCTTCAGGTCGGCCAGGGTGTAGGGCTTGCCGGTGGGCTGCTGCGGGAGCACCAGCGTCTTGCCCTGCGCGGAGCCGAAGATCTGCGGGCGCTTCCACTGCGCGGTCGCCTGCCCGCCGATCTGCAGGATGGCGGTCAGCACGGACCGCGTCTGCATGATCCGCTGGTCCTCCTGGTCGACCAGCTTGGCCTGCCGGGCGGCGCTCGCGGGGTCGACGGCGGGGTCGGCGTGCGCGGCCGGCACCGGGGAGCCCGGCAGCCAGCCCAGCGGGACGAGCGCGAAGCCGGTCGCCAGCCCGGCGGCCAGCACCGCGCGTCCCGTACGGGTTGTCCCGCGGTCCCTCGGCCGGGACGGCGTCGGACGGGTCAATTCAGCCCACTCCCTGGAGCGAGCTGGCGCTCTGCCCGGCGCCGCCGACCTGGTCGGAGGTGCGGGTCAGCCAGCCCTGCTTGTTCATGGTCACGAACGCGTACAGCTTGATCGGCAGCGAGATCCCGATGACGACGAAGACCGTCAGGGGGAGCAGCAGGATCTCCGCGGGGTGCCGCTTGAGGTGCGACCAGCCGCGGACGGCCCGGCCGAACAGCACCCAGCCGATCGCCAGCGAGATGCCGAGCGGGGTCAGGTTGTCCATGATCCGGCTGAAGATCAGGTAGCCGAGCGTGACGCCCATGGTGACCGGCGTCAGCAGGATCTGCAGGACGGTCACCTTGGTGACGAACGGCGTCTTCCACAGCCAGCCCTTCCACAGGGCGGTGAGGTAGCAGCGGTAGGAGTTGCGGCTCCAGCGGATCCGCTGCTTGAAGAACGCGCGGAAGGAGTCGGGGAACATCGAGATCGCGCGCGCCGACGACTGGTGCACGGTCTTGTACCCCTGGGAGAGGGTGAGCCAGGTGAGGCGGCCGTCGTCGCCGGCGATGCAGCGGCGGCCGAGGAAGAACTCGTTCTCCAGGTTCTCCACCACGGGGAGGATCACCGAGCGGCGGTAGGCGGCGGTGCGCCCCGACAGGCAGGCGACGCCGCCCTTGGAGCCCATCGCGGGGACGTAGTCGTAGTACCGCAGGTTCACCAGCCAGTCGGCGATGCGGCGCCACACGCTGGTCTCGCGCTGGAAGACGTTCTGTTGCGTTCCCACGCCGCCGACCTGCGGGTCCTCGAAGGGCATCTGCACGGCGTCGAGCAGGCCGGGCTGCCACCAGGTGTCGGAGTCGGCG
This sequence comes from Actinomadura roseirufa, assembly GCF_900659635.1. Lineage (GTDB taxonomy): Bacteria > Actinomycetota > Actinomycetes > Streptosporangiales > Streptosporangiaceae > Spirillospora > Spirillospora roseirufa. The sequence continues at coordinate 57,729 of NZ_CAACVB010000020.1, read as the reverse complement.
AACACGACGAGCTCGCCGCGCGCGGCGCGGATGCCGACGCCGAGGGCCGAGCGCTTGCCGGAGTGCTCGTAGATCAGCACGTGCAGCCGCGGGTCGGTGACCTGGGCGAGCCTGCGGTGCGCCTCGGTGTCCGCGACGTCGATCACGATGATGACCTCGCTGGGGTTCTGGGCCAGCCAGCTCTCCAGGCAGCGGATCAGGATCTCCGGGTCCTCGCGGTAGGAGGGGACCACCACGGACACGGTCGTCCGGAAGTTGTTGACCACCGGCTTGTCCATCCGGGACAGGATCACCCGGTAGATCCAGAGGCCCCAGACCAGCAGTCCCGCGAAGCCCAGCGGCACGAACTTCCGCCAGTCACCCCCGGCCGTGGCGCCCGAGACCGACTCCCAGGCGTCGCTCAGCCACCCCGTGACAGATGACAACTCAATCCTCCCCTTGTCCCTTATGTCACGGAGGAGTGCTGCGGACCCAAGCCTGCGGACCCTGTCTTGCCGGGTCCCAGTGCCGCGGAGCCCATCTCGTGGACTCTGACCAATGGACCCTTGCGCCCCCGTGTCACCTCAAGTAAGAGGGAGCAGACCAGCAAACGGTTCACTCTTGCCAGATCCGGTCATGCAAGACCTGCTGGTCATTTGGGGTGCTGTCCTATATCGGTCAGGCTGATCACGCGTCAAGCGTTTGCGCGGAATCGTTGGTCAACCGATGGATGTGCAACGTGCAGGACCCATGGTGGACATGATTTTGAAACTCCCGACTGTAAGTTGATAGTCCTGTATATGACTCGAAGTCCGGTATGTCATCTAGTGTCTGGTTTTGGCTACTTAACAGTAGATGGTGCCAGAAATCAGTGTGATTTGCCTCACAAAAGATCTTGAGCTGGGGTCGGATGTGGCCTGCGTCCCGTGGATCAGAGGTCCGCGGGTGGTCGGGACTGGTTACCGCCGGGTAGCATCAAGAGGAGTTACCGACCAGTACGGCAGCGCGGCCCCCGGCCGCCGCGGAACCAGACGGAGTCTCGAATGGGGCACTACAAGAGCAACCTCCGGGACGTGGAGTTCAACCTCTTCGAGGTGTTCAGGCGCCAGGACGTCCTCGGCAGCGGGCCGTACTCGGAACTGGACGAGGACACCGCGCGCAGCGTCCTGGACGAGGTGGACCGGCTCGCCGAGGGCCCGCTCGCCGCGTCGTTCGAGGACGCCGACCGCCACCCGCCGGTGTTCGACCCCGCGACCGGCACGGTGACGATGCCCGAGGGCTTCAAGAAGTCGTTCAAGGCGTGGATGGACGCCGAGTGGTACCGCCTCGACCTCGCCCCCGACTTCGGTGGCAGCGGTGCCCCGCGCTCGCTGACCTGGGCGGTCGCCGAGCAGGTCCTGGGCGCCAACCCGGCGGTGTACATGTTCGCCTCCGGCCCCGGCTTCGCCCAGATCCTCCGCCGCATCGGCACGCCCGAGCAGAAGCGGTTCGCCGAGCTCGCCCTGGAGCGGCAGTGGGGCGCCACGATGGTGCTGACCGAGCCGGACGCGGGCTCCGACGTGGGCGCCGGCCGGGCCAAGGCCGTCCGGCAGCCCGACGGGACCTGGCACATCGAGGGCGTCAAGCGCTTCATCACCTCGGCCGAGCACGACATGGCCGAGAACATCTTCCATCTGGTCCTGGCCCGTCCCGAGGGGGCCGGGCCCGGGACCAAGGGCCTATCGATGTTCCTGGTCCCCAAGTACCTGGTGGAACTGGAGAGCGGGGCCCTGGGGGAGCGCAACGGGGCCTACGTGACCAACGTCGAGAAGAAGATGGGCCTGAAGGTCTCCACGACCTGCGAGCTGACCTTCGGCGAACGGCACCCGGCCGTCGGCTACCTGGTCGGCGACGTGCACGAGGGCATCCGGCAGATGTTCCTCGTCATCGAGTACGCCCGGATGATGGTCGGCACCAAGGCCATCGCGACGCTGTCCACCGGCTACCTCAACGCGCTGGAGTACGCCAAGGAGCGGGTCCAGGGCGCCGACATGACGCAGATGACCGACAAGACGGCTCCGCGGGTCACGATCACGCACCACCCCGACGTCCGCCGCAGCCTGCTGACGCAGAAGTCCTACGCCGAGGGCATGCGCGCGATGGTGCTGCTGGCCGCGTCCTACCAGGACGCCGTCCAGATCGCCGAGCACGAGGGCCGCGAGGACGAGCGGGCCGAGAAGCTCAACGACCTGCTCCTGCCGATCGTCAAGGGCTTCGGCTCGGAACGGGCCTACGCGCTCCTCGGCGCCGAGTCGCTGCAGACCCTCGGCGGCTCCGGCTTCCTGCAGGAGTACCCGGTCGAGCAGTACATCCGCGACTCCAAGATCGACACCCTGTACGAGGGCACCACCGCCATCCAGGGCCAGGACCTGTTCTTCCGCAAGATCCTCCGGGACAACGGCGCGGCGCTGCGGACGCTCACCGGGGAGATCAGGGCGTTCGCCGAGAGCGAGGCCGGCAACGGCCGCCTCAAGAACGAGCGCGCCCTGCTCGGCCGGGCCCTCGATGACACCGAGGGCATCCTCGCCCCGATGGTCGGGTGGGCGCTCGGCTCCCTGGAGAACCCGAGGGAGCTCTACAAGGTCGGGCTCAACACCTCCCGCCTCCTGCTCGCCCTCGGCGACCTGATCGTCGCCTGGCTGCTGTGCCGCCAGGCCGAGATCGCCCTGGACCGCCTCGGCGCCGCCGACGCCCCGTCCCCCTCCGACACGGCGTTCTACACCGGCAAGGTCGCCGCCGCGCAGTTCTTCTGCCAGAGCGTCCTGCCGCGCCTGGCCGCCGACCGCGCCGTCACCGAGGCCACCACCCTGGACGTCATGGACGTGCCCGAAGAGGCCTTCTGAGCCGTCCCCGCCGGCCCCCGCCGCCTCCCGGAGGCGGGGGCTCGCTGTGTTCTGATGCGCCGCCGTGGTTCTGATTCGCCGCTGTATTTCTGATTTGCCGCTGTGTTCCTCCCGCTGCGTCCCCCCCGCTGGGATCATTACTGTGGGCCGGGACCTCCCCGCCCCCTTCGTCCCGAACGGGAGTGCCGATGCCGCCCGGCCGACAGCGCGTCCCCCTGAGCGTTCCCCTCGCCGTGCCCCTGGCCGTCGCCGTCGCGGGGCTGCTGCTCGCCGGGGGCTGCGCCGACTCCTCCAAGGCCGAGAAGAGCGACCCGCCGAAGGTCAAGGGCGATGCGACCACGCCCGCGCCGCGGCCGCAGGTCGCCCAGACCGGCGGCGCCTACGGCAGGGAGGGCTGGTTCGGTGGGGGCCTGCACGCCCGCGTCCAGATCAGGGGCGTCGAGCGGCAGCCCGGCAAGGCGGTGCTGCGCTACACCGTCACGTCCCTGGACACCGCGGCCCGCTCCGCGCCGTTCGGCGTGCGGCTGCTCGACCCCGTCGGTCGCCGGCTCTACCGGCAGACCGCGCAGGCCGGAACCGCCGAGCAGTTCCAGCCGGGCGCCGCCCGCGAGCTGACCGCCGAGTTCCCGCCGCTCCCCGCGGGCATCGACAAGATCACCGTGCTGACGCCGGGGACGGCCGGGGAGTTCACCGGCATCCCCGTCACCGGCACCGGCGACGCCCCCGCCTCGTCCTCCGGCTCCGGCACGGGCACCGGCTCCGGCACTGGCACGGGCACCGGCACTGACGCGGGCGCCAACCCCGCCGAGCTGTACGACATCACCGAGGGCGAGATCAAGGACGTCACCTCCAGCGGCTCGGACGTGAAGGTCAACCTGCGCACCGACGTGCTGTTCGCGGTCGACTCCGCCAAGCTGTCGTCCCGCGCCAAGGCCGTCCTCGACGACGCCGCCACGGAGATCAAGCAGAAGGCCGACCCCGCCAAGGGGCCGCTGACCTTCGACGGGCACACCGACAGCAAGGGCAGCGACTCCTACAACCTCAAGCTGTCCCGCGACCGGGCCGAGGCGGTGATGAAGGAGATGAAGACCCGGCTCGGCGATGCCTACAAGTACTCCGCGCACGGCAAGGGCGAGGCGGAGCTCATCGCCAAGGAGGGCGGCGCGGACGACGCCAAGGCCCGCGCCCGCAACCGCCGCGTCGAGATCTCCTACCAGGTCCGGCAGCAGACCTCGGGCACCTCCGGGTCCTCGACCGCCGCCGCGGGCGGCCGCGGCGGCACCGCCGCCCCCGCCCCGTTCCGCGCCCAGGACGGCACCACCGTCGCCAGCCGTTTCGGCCGTTTCGGCGCCGACAAGCGCCGCCTGGACGTCAAGCCGTTCTACCGCGACGGCGCCTACATCGTCGCCGTGTTCGAGATCGTCGACGAGGGCCCCGGCACGCTCCCGGCCAACGCCGACTACCCCCACAAGGACTACCCGGGCGGCGTGTTCACCTCGTTCTCGATCCTCGCGCCCGGCGGCACGGACGTCTTCCGCGCCGTCCGCGTCGGTACCCCGGACGGACAGGGCGACGCCGCCTACGTCGATACCGGCGGCGCCGCCTACCGCACCGCCGTGAACGAGCCGGTGCGCGGGTTCGCCTACATGCCCGCCCCGCCCGGGAACGTCACGTCCGTGGTCTTCGACGGCGGCCCCTTCGGCAAGGTCAACAGCGTCCCCGTGTCCTGAGGGCCGGTGTCTTGACCACGGAACGGGCATGACGGGAACGGCGTCCGGTGTCGTGCGACACCGGACGCCCGCGAGCGTGCTCCGTCCGCTCGCCCGGGCCGTCAGCCCCAGGCGAGCATGCGGAGCGGGTCCTCCAGCATGGCGCCGACGTCGCGCAGCACCAGCGACCCCAGCTCACCGTCGATGATGCGGTGGTCGAACGACAGCGACAGCGTCGTCACCTTCCGGATCGCCAGCTCGCCCTCGTGCACCCACGGCAGGTCCCGGATCTGGCCGAACGCCAGGATCGCGGCCTCGCCCGGCGTGATGATCGGCGTCCCGGCGTCCACCCCGAACACGCCCACGTTCGTGATCGTGATCGTGCCGTCCGAGAGGTCGGCCGGTGACGCCTTGCCCGCGCGCGCCTTCGCGGTCAGCTCGTTCAGAGCGCGCGCGAGACCGGGCAGGGTGAGGTCCTGCGCGTCCTTGATCTTCGGGACGATCAGCCCGCGCTCGGTGGCCGCCGCGATGCCCAGGTTCACGTAGCGCTTCACCACGATCTCCGCGCCGGACGGCCCGTCCGCCCAAGCGGCGTTCACCATCGGGTTGCGCGCCACCGCCGTCAGCAGCGCGCGCGCCACCAGCAGCAACGGGGAGACCTTCACGTCCGCGAAGTCGGGCAGCTCCCTGAGCCGCCGCACCGCGTCCATCGTCCGCGTGACGTCCACCTGGAGGAACTCGGTGACGTGCGGGGCGGTGAACGCCGACCCGCTGACCGCGGCGGCGGTCGCCTTCCGCACGCCCTTGACCGTCACCCGCTCCTCGCGGGCCCCGGCGGCGACCGGTGCCGGCGCCGACCCCGCGGCGAGGACGTCGTCGCGGGTGATGGAGCCCTTCGGTCCCGTCCCGGTGATCGACGCGAGGTCGACGCCGAGGTCCTTGGCCATCTTGCGGACCGGCGGCTTCGCCAGCGGAAGGCCGTTGTCCACAGGCTGTGGACGAGCGGGCGCGGGCACGGCGGGCGCGGGCACGGCGGGCGCCGCTGTGCCCGTCACGGCGGCCGGCACGGCGGACGGCGCCTGCGCACCGTTGGAGCCCTTCCGCGGACGCCGCTTCGTCGCGCCCTCCTTCACCCCGTACCCCACCAGCACGGGCTGCCGCTTCGGCTCGGACGAGACGATGCCCGGCTCGTCGGGCGCCGGAACGGCCTCCTCCCGCACGGCGGGCGCCGCCGGCGCCGGCGCGCCGCCCTCACCCGCCACGTCCACCGTGATGATCGGCACGCCCACGTCGACGGTCTGCCCCTCGGTGACCAGCAGCTCGGTCACCACCCCCTCGAACGGGCAGGGCAGCTCGACGATCGCCTTCGCCGTCTCGATCTCCACGATCGTCTGGTTGACCTCGACCTGGTCGCCCACCTGCACGTGCCACTTGACGATCTCGGCCTCGGTGAGGCCCTCGCCCACGTCGGGGAGGTTGAACTGCTTCGTTCCACTCACTGGCGTCACCACGCGAAGGTGCGGTCGACCGCGTCCAGGATGCGGTCGAGATCGGGCAGGTACACGTCCTCGACCCGGGACGGCGGGTACGGCGTCGAGAAGCCCCCGACCCGCAGCACCGGCGCCTCCAGCCGGTAGAAGCACCGCTCGGTGATCCGCGCGGCCAGCTCGGCACCGAACCCGCTGAACACGGGCGCCTCGTGCGCCACCACGCACCGCCCTGTCCGGTCCACCGACCGCACCACCGTGTCGATGTCGAGCGGGTTCAGCGACCGCAGGTCGATGACCTCCAGCGACCGCCCCTCCTCGCCGGCCGCCGCGGCGGCCTCCAGACACGTCTTCACCGACGGCCCGTACGCCAGCAGCGTCACGTGCTCGCCCGGCCGGACGACCTTCGCGTCGTGCAGCGGCGCCCAGTCCGTCGACTCGACGTCGACCTCCGCCTTGTCCCAGTACCGGCGCTTCGGCTCGAAGAAGATCACCGGGTCCGGCGAGGCGATCGACTGCTGGATCATCGCGAACGCGTCCACCGGGTTCGAGCACGCCACCACCCGCAGCCCCGCGGTGTGCGTGAAGTACGCCTCGGGCGACTCCGAGTGGTGCTCCACCGCCCCGATGCCCCCGCCGCACGGGATCCGGATCACCACCGGCAGCGACAGCGTCCCGAGCGACCGCATGTGCATCTTCGCGAGCTGCGTGATGATCTGGTCGGCCGCCGGGAACACGAACCCGTCGAACTGGATCTCCACGACCGGCCGGTACCCGCGCAGCGCCAGCCCGATCGCCGTCCCGACGATCCCCGACTCCGCGAGCGGCGTGTCGATGACCCGCTCCTCGCCGAAGTCCTTCTGCAGCCCGTCCGTCACCCGGAACACGCCGCCCAGCTTCCCGACGTCCTCACCCATCACGAGGACCTTCGGGTCCTTCTCCATGGCCTTGCGCAGGCCCTCGTTCATGGCCTTCCCGAGCGTCAGGGTGGTCACGGCGACACCTCTCCCTCGAACGACGCCAGGTAGGCGGCGAACTGCTCCTGCTCCTCGGTCATCAGCGGATGCCGCTCCGCGTACACGTGCTCGAAGATCGACATCGGTCCGGGGTCGGGCAGCGCCAGGCACTCGGCCCGCAGCTCCTTGGCCATCTGCTTCGCCCCGGCCTCGACCTCGTCGAAGAACGCCTGGTCCGCCAGGTCGCCCCGGACGAGGTACGCCTTCACCCGCTCGATCGGGTCCTTCAGCTTCCACGCCTCTTCCTCGGCCTTCAGCCGGTACCGCGTGGGATCGTCCGTCGTCGTGTGGGCGCCCATCCGGTAGGTGAACGCCTCGATCAATGTGGGCCCCTGCCCCGTCCGGGCGTTCTCCAATGCCTTCCGTGTCACGGCCAGGCACGCGAAAACGTCGTTCCCGTCCACCCGCACCCCGGGGAACCCGTATCCCTGCGCCCGCTTGTACAGGGGGATCCGCGACTGCTTCTCCAACGGCTCCGAAATGGCCCACTGGTTGTTCTGGCAGAAGAACACGATCGGCGCGTTGAACACCGACGAGAACACGAACGCCTCGTTCACGTCCCCCTGCGACGTCGCCCCGTCCCCGAAGTAGGCGATGGTCGCCCCCGCCGACGGCGTGCCCAGCACCCCGTCCCGCTGGACGCCCATCGCGTACCCCGTCGCGTGCAGCGTCTGGCTGCCGATCACGATGGTGTACAAGTGGAACTTGTGCTCGGCGGGATCCCACCCGCCGTGGTTCACCCCGCGGAACATCCCCAGCAGCCGCACCGGCTCCACACCCCGGCACCACGCCACGGCGTGCTCCCGGTACGTCGGGAACACCATGTCGTGCTCGCCCAGGGCCCGTCCGGACCCGATCTGCGCCGCCTCCTGCCCCAGCAGCGACGCCCAGAGTCCGAGCTCCCCCTGCCGGGTGAGCGCCACCGCCTCCAGGTCGATGCGCCGGACCGTCACCAGGTCGCGGTACAGGTCCCGGACCTCCTCGGCGCTCAGGTCCAGCGGATAGTCCGGATGCTCGACGCGCTCCCCCTCGGGGGTCAGCAGCTGGACGAGCTCGGGCTCGGCGAGCCCGGGGGTGTCCGGCGCGCCGCGTACGGAGTCGATCGTCATCGATGACACTCCTCGTTCGGGGCCGGTACGCGGGATCGCCGCATGCCGGCCGGTGTCAGCGCCCTTCTGCCCCGGTAGGGGCCCCAAAAGCCGCTAATGCCATCGTGGCAGACATCACACCCTGTGATGCAAGTCCTCCACCCACCCTCCTACCCGCGAAACCCACACACCCCGCCCAAACGTGACCTACCCCACGCCACCCATCCCTTTACCCCCCAGAGCCACGAAGCTCGCAACCACCGAACCCCAGCCGCCCGCCCCACGAATCACCCCCAGCCGATCTCGGCGGGACGGACGCGTCCGCCCCATGCCTCCTCGCCAGGCCGACCCATCACCCCCGCCACCCCCCAAAGACACGTGGACGCGAGCACGCACCGTGACGAACTCAAAGCAGAACGCTCGTCCCACGCCCCCGTTGCTGGCATCATCAACAGGTGCGTCACACCCGCGTCACCGCCGCTGTCGCCCTAGCCGCAACCCTGGCGTCCTGCACGACGGGCAAGCACACCCCGTCCTTCAACCCCACCCCCAAACCCACCCACCCCGGCCAGGTCGTGATCATTGCGGGGGATCCGAACATCCACCGCCCACCTCGGGACGGGGAATACGCGCTGCGTGCCAGCGCCCATTCGAACGGCGGTCTGGCGCTCGACCAGCGGACCGGCGCCGTCTATTTTCCTGTCACGGGTGAGATGGGCAAGGTCGTAGCCCGACTCGAGCGGAACGGAAGCATCTCCGCACTTCCCATCGGCATTGGTGCTGATCAACTGTTTGCGGCGGGTGGCCAACTGTGGATGATGCTCTCTTCGGCGGGGGTTCACTTGGTCAAGGTGAACCTATCCACTCTTGAGAAGACCGACGTCTTGGGTGCAGACGGGGAAGCGAGAACCCGCTTCGAGGTGCTCGACCCCTTGGCCAAAGTGGTCTCGACTGAAGAGCGCGACGAGTTGGGCAAGCACTGGAAGGGCTCGCTGTTCACGATCCGTGGTGACGGTGTCCCGGTCCTGATCTCGAGTGCTGGACAACTCTTTGAGGTTGTCGGTCGAAATGCCCTAAGGCGATGGCGGCCCCAGGGCTATGAGAAGGCGCTATCGGAGGCCGCGCCCGCACCTTTTCAGCCCACTGGCCTGATTCCGGATGGTCGGCGGGGCATTGTCACCTTGGGGCATACTGGGCTGCTGCGTGTCGGCGATGACGGAGCGTCCCGTGGATTCAGATTCCCGGCCACCGTCCAAAAAATGCCCCCCTGGACGGAGATGGCCCCATTGAGTAATGGCTCGATTCTCTTGCTCGGTGGGGTGTCCGCCTTGGAGCAGCGGCCGCGTCCCACGTTGTTGAAACTGGACGGCAGTTTGGAGTCGCTCTCTTTCGGGACGCAGAAGAAGTGTGATGATTTTAATGGGTCGATGGCTGCCGTCGCCTCGGCCAAGCCCACTGGCATGGTGAAGTCGGCTGACGGGGCGTATGTGATGGGCGATAAGTACTGTGGGCTCATCTACTCGTTCCGACTGCCCGATCATATTTCTGGCTGACAAGGGCATCGGTGGTCGGCCTCGTCGTCACTCGTGCCCGGTGTTATGGTCCGATCCTCCTTCGGAGGTGGCGATGAGATCCTCCCCACTTGTGACGGGTCCTGCCTTGGGGGCGGAAACGATGAAGTCTTTGACCGCCTTAATGATCTGGCTGTTGCCTTCCGGAGATGACGACCACTCTTTGAGTGCCCTGTCGAGCTGGGGGTCGCCCGTGTGTTCTCCTTTCCAAGACCGAATTGCACGCGCAAGATCGAGATATAATTGGTCGGAATAGTTCGAGTAAGCGGAATGGATTTGCTGAACCTTTTTCTCGTAGGGTGCATATTTGATCTTGTCCAGTGCCAGGTCGGTGCCCATGGTGTAGGCGTCTGTCACTCCGGGGACCGCGCCGACCTGTGTGCTGCCGAGTACGGTGGCGCCGAGGTCGCGGAGGACCCCCAGATGCTTCTTCGCCTCGTCGTACTGCTGCTGGGTGAGGGCCTCTCGAGTGAGCCGCTCCTTACCGAACGCCGCTATGAGGTTTCCTTCCATTTGCCCGGCCCTTCGCTGTGCCGTCGGCCATCGCCTGTCGCGTAGGCCCCACGTGAAGAGCAGTTGACGGAACTTCTGTGTGTCCATGGCGATTTGAGTCCAACTCCTGTCGTCCGCCGCGAACGTTCGAAGGAACTGCTGGACATCCTGTCCACCGATATCGACATATGTGCGTCCGGTTGCGTGATCCCGGTTCGGAAGCCCGGATCCGGCGCTGGAGGCATCGGCATCGGCGATCATGGGGATGTGCATACGGGTCATTGTCAGGAGACCACTCTGGAGGCCGGGCCCCAGTTCAGCGGCGTAGTGCTTGGTGTGGGCCATGCCGGGGGCCGTTTCACTCTGGCTGGGAAGGATGTCGAACCAGGGGAGCAGATCCGGTGGGCCATCCTGCCTTAGGTCCTTGTCCAGCTTTTCGCGGCCTTTGTCGTTCCACCAGGCCACGGTCTTCATGATCTCAGCGGCGTTGAGTGCGGCCTCTTTTTCATGGCCCCTTTCGGGTGTGGTGGCCAGGGCTATGACAGAGCCGGCCGCCTTGCCGCCGTCCGGCCAGTCGGGAGCGGTGAGGAGCGACGCGTAGGTGCCGCCGTTGCCTCGGGTGAGCCAGGTCAGGGCGTCCGCCTTTTCGGCGTCCTTGATGCTGAAGGCAGACTCCAGGTTCGTGGCGGCCAGAGTGCGGGCCGCAGTGAGATCTTGCTGCTGGGAGATGCGGCCGAGAACGTTGAGTGCGGGGTCGTACGGTCTGAGGTCCGAGGGGTCACCAGAGGGGTCCAGGTCCCAGTCGTTCCACCACCGGCGGTGGTCCGGCTGGTTGGCCGCCGTCCTGACCACGGTGTGGTCGATGATCACCTTCCTGGTGATGACGTAGGACGGGTATTGCTGGCGCCAGCGGAGGGCGGCTCTGGCCATGTCCGCCAGGACGGCGGAGCTCCATTTGACGTTCGGGGCGCTGAGCCTGACCAACAGTGCCTGGCCCGGCATGTCGGCGCCGATGGGGCCGAGGGCGTTGGCTACGGCCGCTTGGCCGTTCTTTGTACGGGAGAGGGAGGCGAGGGCGGTGCCGATGTCGCCGACGGTCTTCTTGTCCTCAGGGGTGAGGCCGCTGCCGCCGTGCCGGCGGTGGAGGTCGTAGGCGAGCTTGCCCATCGAGCCCTTGGGGACGTTGTTGAAGAACGCGTTGAGGTAGCCCTCGTCCTTGGTGTTCGCGCGGAGGGTCCGGGTGATCTCGGAGATGAGCTCGGGGGTGGACGCCGTCGGGTCGCTTCGGGTCTTGTTCCAGGCGAGGGCTTGGAGGCGGCCCAGGTCGGTCATTTCCTTGGCGCCGAAGCGTTCGGTGTCGGGGACGGGGGAGAGCGGGGAGCTGATGAGCAGGACGGGGTTCACCTGGTTCTCGGCCAGGGCGTACATGATGCGGGTGCGCATGCGGGACGCCTGGTCGCGGCACCATGAGGCGGTGCGGTCGCAGGCCGCGGTGCTCGGGATGTCGGGATAGACGACCGCGAGGAGGCCGCGGATCATCTTGCCCGATTGCGGCAGGCGGTCGGCCGCGCGGTTCAGAGCCGTTTCGAGCCGTTCGAGGCCGTTGGGGGAGACGGAGGCGACGCCGGGGCGGCCGGTGGCGGGAGTGACGCCGGGAATGGTCGGTAATTCCAGGTTGGACGGTGTGCGGTTGAAGTGTACGACGGTGCGGATGATCTCCCGCATCATCCGGTTCAGCGACCGATTGTGCCCCTGGAGGTCGGTGGTGAAGGCGGCGGCCGAGCCGCCCTGCCAGATCTGCGGGCCCATCAGGCGGGTCACCTCGGCCATCGCGCTCGACACGGCACCGAGCTCGGACTGGACGGCCCGCGCGTCGACCCTGATGACCATTCCCGCCCGCCCTTTCGCCGATGTGCGCGGGAACAGCCTAGAGGGGGGCCATTGACCGGTGTATCGACTTTTTTGAAGGGCGAAAGAATAAAACGGGCGAATGGTGTTTTATTCGCGGGACAGTGCCCGGGTGGCGCCGGCGGCCACGGTCAGGCCGAGGACGAGGCCGCCGGCGACGATGAAGTTGGCGATCCATTGATAGATGCCCTTGGGGGCGAATTCGACCTCTTGGCCGAGGCTGCCGATCGGGAGCAGGAGGTCGAGGGTGTAGAAGAAGGCGTTGAAATGGGGGCGGTGGCCGTCGTCCAGTACCTCGGGCTTGTGGACGGAGAAGACGATCGTCCCGAAGGCGAGGAGGCCGATCAGCCAGCTCGCGGCGCGGAAGGGGCGGTAGCCGTAGCCGACGAGGATGTCCTGGAACCAGCCGACGACCTTGTGGGGGATGCCCTGGGTGCGGCGGCGGTCGCGGGCCTTGGCGAGCAGGATGGAGCGGCCGTCGGCGTCCAGGCCGAGGGAGCGGTAGGTCTGGGCGAGGCGCTCGTAGGGCTGGGGGGCGTAGCCATCGTTGTCACGGCGGAGCCAGGCGAGACGAACCCGGGCGGTGAGGGGCGGGTCGAGGGTCTCGTACTGCAGGCCGTCGAGTTGGAGGCGGTCGGGCCAGGTTTTGGCGTCGTCGCGCATGAGGTTGATGCGGGCATAGGAGAGGTCCGCGACGCCTTGGATGGGCTCCGCGGGACGGAGCAGGACCTCTTCTGCCTGGAGGCGCTGCAAGCTGAGGGCGGTTCCCTGCGGGTGCTGCAGGCGGGCGCCGCGGAGGCTGAGCTGGCCGGCGATGCGGGCTCCGGCGAAGCTGACGGCTCCGGTGGCGGTGAATCCGTCGGAGCAGTAGACGTCGGTCTCCACGGCGAGGTCGTCGGCGTTGAGGGCGGTGCGCTCGGGGTGGGTGAGGTGGGCTCCGACGAAGGAGAGGTAGCCACCTACGCGGGCGCCGCGGAGGCGGACCTCGCCCTCGGCGGCGAACCCGCCGTCGCAGAAGACGTTCGCGGCCACGTCGAGGCGGCTGGCGTACAGGGCGGCGCCGGTCGGGTTGTACAGGCGGGCCTCGCGGAAGATGAGCTGGCCGCCGACGCGCGCGCCCGGGAGGCGGACCTCGCCGTTGGCCGTGAACCCCTGGTCGCAGTACACGTTCGCCTCGACGGTGAGGCGGTCGGCGAGCAGCGCGTCGCCGCCCGGGTTCGTGAGCTGGACGCCGGACATGTTGAGGATGCCGGTGATGTTGGCGCCGTCCAGCCACAGCCCGCCGGAGATCCGGCTGCCCTCCAGCCACATGTGGCCGTCCACGCGCGTGCCGGACGCGACGAGGCCCGGCAGGCGGCAGCGCATCAGGTGGACGCTGTTCATGCTCGCCCAGTACAGGTGGGGCGCCTCGTCGAAGGAGCAGTTGGTGAGCGCTAGGGGGACGTGGACCTCGGCGTGCCCGAGGTTCAGGGAGCCGGTGATCCGGGCGCCGCTCAGCCGGACGGCCGGGACCTGGCCGGCTTCGGGTTCGACGGCGCCGACGAGCAGGGCGACGAGGACTTCGGCCCGGACCAGGCGGTCGTGTCCCCACTGGGTGGTGTTGGCCGGGTCGTCCAGGGTGGGGTCGCCCGTGGACAGGTCTATGGATTCGCCGCGCGGGAACGCCTCCCAGAGGCGACGCTCCGAGGGCGTGAGGTCCTCGATGTTCATCGGGCGGCTCCGGGGGTGCGGGTGGGGTGTTGAGGCCCATGGTGCCGTACCCTTCAGGATCGTAAGGAAGGCGCAGACCAGTGAGGGGGCGGATGTGGCGCGTGTCGTCGTCGACGTCATGCTGAAGCCGGAGATCCTCGACCCGCAGGGTCAGGCGATCGCCAGGAAGCTGCCGCAGATGGGCTTCGAGGGCGTCGTCGCCGTCCGGCAGGGCAAGCGGTTCGAGGTGGAGCTCGAGGGGCCGGCGGACGAGGAGGCGCTGGAGCGCGTCCACAAGATCGCCGAGACGCTGCTGGCGAACCCGGTCATTGAGAATTTCGAGGTTCGCGTTATTTGACCGGTATAGCTCCCGACCTGGACCGGTTTATCGTGTGAGATGCCTCCGGCCGGAATTGGGATGAAATTGCGCGGTAGTCGCATGGTGGTGGTGCGTTCCACGCGTTCCAGGTCCCCTGCCGGTGCCGACGAGATTTCACTCAAAGACCCGGCACTGTAGCGGTTACGGAAGATTCCGCCGGGGAAGCCTTAGCTGCGTCGAGTCGTCGAGCACGCTCCGGGACCGGGGGCTTGACCAGGAAGCCCGGGGCATGACACGAGGTGCCGGGTGGACATGCGGTTCTCGCTCGCTTTGCCGCGCGACGCACTGAGCATCCCGGTGATCCGGCGGGTGGTGGGGGACGCCCTGCGGGGTCTCGGGGCCGCCGAGGACTGCGTCGCCGATCTCGTCGTGGCGGCGTCGGAGGCGTGCACGAACGTCGTCCTGCACGCGCGCTCGTCGGGCGACTACGAGGTCGTCGGCGAGGTGGACGAGGACGCCTGCACCCTCAAGATCACCGACTGGGGCCGCGGCTCGCGCCCGGCTCCCGCCGACCGGGGGGTTTTGAGCGAGTCCGGGCGCGGCATTAAGATCATGCGGGCGCTGGTGGACGATCTCGACATCGACTCCACGCCCGGCCGGGGCACCGTCGTTCACCTGCGGAAGCGGCTGACCTGGCGTGACGAGGCGCTGGTACGGCGCCTCGAGCGCAGGCTCATGCACAGCGCCGGGTAGATTGGTACGCGCGCGGGGGGATTGCGACGCGTAGCGGGGTGATCGGCGGATGAGACCCGCCCGTCCCGGCCGCACCTCATTTCGGAGGAACAGAACAGATGGACGCTGCCCGGGTTGGGGTCATCACCTTCCCAGGTTCCCTGGACGACAGAGACGCCGCACGGGCCGTGCGGCTGGCCGGCGCGGAGCCGGTCGCCCTCTGGCACGCCGACCATGACCTGCAAGGGGTCGACGCGGTCGTGCTGCCGGGCGGTTTCTCCTACGGGGACTACCTGCGCGCCGGGGCGATCGCCCGGTTCGCGCCGCTGATGGTCGAGCTGGTGGCCGCCGCCAAGGCGGGCCTGCCCGTCCTCGGCATCTGCAACGGCTTCCAGGTGCTGTGCGAGTCGCACCTGCTGCCGGGCGCGCTGCTGCCCAACGCGGGCCTGCACTTCGTCTGCCGCGACCAGCGGCTGCGCGTCGAGAACACCGGCACCGCCTGGACGGCCGAGTACCGGGAGGGGCAGGAGATCGTCATCCCGATCAAGAACGTCGACGGCCGCTACGTCGCCGACCGGGAGACGCTGCTCGAACTGGCCGCCTCGGGCCGGATCGTCGCGCGCTACCTCGACCTGAACCCCAACGGCTCCCTCGACGACATCGCCGGGATCTGCAACGAGGCCGGCAACGTGGTCGGGCTCATGCCCCACCCCGAGCATGCCGTGGAGTCCCTGACCGGCCCGTCCACCGACGGGCTCGGCTTCTTCACCTCGATCGTCAAGAGACTGGTCAACGCATGAGCGAGCAACGGCCCAACGCGTCCGGACGGCCGGACGGCCGGGGCGCCCGCGACACCTCGGACGAGCCCTCGCTGGAGTGGCTCGGCGAGCTCAAGTCCGACGCCGACGACCCCGAGCTCCAGCCCGTCGACCCGGCGGTGACGCAGGCCTTCGAGGCCATGCTGGAGGAGGGCGACGCCGCCCAGTCCCCCGTCCAGTCCGGCGTCCAGTCCGGCGCAGGCGACCCCGCGGGCGTGCCGCTCGGCGGCGTGCCGTCCGCGGTCGCGGCGCCGGAGTTCGCGCGCGCACTGGCCGAGGAGCGGTCGGATGCGCCGTCCGAGCCGGGCGCGCCCGCGCTTCCCGTCGCGCCCGAGAACGGCACCGGTCCGCAGCGCGCCCCCGGCTACCAGACCGGCCCGCTGCCCGCGATCTCCCCGGTGCCGCAGCCCCCCGGCGCTCCGCGGCCCTCCGTCGGCCCGGGGACGGGCCCGCAGCCCGCCGTCGGGACGAACACCGGCCCCCAGCCCGCGCTGGGAACCGGCCCGCTGCCCGCCGTCGGGTACGGCACGGGCCCCCTTCCCGCGGTCAGCCCGAGTCCGGTTCCGCCGCTTTCCGCCGGTCCCGGGTCGGGCCCCCAGCCCACGTTCGGGACGGGTCCGCTGCCCGCCGTCGTACCGGCGCCGCAGCACCCCCTCGACAGTGACCGCCCTGCTACCGGCCCCCTTCCCACGGTCGGGACGGGCACCGGTCCCCTGCCCACCGTCAGCGGCACCGGCCCCCTGCCGACCGTCACCGGCCCTGTCACCGGCCCTGTCACCGGCCCTGCCACCAGCCCTGTGCTCGGCTCTGCCGGTGGTCCCGCCGGCGGTTCTGGGACGGGCCCGCAGCCCGCGGTCGGGACGGGCACAGGCCCGCAGCCCGCAGTCGGCTCGGGTACCGGCCCGCAGCCCGCGGTCGGCGGACCGGGCACCGGTCCCCAGCCGGCGGTGGACGCGGCGGGCACCGGCCCGCAGCGCATGATCGACGGCCCCGGCACCGGCCCGCAGCCGGTCGCCCCCGGGGCGGCCGGACGCCCCGCCCTCCCCGCCGCCGAGCTCGGCACCGACACCGTCGCGATCGCCGCGGCCACGCCGGAGCGGCCGCAGCCGTACGCCGAGCTGGGCATGAACGATGAGGAGTACCAGCGGGTCCGCAGCATCCTCGGGCGCCGTCCCACGTCCGCCGAGCTGGCCATTTACTCGGTGATGTGGAGCGAACACTGCTCCTACAAGAGCTCCAAGGTGCACCTGCGCCAATTCGGCGACAAGGCCCCGAAAACCGATGCGCTTCTAGTCGGCATGGGTGAGAACGCCGGTGTGGTGGACGTCGGCCAGGGGTGGGCGGTCACCTTCAAGGTGGAGTCGCATAACCACCCGTCCTATGTCGAGCCTTATCAGGGCGCCGCGACCGGTGTCGGCGGCATCGTCCGCGACATCATGTCGATGGGTGCCCGGCCGGTCGCGGTGATGGACTCGCTGCGCTTCGGCCCGGCGGACGCCCCCGACACCCAGCGCGTGCTGCCCGGCGTGGTCGCCGGAGTCGGCGGCTACGGCAACTCCCTCGGCCTGCCCAACATCGGCGGCGAGACGGTCTTCGACGCCTGCTACGCGCAGAACCCGCTCGTCAACGCGCTGTGCGTGGGCGTGATGAAGCACGAGGACATCAAGCGCGCGGTGGCGCCCGGCCCCGGCAACCAGGTGATCCTGTTCGGTGCCCGGACGGGCCCGGACGGCATCGGCGGCGCGTCCGTCCTGGCGTCGGCGACATTCGACGAGGAGTCGCACCAGAAGCGGCCGAGCGTCCAGGTCGGCGACCCGTTCATGGAGAAGCTGCTCATCGAGTGCTGCCTGGAGCTGTTCCGCGAGGACCTCGTGGTCGGCATCCAGGACCTCGGCGCGGCCGGGGTGTCGTGCGCGACGACGGAGCTGGCCGCCGCCGGCACCGGCGGCATGCACGTCGACCTCGACACGGTCCCGCTGCGCGACGCGACGCTCCTCCCCGAGGAGATCCTCATGAGCGAGTCGCAGGAGCGCATGATGGCGGTCGTCACCCCCGACAAGGTCGACCGCTTCATGGAGATCTGCGGCCGCTGGGAGATCCCCGCGACCGTCATCGGCACCGTCACCGACACCGGCCGGCTGGTCATGACGTGGCGGGGCGAGACGATCGTCGACATCCCGCCGGTCACCGCCGCCGACGAGGGGCCGGTGTACCGGCGCCCGTACGCGCCCCCGCACGACCTGGGCGCGCTGCAGGCCGACACGCCGGGGCGGCTGACGCGCCCGTCCAACGGGGACGAGCTGCGCCGCACCGTCCTGTGGCTGGC
The DNA here is from genome assembly GCF_900659635.1 of Actinomadura roseirufa. GTDB lineage: Bacteria > Actinomycetota > Actinomycetes > Streptosporangiales > Streptosporangiaceae > Spirillospora > Spirillospora roseirufa. The sequence continues at coordinate 39,713 of NZ_CAACVB010000020.1, read as the reverse complement.
CGGTTCCCCGAACCTGGCGAGCAAGACGTGGGTGACCTCGCAGTACGACCGGTACGTCCTCGGCAACACGGTGCTGGCCATGCCGGAGAACGCGGGCGTCGTCCGGATCGACGACGAGTCGGGCCTCGGCATCGCGCTGTCGCTGGACGGCAACGGACGCTACGCGCGTCTCGACCCGTACGCGGGCGCGCAGCTCGCGCTGTCGGAGGCGTACCGTAACGTCGCCGCCACCGGCGCCCGGCCGCTCGCGGTCACCAACTGCCTCAACTTCGGTTCCCCGGAGGACCCGGGCGTCATGTGGCAGTTCGCCCGCGCGGTCGAGGGCCTGGCGGACGCCTGCCAGTACCTCGGCGTGCCGGTCACGGGCGGCAACGTGTCCTTCTACAACCAGACGGGCACCACGCCGATCAACCCGACGCCGGTCATCGGCGTGCTCGGCGTCCACGACGACGTCCGCCGCCGGGTGAACATGTCGCTCACCTCCGACGGCGCGACGCTCGCGCTGCTCGGCGAGACGCGCGAGGAGTTCGGCGGCTCGGAATGGGCGCACGTCGTCTACGGGCACCTGGGCGGCCTGCCGCCGCTGGTCGACCTGGCCGCCGAGGCGGCGCTGGCGGGCGTGCTGGTCGCCGCCGTCCGGGACGGCCTGGTCTCCGCCGTGCACGACCTGTCGGACGGCGGCCTGTCCCAGGCGCTGGTCGAGGCGTGCCTGCGCGGCGGGCTCGGTGCCCGGGTCACGCTGACCGGCGACCCGTTCGTGTCGCTGTTCAGCGAGTCCGTCGCTCGCGCGATGGTGGCGGTCACGCCCGGCGCCGAGGCGCGCCTCGCGGCGATGTGCGAGGCCGCGGGCGTCCCCGTGGCCCAGCTCGGCGTCGCCGGCGGTGACGCGCTGACCGTGTCGTCCGCCTCCGAGCAGCAGGAGCTGTTCTCGATCCCGCTGGCCGAGCTCCGCGAGTCCCACGAGCGGACGCTGCCGAGCTACGCGGGCTGACCCTGGCGAAGACGCACCGGCGCCCCCTGGAGCTTCCAGGGGGCGCCATAGCGTTTCTGAACCACGCGACTAGAGCCGCTATCTAGAAGAGCGCCATTTAGAAGACCGAGATGTGGACGTGGTCGTAGTGGTTCGCGGTCACGCCGCCACGGTTCTCCATGCCGCGCCAGCCGGGGCTGCGCAGGTCGTAGATGCGCTGCCGCCAGATGATGTACTTGATGCCGAGCGCGCTCGCGTGCGCGATCGCGTACGCGGCCGTCCGGTCGCCGAGGGCCTGGGCGCCGCCGCTGGCCATCACGCCGCCCGTCGTCACCATGAAGTCGCAGGCCCGGCCGGTGGCGTGGTCCTGCGGGTCGCCGCCGGTGCGGACGCAGCCGATCGTGGGGAACGGGCCCATCTCCGTGTCGATGGTGTTCTTCACCTTGAGCATCCGGGGCGTCACGCCGCCCATGCCGACGCTCGGCGACTCCGGTTTGTACTTCTTCACCAGGTTGCGGATGCGGGTCTTCTGCGAGAGCAGATCCTTGATCTCCTTCTGCAGTTCCGCGATCTTCTCCTGGGCCTGCTTGCGGGCCTGGGACTGCTGGTCGACCAATGTCTTGATCTGCTCGACCCTCGCCGCCTTGTTCTGCGCGACATGGCTGATCAGCGTGGCGTTGCTCAGCAGGTCGGACGGACTGTCCGCGGAGAGGACGGCGATGGTCGGGTCCTGCCCGCCCGTCATGTACTGGCTCGCGGCCATGCGCGCGACGAGGTCGCGGGCGCCGTCGAGGTCGCTTTGCAGCACCTTGGACTTGTCCAGCGCGGTCTTGGCCGCGAACTGGGCGTCCTTCAGCTTCGCGAGGTCGCCGCCGTAGGCCTTGTCGAGCCGCTCGATCTGCGCGTTGAGCTTGCCGAACTTGCCGTTGCCGCCCGGGTCAGCCGGCAGGGCGGCCGCCAGCGCGGCGCTTGTCAGCACGGATCTTGTCAGCACGGATCTTGTCAGCACGGATGCGGACGGGTCGGCCGACGCCGGCGGGACGGCCCCGCCGGTCAGCGGCACGGAGGCGGCGAGGACCACGAGGGCCACGGCGGCGCGCCGTCGGCCGCGCCGTCGACCGTGGCGCAGTCCACCGCGCCGAACAGTGGAGGTGGGGGTCTCCACGTGCTCTCCTCTCCTCATCGGCCTGCCGGGTTAGCTGACGGGTTCGGGCTGGAGCGAGCCCTATCGCGTGCCGTGCGGCCCGCGAATTCACCCCGTCCAGGCGGTCGCCGACCGCCTGGAGAGTGGGTCCCCGGTCCCCGGGCTCGCGCCGCGGGATTCGGCCCGTCCGGCCGGCTCGTCCGGGACGGATCCCGGGCTCGTGCCGCCGGACGATGATGAACTGGGTTGATCCGTCCGTTGCCTGGCCAAGATTAGACCCCGGCGCAGCCGGGGACGGCTCGAAGCCGGCAAGCCCGGCCCCCTTGCTGGGAGCCGGGCCATCCTACGTGACGGGACTCACAGGTTCCCCTTGTAGAGGAGCCTGTTGGCCTGGCCGCCGCGCAGGCGGCCGAGGACGTTGCGGGTGGCGTTGTCGTTCAGCCATTTCTGCACCTGCGGGAAGGTCGCGCCGCGGTGCGTGCTCAGGTAGAGCGCGGCGACGCCGCTGACGTGCGGCGTGGCCATGGACGTCCCGTTGAGGGTCTTTGTGCCGTTGTTCTTCCAGGTGGAGGTGATCCCGTAACCGGGGGCGTTGATGTCGACGCACTTGCCCCAGTTGGAGAAGTCCGCGCGGTTGTCGTAGGTGGTCGTCGCGCCGACCGTCATGACCCATCCGGCGCTGGACGGGGAGGCCGTGCAGGCGTCCACGTTCTCGTTGCCCGCCGCCACGGACACGAACACGCCCGACTTGGACAGGTTCGTCACCGCGGTGTTGAGCGCCGCGGACTTCGGCGCGCCGATGGAGATGTTCGCGACGGCCGGCTTGGCGGCGTGGGTGCGCAACCAGTTCGCGGCGGCGACCAGGCCGGACACCGCACCGGTGCCGTCGCAGCCGAGCACGCGCAGCGCCCGCAACTTGACGTTCTTGGCGACGCCGTAGGTCTTGGAACCGACGGTCCCGGCGACGTGCGTACCGTGGCCGTTGCAGTCGGTGCCGTTGGAGAAACCGCTGGCCCACCAGGCGACGGACGCGCGCCCGCCGAACTGCGGGTGCCCGGCCACGATGCCGGTGTCGATGATGTAGGCGGTCACTCCGGTGCCGGTGGAGTTGTAGGTGTAGGTCTTCGACAGCGCGCGCTTGCGCTGGTCGATGCGGTCGAGGCCCCAGGGCAGCGGGGCGCGCTGGGTCTTGGACGCGATCTTGGCGACCTGGTCCTGCTCGATGGCGGCGACGTCACGGTCGCGGCGCAGCCTGCCGAGCTGACCGCCGTCCAGCCGCGCGGCGAAGCCGTTGAGGACGCCGTCGAAGCGCTGGACGCCCGTGGCGCGCACCTTCCGCGCGGTCGAGTCGGTGGACGCCCCGTGCTTCAGCGTGACGATGTAGCGGCCGGGCAGCGGGGTGCCCGCGGCGGCCGTCACCCGGACGAGTGAGGGGGACGGGTCGGCGGCGAGGCTCGGGAGCGTCGCCGCGCCGCCCACGCAGGCCGCGACGGTACCGACCAGCAAGAGCCTCCGGTGGACAGCCCGCAAGACGTCTCCTTCTGTCGTGGGGGCGCTCTCGGCGGGCCCCGTCGAGGCCGGGCCATCGAGGCCGGGCCGTCGAGCACGGGGTCGTCGAGAGCGAGGTCGTCGAGGCTTCGACCGACGGCACCCTAGCGGATCTGTCCAGATAAAGGCTGGTAAAGCGGGCATCTTGCCCTGTCACAACTCAGTTGCGGCTGAGGCGGCCCGCATAGCTGAGCTGTGTGCCGGGCTTGTTCCACGTGTACTGGAGCGTCCCGTCCTGCTGCCGGGTGATCTGCACCGTCCCGTCCGTGCACGGCGGCGGGACGGCCAGCGCCATGTTCAGCGACCGCTCCGTCCCCTTGCTCAGCGTCAGCCTGCCGTTGCACTTCTCCCGCGGGTACAGCGCCTGCGCCGTGGTGCCGCCGCTCTCGAAGGTCACCTCGATCGGGAAGGACACGTTCCGGTTCCGGTTGACGACCGTCCCCTTCCACGTCCCGGCGAAGGACTGCGGGATCACCGTCACCGGACGGTTCCCGGACGGCGCGGGGCCCTTCCCGGCCGTGGGCGCCGGTCCGTCGTCCTTGAGCTGCGGCCACAGCACCAGCGCGATGATCGCGATGCCGACGCCCACCCCGATCGTCAGCGACAGCGCCACCCCCAGCACATGGTTGCTCGGACGGCGCAGCCGGACCGAGGGCAGTCCGCCCGTCTTGTGCCGCCCCCCGCCGTGCGGCGGCGCCATCCCGGGAATCAGGGGCGGGGCCGGGGACGGCCGTCCGGCGGGTTCTCCGGGGCCGATCGCGCCGAAGACCGCGGTCGCCCCGCCGTCCGGCGCGGAGTTCATTCCGCCGGGCGGCGGGCCGCCGTCCAGCACGTCGAACGTCGTCGTCGCCCCGCCGACCGCGTCGAAGGTCGCCGTCGGCTCGGCGGCGGGCCCCACCGCGTCGAACGCGGTCGTCGCCTCCCCGACCGCGCCGAACATCGCGGTCGACTCGAACGCCGTCGGGTCGAGCTCGACCACCTCCGGCGCTGACTTCGCGGATTTCGCGGGCTTCGCTGACTTCGGCCTACCCTGGCCGAGCGCCTCCGCGTTCCCCGGCGAGTGCGCGAGGCCGGGCCCAGGCGGCGGCGCGCCCATGGGGGAGCGCGGCAGGTCCGCCACGGGCCAGGGCCCACCGAACTGACTCTCCGGGACGGCCGCAGGGCCACCGCTACCGGCGAACCCCATGCCCGGACCCGCGAACCCGGCTCCCGGACCCCCGGCCCCAGAACCACCTCCCGCAGCAGGGCCCCACTGGCTGCCATTGCCGGCAGATCCTGAAGCACCGAAGCCGGAACTCACCGAAGGCGGCCCCATAGGCCCCTGCCCCAAAGCGTCCGAACCTTCCAGGACGGAACCACCCGCAGGAGCGAAGCCGGAGCTCGGCACACCACCACTCTGGCCACCCGACCCGAACCCGGTCGGCGCAGTCGAAGACGGCGTCTCCACCACCCGAGCTGACGCCTCCTCTGCCCAGGCTGGCGTCTCTCCCGGCTGGGGCGTCATCTCCGCTGCCCAGGCCGGCGTCTCCTTTGCCCAGGCCGGCATCTCCCCCGGCTGCGGTGGCGTCTCGACCGGCCGAGGCGACCCTTCGACTGCCCGGGGCGGCGCCTCTCCTGCCCAGGCCGGCGTCTCTCCCGGCTGGGGCGGCATCTGCGCTTCTCGGGGTGGCGTCTCCACTGCCCATGGCGTCTCCACCGGCCGTGGCGAAGCTCCCGCTGCCCAGGGTGGCGTCTCCCCTGGCTGGGGCGGCATCTCCGCTGCCCGGGGTGGCGTCTCCCCTGGCTGTGGCGACCCTCCCGCTGCCGGGGGTGGCGCTTCCACTGCCCAGGCCGGCATCTCCACCGGCTGCGGTGGCGTCTCCACCGGCTGGGGCGGCGTCCCCGCTGCTCGGGGTGGCGTCTCCACGGGGCGGGGCTGAACCGCCCCGGACACGAGAGCGCGCCCCTCCTCCACCATGGAGGCGGGCATACGCCCGGCCAGCACGCCCCCCTGGCCCAGAAGCCGCTCCAAGAGCCCCTTGGCCGTCGGACGCTCGGCCGGATTCTTCGCCAGCGCGTCCGCCATGACCTCCCGCAGGGAGTCGGGGACGGCCGACAGGTCGGGGTCGTCGTAGACGATGCGCTGCATGACCTCCGACGGCGAGTCGTCCCCGAACGGCGGCTTGCCCGTCGCCGCGAACAACAGCGTCGCCGCCCACGCGAACACGTCGGCCGCGGGACCGATGCCCTGGCCGCTGAGCTGCTCGGGAGCCCGGTAGGCGGGAGCCTCCGCCAGCGCACCCGTGGACGCCGCGTTCACCGCCTCCAGGGCGTGCGCGATACCGAAATCGCCCATCCGCGGTCCGCCACGGCCCAGCAGCACGTTGCCGGGTTTGAGGTCGTGGTGCAGGGCACCCGCCCGGTGCACCGCCGCCAGCGCGACCGCCATGCCAACCGCCAGGCGCTCCACGACGGCCCCACCGCGCACGCCCTCCTCGTCCACGAGCTGCCGCAGGGACGGACCGTCCACCCACTCGCTCACCACGTACGCCCGGTCACCCTCCACATCGGCGTCCAGAATCGCCGCCGTGCAGAACCCCGACACCTTCCGCGCCGGTGTGAACGCCCCAGCGAACCGGGACCGTGCCACGGGCTCGCCGCTCATTCGCACGTGCAGCAACTTCACGGCCACGACCCGGGCCGCCGCGTCCCTGCCGAGGAACACGGCGCCCTGCTCGCCCACGCCGAGCCGGCCCGTGATCTCGTACGCGCCGAGTCTCCGCGGGTCACCGGGCTGCAAGGGCAGCGCCTCGGGCATCTGACGAACCTCCGTGTCCTCCGGGGACCGCCGTCCCGCTCCCACTCGTCGCTCCCACTCGGCCAAGCCTGGCACCGGGGTCCATTGTTACCGCCTCCGGCGCCGCAGGTGGCCGGACGCCCAGGCCCGCCGACCCGGTAGCGTCGGTCGCGATGCCCCGGACACCGCTTTCCCCCGCCGTCCTCAACGAGGAGCGCGCCGCTCTCGGCCTGCCCCCGTACTCCGGCGCGGACGACCCCGCCGACCTGCGCCGGGCCGCCCTCGACACCGTCCTGGCCTCACTCGAGGCCGGGACCGCCGAACCGTCCCGCCCGGTCGTCAGGGGCGCGGTGCGCTACCTGCTCGACCGGCTCGCGGACCTGGCGCCCGGCCGATCGGTGGAGGTCCGCGTCCCGCCGCACGCCGCCGTCCAGTGCATCGACGGGCCGCACCATACCCGGGGAACCCCTCCGAATGTGGTGGAGATGGACGCCGAGACCTGGATCGGCCTGGCCACCGGCCGCCTGACCTGGCAGGAAGCCCTCACCACCAACCGCGTACGCGCCAGCGGCTCCCGTGCGGACCTGTCCGCCGTCCTCCCCCTCCCCCTTCCCTGAGCCACCCAGCCCACAGCAGCCCACCGAACCCCGCCCAGTCACCACCTAAAAGCTCGACCTCCACCCCGCGTGTCTGCGGGCGTCGTGTGGCAGCTGGGTGCCGCTGCTTGATGGACGCCCCAGCGGTTGGTCTGGCTGCGTGGTCTGGCTGTCGAGTGGATGACTCCGGGCAGCGGGACGTCGGTGGTTCGGCACGCCGAGGGGGTCGTCGTCGTGCGGGTGTGCCTGTGGCTGTTCAAGCGGTGGCCATGTCTGGGCTCGGTGGGTGCCCCCGGTTGGCGGGCTGGTTGTCGGGGTGGTGGCTCTGGGCTGGCAGATGCCGGTGGTTCGGGGCGCTGAGGGAGGGCGGTCGCGCGGGTGACAGGCACCCGTGGTTGCTGAAGCGGTGGCCATGTCTGGGCTTGGTGGGTGCCCCGGTTGGACGGTCCGGTCGTAGGGCGAGTGGCTCTGGGCTGCCAGGCCTCGGCAGTTCGGGGCGTCGAGGGGGCGGTGGTCGCGTGGTGTGGGTGTGTCTGTGGTTGCTGAAGTGGTGGTCCTGTCTGGGCTTGGTGGGTGCCTCGGTTGGGGGTCTGGTTGTCGGGGTGGGTGGCTCTGGGCTGGCAGACGCCGGTGGTTCGGGGCCCTGAGGGGATGGTGGTCGTGCGGGTGACGGGTGTCTGTGGTTGCTGATGCGGTGGTCCTGTTTGGGCTTGGTGGGTGCCCCGGTTGGGGAGTCTGGTTGCCGGGGTGAGCGGCCCTGAGCTGGTGGACGTCGGTGGTACGGGGCGCCTAAGGGGTGGTGGTCGCGTGGGTGAGGATGTGCGCGGGGGCTGCCGAGGCAGGGGACCTGTCTGGGCTCGGTAGGTGCTCTGGTTGTTGTCGAGGGCGGTTCAGGGCTGGGGGCGCCGCGCGGCCTGCGCCATTAGGCGTGGGCGCGGGTGTGGGTGTGTCTGAGGGGCTCCTCGTAGTGATCGGGCGCAACTCGGTGATCGGCCGACGGGGAGCGGGCGCTGATCAACCAGTGATCGGGGACGACAACAGGCGGGCGGTGCGGCGGCCGCCATGCACGACCCGCGCGCCGGTCGTGCCGCCGGCCCCGGTCAGGACCTCCACCACATGGCAGGACGGCACGATCGACGCCGCGCGCCGGACGTCCGCGTCCTCCCAGTAATGCAGGGACGTGAACGCGCGGTACCGGCCCGGGGCCGTCCCCCGCCGCACCGCGAGCGGCGTGTCTCGCAGCACCCGGCCGCCGAGCTTCAGCTCGCCGCCGCCCCGCAGCGACTCACCGCACGTCCACCGCGTGAGCTCGCCCGTCAACCAGGCCCGACTGCCTGAACTGCGTGCGCGTTCACACCGGTGCGGAAGGTGTCGGGGTTCTGCACGGCGGCGATCCTGGACGCCGATGTGGAGGGTGACCGGGCGTACGTGGTGAGCGAGTGGGTGGACGGTCCGTCCCTGCAGCAGCTCGTGGACGAGGAGGGCGTGCGCGGTGGGGCCGTCGTGGAGCGCCTGGCGGTCGGCATGGCGGTCGCGCTGGCGGCGGTGCACCGGGCGGGTGCCCTGCACCACGACCTCAAACCCGGCAACGTCCTGACGGGTTAGGGGGCTTCGGGTTGGGACGGGGGGACCTTCGGGGGCTGGGCGAAGGGGAACTCGTGTTCGACGCATGTGCGGCGGGCGGCGTCGGTCGGGTACTTGGACACGTCGCCGCACTGGGCGGCCTTGCTCAGCAGCCAGAGGAGGATCACGGACCCGAGGACGAGGGCGACGGCCGAACAGATCACGCCGGTGAGGGCGGGGCCGCGCTCGGCGTCCGGACGGGTCAGCGAGATCGTGCCGAGGACGAGGCCGACGGTCGCCGGGATCATGCCCAGCAGGCAGGCGGCGAGGCCCACGAGGCCGACGATGCCGAGCACCAAGGAGACCCTCGCCGGCCTGCTCCGCGCCGGCGGGGCCGGGGGCGAATAGGTCCGGTATCCAGGCATCGTCATGCGTACCTCCCCGTGTCGCCCCCCACATTCCCGCGCCCGGCGCGAACGCCGTGGTCCCAGGGGGTAAAGGTCGTTTAAGGAGATGCGCCGATCGGAGCAGGTGAACCGGGCATCTAGACTGGCGAACGTGCCTCTCCGTAATGGACGTCTGAGCCACGACATCGATCCCTCCGATCGCCCCCCGCAGGACGCCTGCGGGGTCTTCGGCGTTTGGGTCCCCGCGGACCAGGCGTCGCGGGCGGAGGTGAGCAAGCTCACCTACTACGGGCTGTACGCGCTCCAGCACCGCGGGCAGGAGTCGGCGGGAATCGCCGTCAGCGACGGCTCACGCATCGTCGTGTTCAAGGACATGGGCCTCGTCGCCCAGGTCTTCGACGAGTCGGTGCTGAACACGCTGCGCGGCCACATCGCCGTCGGCCACTGCCGGTACTCCACGACCGGCTCGCCGACGTGGGAGAACGCGCAGCCCACATTCAGGTCCACCGACACCGGCGGGCTCGCACTCGTCCACAACGGCAACCTGATCAACACGCCGGAGCTGGCGGCGCGGCTGGAGCCGGGCGTGCTGACCGCGACCACCGACACCGAGGTTCTGACGGCGCTTCTCGCCACCAGCGGCACCGCGGGCGAGGACGCGCCGGCCGCCGGTGACACGGCCGACCCGGGGCCGCTGGCGGCGGCCCGGGAGATCCTTCCGGCGACGCGGGGCGCGTACTCCCTGGTCTTCATGGACGAGGGCACCCTGTACGCCGCCCGCGATCCCGAGGGCATCCGTCCGCTCGTCCTCGGCAACCTGGAGGACCGGGGCTGGGTCGTCGCGTCCGAGACCGCCGCGCTCGACATCGTCGGCGCCCGTTTCGTCCGGGAGATCGAGCCGGGCGAGATGGTCGCGATCGACGGTGCCGGTGTCCGGTCCGAGCGCTTCGCCGAGGCTCGGCCGAAGGGCTGCCTGTTCGAGTACGTGTACCTGGCCAGGCCCGACACCACGATCGCCGGACGCAGCGTCCAGGCGACCCGCGTGGAGGTCGGCCGCCGGCTGGCGCGCGAGCATCCCGTCGAGGCCGACATGGTCATCCCGACTCCCGAGTCGGGCACCCCGGCCGCGATCGGGTACGCCGAGGCGTCCGGCATCCCCTATGGCCAGGGGCTGGTGAAGAACTCCTATGTCGGGCGCACGTTCATCCAGCCGTCCCAGACCATCCGCCAGCTCGGCATCCGCCTCAAGCTGAACCCGCTCCGCGAAACGATCGAGGGCAAACGCCTGGTCGTCGTGGACGACTCGATCGTGCGCGGCAACACCCAGCGCGCGATCGTCTCGATGCTCCGCGACGCCGGCGCCGCCGAGGTGCACGTCAGGATCTCCAGCCCGCCCGTGGCGTGGCCCTGCTTCTACGGCATCGACTTCGCCACCCGCGCCGAGCTGATCGCCGGAAACCTCTCGGTCGAGGAGATCCGCGACTCCATCGGCGCCGACAGCCTCGGTTTCATCTCGCTGGACGAGCTGATCTCCGCCTCCCGCATCCCCAAGGACAACCTGTGCCGGGCCTGTTTCGACGGCGTCTACCCGATCGAGGTGGAGCAGGACGCCCGGGGCAAGCACCTCCTGGAGGCCGGCCGCTCCTGAGCGGATCACCGTTCCGGGACGGTCCCGGAACGTTCCCGATCACGTCGAGAGGATGAGATGACCTCGTACGAGGCCGCCGGAGTCGACATCGCCGCCGGCGAACGCGCCGTCGAGCTGATGAAATCGAGGGTCGCCCGGTCGCGGCGGCCCGAGGTCGTCGACGACGCCAGCGGCTTCGCGGGACTGTTCGACGCCTCGGCGTTCCTGCGCTACCGGCGGCCCCTCCTCGCCACCTCCACCGACGGGGTCGGCACCAAGGTCGACCTGGCCCGCCGCCTCGGCGTGTACGACACCATCGGGCACGACCTGGTCGGCATGGTCATCGACGACCTGGCCGTGTGCGGCGCCGAACCTCTCTTCATGACCGACTACATCGCCTGCGGCAAGGTCGTCCCCGAGCGGATCGCAGACATCGTCGGCGGCATCGCCGACGCCTGCGCCCTCGCGGGCTGCGCCCTGGTCGGCGGGGAGACCGCGGAGCACCCGGGTCTCCTCGAGGCGGACGAGTTCGATATCGCCGGTGCCGGAACGGGCGTCGTCGAGGCCGACGAGCTCCTGGGACCCGATCGTGTTCGCCCCGGGGACGCCGTCATCGCCATGGCGTCGTCCGGCATCCACTCCAACGGCTATTCCCTCGTCCGTCACATCCTGGCTACGACGGACCTGACGCTGGAATCCCAGCCGGACGAGCTGGACCGTCCGCTAGGCGAGGAACTCCTCACCCCCACCCGCATTTACGCCAAAGACTGCCTGGCGCTGACCCGCGCCGGTGGCGTCCGGGCGTTCGCCCACATCACCGGCGGTGGTCTGGCCGCGAACCTGGCCCGTTCCCTGCCACCGACCGCGGACGCCGTGCTCAGCCGGTCGTCATGGGAGGTCCCCGCCATCTTCCGGACCCTCCAGGACCGGGGCGGCGTTCCACAGGCCGAAATGGACAAGACGTTCAACCTGGGCGTCGGCATGGCCGCCATCGTGAGCCCCGAGGCCGCCGACACGGCCCTCCGCCTCCTCGGAGACCGAGGCGTCCCCTCCTGGCACCTGGGCGAGATCACCACTGGCACGGGTACCACCACCCTCTCCTGAGCCGCCCGATCTGAGCGAGCTCCGCTGCCACCCATGCTCACGCTCGGCGACGGCCAAGAACAGTAGAACCGCATTCTGTGGATAACTCGACGCCCACCTGCCCACGGGGACTCACTGCCCCACTGCCCGCCGTCCCGGCATGGACGTCTCGAACGCCGCAAGCGGCCGATGGCCAGGCCGTCACACATCAGTCACCGTCCCGGCTGCCCTGATTCCCTTCACCGAGCCGTCCCCGCCTCCTAGCGCCCCGGCGGCCGTGGCCAGCCCGCCGGATGCCCCGGCCTCGCCACGCAGTTCGCCAGCGGCCGCCAGCCGCGCGAGGTGCTGGAACGTACCGCCGCCCTCGCACACCAGCTGATGCTCTCGACGCCGCTGTGGGGTTCTTGCCGAAGAAGTTGGCCTGTTCGGCGATGATCCTTTCGCCGAACAGCCCCTTAGTGATGGCGGGACCTGCGAGGGCGTGCCGGCGCGGCACCCGTACCCGAGGACCCGGCACGCCACCGCGTTCCGCAACGTGACCCGGCCCGCCCTCGGAAAGCAGGGCGCCGACATCCTGCGCTGGGACGAACTGGCCAAGACCGAGCAGGAGCGGCTGCGGCGGCCAGAACCGCAGGTCGAGTGGACCCGATGGCTCCCAGCTTCGGTGCCGACGCCGTCTGGCCACGGTCGGGAATAGTGCCGTGCGTTGCTCCCCACGGCATGGGGCCAGCCTGGAGAAAACCCCGAACGGTGAAGGCGGGCACGAGAGGGGCGCGACCGCTGACGGTGAGTCGCCATCCAGCGAGAGGGCCTCAGCCTGAGCGCTCTGGGCGTTCCTAGCGTTGGCGAAAGGAGGGCAAGGCTGGGGAACGGGTGCGGTGGTGGTGCGGGTGGAGTCGGCGGAGCCCGTGATGGGGCTGTTCGCCGAGCGTCGGCATGATGCCTCGGCCATGGCGTCGGCGGGCTCGTGGTGCCCGTGGTGGCCGTGAGGGGTTTGGGGGGCGCTGGGGGGAGTGAGGCGCAGGGGAGACGGTCGCGCGGGACGATCAGTTTGACGCTCTCCGGGCCTGTGGTTGAGCTGCCCGGATCGTCGCTGCGGTGTTCAGTGCCTTGTCGCCGGGTGGGCGTTTGGGTGGGCTCGTGGAGGTGCGGATTGCGAACTTTGGATCAGTGTGAGACGTCGGATCCGGTGTGCGGTTCATCGAAGGGGCTCAGTGGGCTGTGGGACGGTTTTGGCGGCTAGGCGGAGTCTGGGGATGGGTGAGGCGTTGGGCGGGCCCTCTGGGCGTGCTTGGGGGGCTCGGGGTGTATGCGGTGCTCATTCCGACGGGTTGGGCCTACGCCGACACCGCTCGGTACAGGTCCTCGGTCGAGAAGGTGCCCGAGACGCCGGTGGCGCTCGTGCTCGGGGCGGGGATCGGAGGGGATCAGCCGTCACCGCTCCTGGCGCGGCGCCTCGATCTGGCCGTTGACCTCTACCGGCGGGGGAAGGTCAAGGTGGTGCTGGTCTCCGGTGACAACCGGGTCAAGGGTTATGACGAGCCGACGGTGATGCGCGCCTACCTGATGAGGAAGGGCGTGCCGGAGCGCAAGATCGTGCGTGACTTCGCGGGACTGGAGACGTGGGACTCCTGTGCGCGCGCCAAACGGATCTTCGGCGTCACGCGGTTGACCGTCGTCACGCAGAGCTTTCACCTGCCCCGGGCGGTCGCGTTGTGCCGGGCCGCGGGGATCCAGGCGTGGGGAGTCGGGGACGACAGCATGGGCAGCCCGTACACGGACTCCACGATCTCCGGCTATATGCGAGAGCCGCTCGCCATGATGAAGGCCATGGGCAACCTGGCCCTCCAGCCCGATCCCGCACTGCTCGGCAGGAAAGAGCCCGGTGTGAGCGAGGCCCTGGCGTCCCCCTGACGCCCAAACGAACGCCACTGCCCGGATCCCGGGCAGTGGCGCCATGTCATCCGGTCAACCGGAGGTGCCGTCCTTGCGGTCCTCCGTGCCGTAGTCCTCTGCGAAGTCAGCGTACTTCTCGGCGAGCTCGTCATAGGAGTCTTCGCCGGAGTCGTTGACTCCCAGTTCGCTCTTCAGGCGGTCGAGGTCCGTGTTGCCGCTGTTGTACTTGAGCTGTCGGGCAACCTTTACCTGCTTGGCCTTGGCTCGGCCGCGACCCATTGGCTCGACCCCCTCGATGGTCAGGGCTTTCGTGGGCCCATCAACGCGCGCGTGTACCACACGAACCGGTGCCTGATGAGCCATGCGTCAGTCACGGATACAACCGTACCCGTTTTGCGCCCGGCTCGGTACATCGACGGTACGTGGCGGCGCTCTTGTTGCGGAGAACACCAGTGTATCTGGACCCTGCCAGGGGAGGACATGGTTCCAGAACCCTCCGGCGGGCCGAGCCGCCGGCAACGCCATAGCCGCCGTGGGACCAAGGGGCCAGCAGCCCACGGCGGCCTTGGAAACCGCTTGGTCAGAGCAGGATGCCGCGCAGACGTCCGATCTCAGACATGCGCCGCTCGGCGAGCCTGTCGGCGGCGACCGCCGGCGGGACGCCCTCGTCGGCGGCCAGCGCGAAGATCTTGCGAGTGGTCTCGAAGATCCCGGTGGCACGGGCTTTGGCACGATCGAAATCGAAACCATCGATCTCGTCGGCCACTTGGATGACGCCCCCGGAGTTGACGACGTAGTCGGGTGCGTACAGGACGTCACGGTCGGCGAGGCGCTTCTCGATGCCCGTGTGGGCGAGCTGGTTGTTGGCGGCGCCGCACACGACACGGGCAGTGAGTACAGGAACGGTCTCGTCGTTCAGGGCCCCGCCGAGCGCGCAGGGGGCGTAGACGTCGAGTTCGGTGCGGACCATCGCGTCCCTGTCCGCGACGACCTCAACCTCCGGGTGCAGGGACCGTACCCGCTCGACGGCCGCCGTGTTGACGTCGCAGATCACGACGTCCGCGCCGTCCTCGCGCAGATGCTCGACCAGACGGTGTCCGACCTTGCCCACGCCTTCGACCCCGACGCGCCTGCCCCGCAGGGTTGGGACGCCCCACGCGGTCTCCGCGGCGGCCCGCATGCCCTGGAAGACACCGAACGCGGTGAGGATGGACGAGTCGCCCGCCCCGCCGTGCTCGACCGTCCGGCCGGTCACGTAACGGGACTCGCGCGCGATGACGTCCATGTCCTCGCTGTAGGTACCGACGTCGCACGCGGTGTAGTAGCGGCCGTTCAGCGACTGGACGAAGCGCCCGTACGCCCTCAGCAGCGCCTCCGACTTGTCAATGGCGGGATCACCGATGATGACGGCCTTGCCTCCGCCGAGGTCCAGCCCGGCCAGGGCGTTCTTGTAAGCCATGCCCCTGGAAAGGTTCAGCACGTCGGTGAGCGCCTCCTCCTCCGACCCGTACGGGTAGAAGCGGGTGCCGCCCAGGGACGGGCCGAGCGCCGTGGAGTAGATCGCGATGATCGCGCGCAGGCCGCTGGCCTCGTCCTGGCAGAAGACGACCTGCTCGTGTCGGGGTTCTGAGCCCTTGTGAGGCGAACCGAAGACATTAGGCACGGTAGTGCCCTCCTCTCTGTCTGTGGATCAGCCTAGAGGGGCGCGATGTTCAGATGACCGTCCTGGGGTGCTTTCAGTGGCGACGCGGCCTCTCGATGGTCCCGCAGGTAACGCGGCTGTCTCGGTGGCGATGACAGGGCATCGCGGGAGCTGGTCTCATGTCACGATGCGGGTGTGTTTCCGTACGCCGCGTACCTACGGGTATATGAACCGGTGACCGCCTTCCCGGAGCCCGCGCGGACCCTGTGGACCGTCTATGCCGACTCCAAGCGACGCCCACGGCGGATCCACGCGCTCATGGCCGAGCACGGTGAGGCGGCCCGGCGGCTCACCGCGTCCCCGCCCGAGGTGGCGCCGGACCGCGAGAGCAGGGACGCCTACGTCCGGCGTTCCGGCGACATGATCTACGTATGCCCCTGGGAGACGCGGCTGCGCTCCTGGCTCGCCTTCGAGCGCTTCCGGGACGAGCGGTCCGCGAGCGTCGCCGCGGCGTTCGTCCCGCCTCCCGTGGGCGAGAGGGTCGCCCGGGACTTCGAGCACTGGAAGCGGTCGGGCCGGCCGCTGCGCCCCCACATCCAGACGAGCACCTGGCATGTTCCGCTGGAGTGGTTCGTGCCGTTCGCGGGCGCCGAGCGCTGCCTGATGCTCGGCGCACCGGGCACCGGCTACCGCAAAACGGACGACGCTCTCCAAGAACATGCAGGTCATGGCCCTGCGACGGCCGCTCCGACGCGTACCCTCATCTACGTCACCCCGATGGGGGAGGCGCGACGCAGGGTGTCGGCCGCCCTGGTGGCGGTGCGTGACGACCTGGGGGACGGCGCCGTCTCCCCGTCCACCGGACGACTGGAGACGCTCGGCCGGTGGCTGGGGGACTTCCACCCGCGCGCACTCGTGGAGCTGGACTACGGCGGGCTCGTCCACCTCCTGGACGACCAGACCCTGAGCGCCGACGAGTCGGTCGCGGAGATGGCCGTGGCGCTCGCCGCGGGCGCGCGGGGCGAGGCCGAGCTGGCGGTCGCGATGTACAAGCGGCTCCGGGCCCGGTGGCGCCCCGTGAGGGCCCTCGAAGCGGCGAACTAAAACAAATTTCCCGAATCCGCGCGCGATACGACTATACGTGTCGCTAGAATCACGCAGCGTGACCCAGTGCACACCGAACACGCGCAGCTCCCCGCGCTCGCGGGGATGTTTGCACGCAACTACCGCCAGGAACTTGCTTGTTGCGCTGAGTGGTGGCAAGGTTACACGTTGTGATGTCATAGTGGCTCTTTCGGGCCATAGGGGACATCAGTGACCGCGCGAGGATCAATCGCAGGATCGCTGTCATCGGTCCACGGAGGAGAGGCCGCAAACATGTCAGCACGTACGCCAGAGGCCGAGCCCCTGCTGACGCCGGCGGAGGTGGCGACGATGTTCCGCGTCGACCCCAAGACCGTCACGCGCTGGGCTAAGGCCGGGAAGCTCACGTCCATCCGCACGCTCGGGGGGCACCGGCGCTACCGCGAGGCGGAGGTGCGGGCGCTGCTGGCGGGAATCCCGCAACAGCGCTCGGAGTAACGAGTCCGGCCCGGCGGGGGGTTCGCCGGAACCGCCGGACGGACCGGCGGGATGTTTGGGGGTCAGGGGGCCGCTGAGCGACCTCGCACGCCGACTTCGGGCGAGGACGCTTCGGAGGCCTCCTGGACGAACGGCCCGGGACCACGGTCATCCGAGAATCGCGGTCCCGGACCGCGCACCGTACGACGCGCACCGTTCGATCGGACGTCCCGCCCGCAACCGCGGGCGGGACATCCGCGCGTCCAAGCGCCCACCTCTCTGCTCACCGCCCTGCTCATTTCTCTGCTCACCGCCCTGCCTGCCTCTCTGCTCGCCTCCACGCTCACCTCCCCACTCGCCACTGCTCATCTCCGTGCCTCATCTCCCCGTTCATCCCACGCTCGCCTCCACCCCGCTTCTGCCTCCCACCCACGAAGAACGACACCACCCCCCACCCCGTACCTGCTTCCTCACTCCCTGCCCCCCAAGTACTGACCGCCCCCTGGCGCCCCCCGCCATCCGCTCTGGACCACCTCCCCTCCGAACCGACGGCCCGGCCCCCTCCCACGCGCCCACCGATCCCACCGATCCCACCGATCCATCCCCCGATCGCCGGACCGGCCCCTGCCATACGAACCAACGGCGCCCTGCCGGGAGCACTGTGAAGCTCGCCGCTGTCGGCGGGCGCGTCGGGCGGTTGGGCCGGTTGCTTGGGGACGTGCCCTGGAATGGGGGCGGTGCCTCTGCGGCGGGTCTCACGGAGCCAGGTCGCTGGGTGTGAGGGACGGCACGGCGTGGTGGGGGCCCGGTTATGGCCTGGTGAGGCGGGGGTTTAGGTGTGGCGGGCTGGTAGGGCTTTTGGGACAGGTGAGAGTTAGAAGTCCACAAGAGGACAAAATGTCGCTTCTGTGAAGCCGACGAACCCCGGACGGACGATCAGGGGTTGGGGTGGAGTTCCTCTTGGGCCAGCCGGTCGAAGAGGGCCCCGGTCGTGGGGTCGTGGCGGCCCGCAACGTGGAGCATGACCACCAGGTGGTCGACCAGGAGACGTTCCAGATCGGGACGGGTGAGGTCGCGTCTCTCCAGCCAGTCGAGCCCGGCGGTCTCCACCACGGCCATCCAGGAGCGCAGGGTGATCCGCAGGATGGGCTGGGGCGACTCCACGCCGAGTGCGTGGAGGATGCGGTCGAGCAGGAGCTGGCGTATGCCGTCCACGATCTCGCCGACCTCGCCGGAGCGGTCGGCGGGCCCGCCGCGCAACAGAGCGGTGTAGCCGGCGGCATGGCTCTCGACGAAGTCGAAGTAGCGTTCCAAGGAGATCCGGAGGCGTTCGAGCGGCCGGCCCTCCGCGGGCGGTTCGAGCAGGACCGACAATTGCTTCGCGGCGCTCCCGAGGGCCGCAAGGTACAGCTCGTACTTTCCGCCGAAGTAGTGGTAGACCAATGCGCGGGAGGCGCCCGCGGCGGCGGCGACGTCGTCGATCGAGATGTCTTCGGGGGGACGGGTGCTGAACAGCTGCAGCGCCGCCTCGATCAGTTCCTCCCGGCGTTCGTCGACGCTGAGCCTGCGACGCCCTCGCCCGCCGCTCTGCCGGCTCCGCGCCTTTCCACCGGCCACCGCGCGATCTCCCACCTGGGCAGCGTATCCGAGCGCGGACGGGCGCAGGCCGTGTCCACAGGCGTCGCAGCGGCCTTTTCCCGGGGCCGTGATCGGCTCCCCGCGACCCTGTGATCCGGAACACCACTGCCCCGAACTGCCATTGGCGGATGCCCGTTACTCACTGTTGCGACGATATGGGGTGAAGGCGAGGCATCATGGCATCTCCTCCCGAGCGGAGGAGGCGCGACGACTCCCTATGACCCACCCCGGAGCGCCGTGGCAGCAGGTCCTGCAGGCCCCCTGGACGGAGTGCCATGTCAGCTGGTGAAGGAAACCCCCCGCACGACAGTACGGTGCTGGGAGAGGGCGCGGTTCCCCCGCCGCGTAGTCCCTCTCCTCCAGCGCGAGGAGAGGAGGGGAGAAGCCTGCCCGCACCGAAACCGACCATCCGCAACGTCGCGGAGCGGGCCGGCGTCTCCAAGTCCCTGGTCTCACTGGTGATGCGGGGGTCACCGCACGTGAGCGAACGCCGGAGGCAGGCCGTCCTGCAGGCCGCGCGTGAGCTCGGCTACCGGCCGAACGCGGTGGCGCGGAGTTTGGTGGAAGGGCGGACGCGGTTGATCGGCGCGATCGTGGCCGACCTCCACAACCCGTTCTTCGCCGAGTTCCTGGACGGGTTGCAGGAGAGCCTGCACGGTGCCGGGCTGCGGATGCTGGTAGGCAGCGGCCGCTGGGATCCGCTGTTCGAGGCCGAGGCGGTCGAGGCGTTCCTGGAGATGCGGGTGGACGGGCTGGTGCTGCTCAGCGTCGTCCCCGAGTCGCTGAAGGAGGCCGCGGCGAGCGTGCCGGTGGTGGTCGTCGGGGAACGCGATGTCGTCGGGGTGGACATCGTGGTGGACGACGACGAGCTCGGCGCGAGCCTCGCCGTCGACCATCTGGTCGAGCTGGGGCACCGGCGGATCGCGCACATCGAGGGGGCGCGGTCGACCACGGCGCGGTACCGGCGCGCGGGGTACGAGAAGGCGATGCGGCGGCACGGCCTGACCGACGAGATCGTCGTCGAGCCGGGCGACTTCACCGAGGAGGGCGGCTACCGGGCGACCCGGGCGCTGCTGCGCCGCGACCGCCGTCCCACCGCGATCTTCGCGCCGAACGACCTGGTGGCGACCGGGGCGCTGTCGGCGGCGGACGAGCTGGAGATGCGGGTGCCGACGCAGCTGTCGATCGTCGGGTACGACAACACGCATCTCGCCGCGATCCGGCACATCTCGCTGACGAGTGTGGACCAGCCGCGCCGGGACATGGGACGCGTCGCGGCGGAACTGCTGACGGCGCGCATCGGCGATCCGGCCCGGAACGCGCGGCAGAACCTGGTCGTCCCGCACCTGGTCGTGCGGTCGACGACGGGCCCGGCCCCCAGCCTGTAGCGCGCACCCCGCTCCCAGACGGACGATCGCCCGCACGGCTCCCGATCCCGCCAACCGCAATCGTGGCCCGTGCCCGCGTCCCCGAAGCCTCGCGCTTCCGCACGCGGTACGGGCAGGGTCGATCGTTCCTCGAACTGGTGCGCGCCGAGTAAGGGGCTGGCCAAGCCTCGCGCATTCGCCGGACTCCCGGACGTCGCCGGGGGGTTAATGGACACTCGATCGTCCGGCGTGCCGATGGCACCCGGCCCGGGTGGTCTCGGGGGAGGCCGCCCGGGCCCGGCGACGCCGGGCGGACACGGTCGGTGACAGGTCCGGCGTGTCGGTCACCGTGTCGTGGTCACTGTGTCGTGGTCGCTGTGTCATGGTCGCCGTGCTGCTTCATCGTGATGTCGCCGCGATGTCCGCCGCGGGTCCGCCGCAGTGTCCGCCGCGGTGTCCACAGCGCTGCTGGCGACGGTGTTCACCGTGCTGCTCACGGCGGTGTTCACAGCGTTGCTTCACGACGAGGTTCACAGTGATGTCCACAGCGAGGTTCACTCAGGGGGGTTCAGGTCGTGCGTGATCCGGAACTGGTGTCGTGCGCGCAGCGCGCGGCGAACGAATTGGAACGTGCCTGGTCGGAGTGGCGGCACGCGCGCGGGCTGGCCGAGCAGGTGTCGGAGTCCGTCGCCAGCTACGTCGCCCATTCGATCGACCACCCGTGGGGACGGCCCCGCGTGGTGCTGGGCCTGGACGCGGACGAGGCACGCGCCCTCGCCGCGCTGCTCGGCAAGGAGGACCCCCTCCGCTGAGCCGCCGGCTCCCGCTCCTCTCTGGCTCCGTCCCCTCTGGCTCCGTCTCCCTTTGGCTCCCGGCCGGCCCGCCGGGTGGACGACGGCCAGGGCGCCCGTGATGACCGGTTCGGACGCGCAGGGGCCGGCCCCATTTCTCCGACTTCGTTTGACGAAGCCCTGTCGGCGTGCAGACTGTCAGGGTCGGTAACGAAGTCATCACGGAGGACGGCCTGTGCGCATCCCAAGGGGCGGCCCCGCGGTCGCCGGTCTCGCGCTGTGCGTCGGCGCCCTCGCCGCATGCGGAGGGTCCTCCAAGGACGCGGGGCAGGGCGAGCTCGCGCCGCCGCCGAAGGCCGGGGGCGCGCCGACCGGGACCACCGGGGCGCCGGAGGAGCCCGCCGAGCCGAAGACCGAGGACGGGGGCGGGCTGCGCGGCAAGGTGATCGTCCTCGATCCCGGGCACAACGGCGGCAACGCCTCGCATCCGTCCGAGATCGGCAGGCAGGTGCAGATCGGCAACGGCAGCAAGGAGTGCGACACGACCGGCACGAGCACGAACGCCGGGTACGACGAGCACGCCTTCACCTGGGACGTCTCGAACCGCCTCGCGCGACTGCTGCGCGACCGGGGCGCGAAGGTGACGCTGACGCGCAAGGACGACAGGAGCGTCGGGCCGTGCATCACCGAGCGGGCCGCGATCGGCAACCGGCTGAACGCGGACGCGGCGCTGTCCGTTCACGCCGACGGCGCGTCCGCGTCCGGGCACGGCTTCCACATCATCGAGCCGATCGCGGTGAAGGGGCACAACGCCAAGGCGGTGCCCGCGTCGCTGAAGCTGGGTCTCGCCCTCCGCGACGCCTACCACTCCGGGACGGGCATCGACTACTCGAACTACATCGGTGAGAAGGCGCTGGATCGGCGCAGCGACCTCGGCGGGCTGAACCTGTCGACGATCCCGAAGGTCTTCATCGAGTGCGGGAACATGCGCAACCCCGGTGACGCGGCCAAGCTGTCCAGCGGCGACTTCCGGCAGCGCATCGCCGAGTCGCTGGCGAAGGGCTTCGACGGCTTCTTCGGCTGACTCCCCGCCGCCGGGCCCAGGCCCGTCCGCCCACCGGCGGCCCCTATTAAAGGGCGGGATCATGCCGGCCGCCCCTCGGTGATCCTCCGCCGGGTGGCGAGGACGACGGTGCCGCCGGTGAAGGCGAGCCCGGCGAGGACCGCGCCGAAGACCGTCGCGCCGGTCGTCAGCCCGGTGGCGTCGCTGAGATAGCCGGCGGCCACCGGCAGTGCCCCCGCGGGCACGTACCCGCCGATGTTGAGCGCGGCGTTCGCCTCCGCCAGGCGCCGTGCCGGGACGCCGGAGTTCAGCAGCGACAGTCCGCCGAGCTGGCCCATGCCCTGCCCCGCGCCCGCGAGGACGGCCGCCGTGACGAGCGCCGGGACGGACGAGGTGTGCACCGCCAGGACGAGCGAGCCCATGGCGGCGGTGGTGCTCACCGCCCCGGCCAGCAGGATCGTGGGCCTGCGCAGCCGCTGGACGGCGAACTGCACGCCGGTGGCGGCGGCGAACATCACGAAGGCCATGCTCCCCGCGACCGCGCGGTTGCGGGTGTCGAGCAGGCCGGACAGCAGCGACGGGCCCAGCGACAGGACGAAGGACGTCGCGGTGATCCCGGGGGCGAACACGGCGATCCCGAGCACGAGCCGCAGAACGCCGCCCTTGGGCACGCGCGGCACCCGGATCCAGCCGCCGGAGCCCGGCGCGCCGTCCCGATCCCCGTCCTCGGGGTCGGCGTTGCGTGAGGAGGCAGGGCTGTTCACGGGAGTAGAGCCGTTTGTGGGAGCGGAAACGTTCGTGGAAGCAGAACTGTTCGTGGGAGCAGAGCCGGCCTTGGGAGCGGACCCGTTCGTGGAAGCAGGGCCGTCCGTGGAAACAGGGCTGGTCGTGGAACCAGGGCCGGTCGTGGGAGCGGGTCCGGGGCGCGGCACCGGCATCCGCAGCGTGACGAGAAACGCGGTGGCGAGCAGCACGATCTCGACGACGAAGACCGTGACCGTGGGCGCGGGCAGCGTCTCGGACAGGATTCCGGCGAGGAAGGGGCCGAGTCCGGCGCCGAAGACCATCGCGGACGACGCCGCCAGGGCCGCGAGCCGCCGGCGCTCCGGACCGGCCACGTCCGTCACGGCGGCCATGCCCGCGGAGACGACGGCGCCGACCGCGATGCCCGTCAGCAGCCGCGCCGCGATCAGCGCGAGCACGTTCGCGGCCGTCGCGAAGACCACGCAGGCCACGATCGCGAGGGCGATCGCGGGCAGCAGTACGGGCTTGCGGCCCACCCGGTCGGACAGCACTCCGGACACCAGCAGCGATCCCAGCAGCCCGACGATGTAGAAGGCGAAGATCACGGTCAGCGTGCCGCGGGAGAAACCGAGGTCGCGCTGCCAGAGCACGTACAGCGGCGTCGCCGCGTTCGACAGGACGAACACTGCCGTGACGGGCCAGGCGGCCGGCCAGATCCACCGCGCTCCGCCGCGGGGCGGTGGCTCATCGGTGGTGTGGGTGGTTTCCAGGGGAATCGTCCTGGTCTCGGACATCAAGGTCTCCCTTCAAGGCGTCGCACAGCCGAACCGCTACACGGCTGGCCGTACACCTGTGCTTGCACGACCTGTGCTGTACGACTTTTTTCGAACATAGCATGCTGTACGATAAATCTCGTACAGGACGGGATGGGATGAGGAAGGGGTGCGGCGATGGCCTCGACCGCGCGTCCGCTGCCAGTGATCAAGGTGCTGCCGGAGCCGCCCGGAGCACCCGCTCCGCTCGCCGAGCCCGCGGTCGCGGACCTGCGGCTGGAGTCGGTCTTCGGAGCGCTCAGTGACCCGCTGAGGCTGCTCATCGTGCGCAAGCTGCTCCTCGATCGGGAGGAGTTCGACCACCCGTGCGGCTGGTTCGGCCTCGACCGGCCGAAGTCGTCGCTCACCCACCACTTCCGGGCCCTGCGCGACGCCGGGCTGATCCGGCAGCGCCAGTACGGACTGGAACGCCGCAGCGAGGTGCGCATCGACGACCTCAACGCCCGCTTCCCCGGCCTCCTGGACCTCGTCGCCGCCTGGGAGTCCGGCCCCCTGGCGTGAGTTGAGCCCGTCCGAGACGGGCTCTCTAAGCGGGATAGAGCCCTGGAAGTGGGACGGAGCTCTAGGAACGAGATAGAGCCCTACTGACGGGATGGTGCGTGCAAGGCGGGACCCGTGTGAACGTGGGGCGCGGATGGGTTCCGGGGGTGCGTGGAGAGGGGAAGATGGGCGGGTGGCTGATCTTCGTGACCCCCTCCCGCGCGTCCGTGCCGCTCTGAACGAGGCGGGATACACCGTCGCGGGCGTCAGGGAGCTGCTCGGCCCCGTGGCGGGTGGGGCGCTGGCGCGTGACGAGATCGTCCCGGCGCTGCGCGCGACCGGGGGCGGGTCGCCGATCGAGGCCCTGACGCGGTTGTTCTGGTTGCAGGTCCCGGTGGACGCGGGCGCCGTCAAGGAGATCGTGGACGATTTGGTCGGTGCGGGGCTCGTCGAGGCGTCCGGCGAGGAGGTCAGGCCGCTGCTTCATGTGGAGCCGTTGGAGGCCGTGGTCGGTGACGGACATGTGGGTTACGCGGTGTCCGATCTCAAGGTGCGGCCCGGGCCGGACGCGGCCGTCCCGGACGATCACGTGGTCGGTGTCGGCGGAGCGTCGGGGAGTCTTGCTCGGCTGGTTACCCACAGCCCTGTGGATAACTTTCTGGATGTTGGGACGGGATGCGGCGTCCAGGTGGTCCATCTGGCGACCCGGAACCCCAGTGCGCGGATAACGGCCACGGACGTCAACCCGCGCGCGCTCCGGCTGGCCCAGATGAGCCTTGCCCTGTCCGGAGTGCGGGGAGCGGAGCTCCTTGAGGGGTCGCTCCTGGAGCCTGTGCAAGGACGCACGTTCGACCTGATCGTGTCCAATCCGCCGTTCGTCGTCGCTCCGTCCGGAGACCGCCGGTTCACGTATCGGGAGTCTGGCCTCCCTGGGGACGATTTCTGTCGGCGGCTGGTGAGCGAGGCGCCCGCGCTGCTGAACGAGGGAGGCCGCTGCCAGCTGCTGGCCAACTGGCTGCACGTCGAAGGCGTGCCGTGGGAGGAGCGGGTCGGCGCGTGGGCTGAGGCGTCGGGCTGCGAGGCATGGATCGTCCAGCGGGACGTCCAGGACCCGGCCGAGTACGCGGAGTTGTGGCTACGCGATTCGTGCGAAATGGGGACACCCGAATATCGGGCCAGATACGGGGCGTGGCTCGACCATTTCGAGCGGCACGGCGTCACCGGTGTCGGATTCGGGTGGATCACGTTGCGGCGTTCCGGCGCGGAGCGTCCCGCCGTGCGCGTGGAAGAGATCAGACACGCCGTAGAAGAGCCCGTCGGCGCCTACGCCGAACGGGTCCTTGACGGACTGGTCGCGGCCGAAGGGTTTTCCACAGCCTGTGGACAGGGAGTCCTCCGGGTCGCGTCCGGGATAGTCCAGGAACAGATCGGAGAGCCCGGCGCCGAGGACCCCGAGCGGATCGTCCTCCGCCAGACCGGGCGGCTGCGCCGTGCCGCCGGGGTCGGGACGGTCGAGGCGGCGCTCGCCGGGGTCTGCGACGGCACCCTGCCGCTCGACCCGCTGCTGGACGCGATCGCGCAGCTCACCGGCCAGGACCCGGCGGACGTCCGGGCGCACGCGGGCATCGTCCTGCCAGAGCTGATCGCCGACGGCTTCTTCGAACCCGCCTGACACCTGAGCCATTGACCGTGGCCGACCCCTGGAAGTGCCGCGCGGTGGACGGCATCACGTGCGAGGACCGCGCGGGAAAGTGCTTCGCGGCAGCGGCGTAGGACGTGTACTCGGGATCTCGGCCGGTCGCGCCGTAGATGGCCGCGCCGTAGATGGTCGAGGCCTTCTCGGACAGGGCGGCGAGCGGAACACGTGATCGCCGATGATTGCCGGATGGTGACGCAGGCAGGTCGAGATGGGCAGGCGGGGCCGCTGGCCGATCGTGTCGCGGTGGTGACCGGGGTGAGCCGCCGAGCGGGGATCGGCTTCGCCATCGCGCGCGAACTGCTCGCCGCCGGGGCTCGGGTACTGGTGCAGTCTTGGACGCGTCACGACGCAGGGCAGCCCTGGGGCGCCGATCCGGTGGGCATGCGGGGTGTCCTGGACGCGCTGGGGGGCGTGGGAGAGGACCTCCATCACATGGAGGCGGACTTCACCGATCCGGAGGCGCCGGCCCAGGTCGTCGAACAGGCCAGTGAACGGTTCGGCCATGTCGATGTGCTGGTGGCCAATCACGCCCGCAGTTCCGGCCAGTCCCTCCCGGAGGTGACGGCGGCCGAACTGGACCTGTCGTTCGCCGTCAACACCCGGGCGAGCGTGCTGCTGACCCAGGCTTTCGCCACCCGGCACGACGATCGGCGGCCGGGCGGCCGGGTCATCCTGTTCACCTCGGGCCAGCACTTGGGCCCGATGTCCGGCGAACTGCCGTACGCGATCAGCAAGGGAGCCATTCACCAGATGACGCTCAGCCTCGCCGACGCGCTCGCAGACCGGGGCATCACAGTCAATGCCGTCAACCCCGGTCCTGTCGACACCGGCTGGGCGGATGCCGACCTGACCCGGCAGGTGAGCCGCGCATCGCCCACGGGCCGTTGGGGCGAACCGGCGGACGCCGCCCGCCTGGTCCGCTGGCTGGCCTCGGACGACGCCGCATGGATCACCGGACAGATCATCAACTCCGAAGGCGGCTTCCGCCGCTGGACGACGTAGCGCCGGCTGGACAGACCACAACCAGGCCCCGCAGTCACAGCCTGCGTTCATGCGCTGCGTGCACGGGTTGCGTGCACGGGTCGCGTCCAAGGCTCCGCGAGCACAGACCACGTCCATGGGCTGCGTCCACGGACTGGGTGCCGGAGCCGCGAACACGGACTCGCGTGCACGGGTTGGGTGCGCGGGTTGCGTGGGCGAGCCGCGTGCACGGGTCGTGTCCAAGGGCTGCGCCCACGGGCTGGGTACACGAGCCGCGAACACGGACCCGCGTGGAGGGGCCGCGTGGACGAGCCGCGTTCACAGGTTGGGTGCGTGGGCCCACGGACCGCGTGTACGAGCCGCGAAAAGGGACCCGTAGGCACGGGCCACGCCCAAGGGCTGCGTGACCAGGCCGCGTACACGGACGCGTAGGAACCGGCTGCGTCCACGGCGTGCATGGACGAGCTGCGAACACGGACCCCGGGTGCGGGCCGTGTCACGGGCCGCGAACGTGGATCCGGGTGCGCGGGACGCCTCACGGGCCGCCTGCGCGGGTTGCCTGCACGGGCCGCGTGGATGGACCCGCGTGGCCGGGCTGCGTGGAAGGACCCGTGTGCACGGGTTGCGCCACTGGGCCGTGAACAGGGGCTCACATGCGCGAGCTATGAACACAGGCCGGGAGCGCGGGGCGTGAAGGTGGGGCTTTGGTTGTGGAGCCATGACCAGACGGCCATGAATGTGTGGCCGAAGCGGTCGGTGGATCGTGTCAGGGGTTCCGCCCGATGGGCGGGGGTTACCGGCGGGCGGCGGCGAGGGTCGGGAAGGCGCTGGCGCGCAGGCGGCGGGACAGGTCGCGGTTGATGCGGTGCGCCCACAACGGACCGCCGTAGATCATCCCCGTGTACCCCTGGACGAGGGTCGCGCCCGCGCGGATGCGCTCCCAGACGTCGTCGGCGGTCTCGACGCCGCCGACGGAGATCAGCACGAGCCGGTCGCCGGTGCGGGCGCGCAGTCGGCGCAGCACCTCCACCGAGCGGTCCCGGAGCGGTGCGCCGGACAGGCCGCCGGTCTCCTTGGCCAGGGCCGCCGCGCTGCGCAGCCCGGTCCGGCCGATGGTCGTGTTGGTGGCGATGATGCCGTCCAGCCCGAGTTCGACGGCGAGGTCTGCGACGGCGTCGATGTCTACGTCCGCGAGGTCCGGTGCGATTTTGACCAGGAGCGGGACGCGGCGGGCACCGCCATGGACCGCCCTGTCCCAGCCGGTGGTGTCGCGGCCGACGGTGACGCGGTCGGCGGCTTCGCGGACGGCGGTCAGGAGCGGCCGCAGGTGCTCGACGGCCTGGAGGTCGCGTAGGCCCGGCGTGTTGGGGGAGCTGACGTTGACCACGAGGTAGTCGGCGTGAGGCGCGAGCCGCTCAGCGCTCGCCACGTAGTCGGCGGCGGCCTCCGCCTCAGGGACGACCTTGGTCTTGCCGATGTTGACGCCGACGACCGTGCTCCCGGCCGTGCTCTTGCCAGTGCTCCCGGTCGTGCTCCCGTCCCGGTTCCGCAGCCGGGCGGCGGCGGCCTCCGAGCCGAGGTTGTTGAACCCCATCCGGTTGATGACCGCCCGGTCGGCGACGAGCCGGAACAACCGGGGCCGCGGGTTGCCGGGCTGGGGGCGTCCGGTGACCGTGCCGATCTCGACATGCCCGAAGCCGAACGCGCCCAGCGCGTCGTAGGCGACGGCGTCCTTGTCGAAACCGGCGGCGAGGCCGAGAGGACTCGGGAACTCCAGCCCGAGCGCCCGGACGGTCAGCCCCGGGTCGCGGGGCGCGAGGACACGGCGCAGCAACCCGGCGGCGCCCGGCACGGCCTGGATCGCGCGGAGCAGCCGCAACGTCAGGTGGTGCACGGTCTCCGCCTGCATCCGGGTGAGGACCACTGAGAACAGGATTCGATACATCGCCCGCCAGTATCCCAGCAGGCGAAGTACCCCCGACAGCCGGAGTGTCCCCAGGAGGATGCTGCGTTTCTGTGGGTGGTGTGTTTCTGCGGACGGTGCGCTCCGCCCCTGGAGGCAGAGAGTTCCCAGCAAGCGGTGTGTTCCCTGGGTGCAGTGCGTCCCAGCGGGCGGTGCGCGTTCGGTAGGTGGTGCGTTCTTGTGGGTAACGTCCCTAGCGGGCAGTGCGCTTCTCTGGGGAAGCGGTGTGTTCTCTGGATGCAGTGCGCTTCAGGGCGCGATGGGTGTTCAGTTGGCGGTGTGTGCCTGAGGGCAGCGTCCCCGGTGGGCAGTGCGTTTCTCGGGGACCTGGGTGCAGTGCGTCTTAGCGAGCGGTGCGTGTTCGGTTGGCGGTGCGTCCCCAGCGGGCAACGTTCTCAGCGGGTAGGGGGTTCGCTGCAGACTGAGCGTTCCCGGGGCAGTGCGTTCCCGGCTGGCTGAGTGTTCTCAGTGGGGGTCGTGTCCTCCCAGTGGGCAGGGCGTTCCCTGCGGGTGGGGCGTTCAGCAAGCGTGCCTTCCGGCGGCCCCGGCTGACGGAGTGCCGCCGGGCGGTGGTGCGTTCCTGGGGGAGCGTTGCGGGCTGGCAGAGAGCGTTGAGCGGGCAAGCGCCCGTGGCAGGCATTGCACTCTGGCCGGCGGTGCCTCTGGCTGGTGGCCGTCCCTGATCAGCGGTGCCTCTGACCGGGAGCGTTTCTGGTTGGCAGGGTGTTCGGGCGGGCCGGGTCAGTGGCCGCGGAAGGTCCGGCGGAGCGTTTGGCGGACTTCTGTGCTCGTCTCGCGCATTGTCCGGTGGACGCTGCGCATCGGTTCCCGGACGGCGACGCGCCATGTGTCGCGGACCCCGCGCCCAACAGGGGCGAGGACGCTCCTGCGGATCCAGCGGGTGGGCACGATGGCGAAGGTCGTCCAGAGTCGGCGCAGCACGCGGGCCGTGAGCCGCCACGTCCCGGCGATGCCTCGGCCGATCGGGGCAAGTGCGTAGCGCCAGACTGCAAGTGCGGGGAGCACGAACAGGATCCGTCCCAGCAGCGCGAGCGCTCTCCCAAGGAGGGCGAGCCCCCGTCCTAGGAGGCGCCACGACCATGCTGTGGACGTCGCGAGAACGTTCCAGAATGCGGCCACTAGGCGACCAGTCCCCCGGACCAGCCATACAGCCACCAGCAGCGGCGGACGCAGGACATAGGGCCACAGAACATGACGCCACAGCAGGACGACGGGCATGACCACGAGGACGGTCAGCAGCCACAAGAGCCCCGCCCCCATACCGCGGGCGATCATCGCGGCCGCGTGCCCCAACCACGCGAGCCCAACGCCGAGGAGGCGCAGTGGGTGGAGGAGAAGGATCTCGAGCACGACCCCCAGGCCGCGGGCGAGCATGGTGAGGAACCGTCCGGTGGGGGCCAGCAGAACGCGGTAGATCCAGCGCGCCACGCGTCCCGTGCCACGGCCGATCAGCCGGAGCGCGCCGAGGATCACGACGATCCCGAGCCACCGCAGCGGCCGGAGAAGAAGGACGCTCGCCAGCCATCCGATCCCGTCGGCGACCGCATGGACGGCGGCGGCCACCAGTCGTCCGAACGGAGCCAGGAGCCCGCTGTACAGGACGCCCCACACGGCGCCCAGCAACCGCCCCAGCAACCGGACGAATCCCGCCGGTGCCCGCAGCAGGACGCGCAGACCCCGTCCGACCAGCAAAACCAGGTCGTGGACGAGGCGCAGCGGCACGAGGGCCAGCACCGCGATGACGCGCGCCGGCACGACGATCCACGCCGGCCCCGGAGGGCGCTCCGGCTCTCGTCCCACCGTGCCCGGCCCCGTCGCGTCCCGCCCCGGAGGGGTCGACCCCACCGGCGAGCCCGGACGGTCCTTGCGCAGGTCGACCGCAGGGCGCGCATCCGGAACGCCGTATAGGCGGGGGCCGGTGGAGTCTGCCGTGGATTCCGTAGGGGGTTCTGCGGGGGACACTTCATACCTCGCGGCCGCTGGTCGATCTTGCAAGGTACGACTCGCGGCGAGCCTCGCCGGTTCCCCACGGCTCCGGACTGACCCAGTCTGATCGGTGCTGGTCGGGTTGAACCCGGTACGTGTCGCCCACCGTACTGCCCTCCGAGATGGGGGAGAACGGTGCGGCCGCTCCGCCTCGATCGACCACACGGGCCGGCCCCGAGCCGGGACCGGATCGACATGGAGGACACGACATGCACTTCCCTCGCTGGGCGATCCCCGCCGCGGCCGCCCTGACCGCGACCGGACTGGTGCTCACCGCCTGCGGGCAGGAGGACGCCGGACGGCAGCGGAACGCCGCGGCCGGAAGCCGAGCCGAACCCTCGTCCGAGCCGTCCAGCACGCCGTCCACCGAGACGACCGCCCTGGAGGTGGCCAGCGTCACGAAACTCGGCAAGGTCGTCACGGACGGCGCGGGCAAGACGCTCTACCGCTTCGACAACGACACCGCGCGACCCTCCGCGTCAACCTGCCTGGAAGCCTGCGCCATGACGTGGCCGCCGGTCTGGGCCGGCTCCGGCGACACTCCCGTCAAGGGCGTCGAGCAGTCGCTGGTCGGCAAGGTCAAGCGGCCGGACGGCAAGTGGCAGGTGACGCTCGGTGGGTGGCCGCTGTACCGGTTCGCCAAGGATCAGAGCCCCGGTGACGTGAAGGGGCAGGGCGTGAACGGCACCTGGTTCGCCGCCGCGCCGACAGGTAAGAAGGCGGGCGCGCTCGCCGCGCCGCAGGCACCCGAGGCCGCGCCGAAGAATCCGTCCGGAAACGGGAATGGTGGCCGGTGGAAGGGCTGGACGGTCGTCAAGGCCAAACAGGACCCCAAACTCGGACTCATCCTCACCGACGGCCAAGGCCGCACGCTCTACCGCTACGACAAGGACACCAGCAAGCCGCCGACCTCCACCTGCTTCGGCGCGTGCAAGAAGGCATGGCCGCCGGCCGTCTTCAATGGCTGGACGCACCTGAAGCTGGAGGGCGTCAGCAAGAAGGTCGTCGGCTTCATCGAACGCAAGGACGACGGCGCCTGCCAGCTCACCATCAACGGCTGGCCGATGTACTACTACGCCAAGGACGCCCGGCCCGGCGACACCAACGGCCAGGGCGTCGGCGGAGTCTGGTGGGCCACCACCCCCGAAGGCAAGAAGGCCATGGGCTCCGGTGGCGGAGGCGGCTATGGCTCGGGCTCCGGTGGCTATGGGACGGGCGGGGGCTACTGAGCCGGTACCGCCCCCGCGCTGTCGCCTAGGGAAGGCCAGACGCCGCCCCTACACGCGGCCCCTCCACATGGCCCCCTGGACGCGGCCTCCTGGACGAAGGCGCGGGAGTCTCAACGGCCGGTCGGGGCCCGAGAGACTCCCGCGCCTTCTTCGCGTGTTCCTCACCTGCGCGAACGTGCTCAGCTTCCGTGACGAACCGAGAGTCCGCGGCCCGGACGGTCGCGTGTGGTTCGGGTGTGAACATTGTTCCCGACGGGTTCGGTTCCCCTCACCGATCACTCTTCGCATCTCGACAGTTACCCGTTCCGGTGTTCGAATGGGGGCGGATCCGCCATGGACGCGGCCCAGCGAAGCGCCCCGCAGCGCCCCCGCACAGCGGTCCCGCACAGCGCACCCGCACATGGTGGCTGGCTTCGGGAGGCCCGATGGTCAAGCGAGTCGGACAAGCCGGACGCACTCCGCGTCAAGGACGCGCACGAGGCTCCGGACGCACTTCAGATTCCGGACGCACTCCAGGTTCCAGAGGCACGCGAAATTCCGGACATGCACGTGGTTCCAGAACAGCCCACCCCGAAGGAGCGTGCTCCGAACGAGCACATCCGGGCGAAGTACGCCCCGGACAGAAACGCTCAGCCGTACGGGGCCGCCTACCCGAACTGGCCCGCCTCCTGAGACAAGCGTGTCTCCGTGGACGAGGCCGTCCCCCAGGACAGACACGACTCCGAGGACAGTCACGCCGCCCGGGACAGTCACGCCTACCTGAACTAGCACGCCTACCTGAACTGGGACGCCTCCTGAGTCAGGTACGTGTCCTTAGACGGAGACGTCCCCTCGGAGAGACACGTCTCCCAGGCCCTACAGGACAGACGCACCTCCCAGGACAGACGCACCTCCCGGGGCAGGCAAGTCTCCCAAGGCAACCGAGTCTCCCAGGAAAGACACGTCTCCTAAGACAGAAGCAATGCCCGGGACAGGCGAGCCTCCCAAGACAGACGAGCCTCCCAAGACAAGCGAGCCTCCCAAGACAGGGGCGCGCGAAAGGAGTCGGGCGCGCCGGTCGGGGGCACGGCCCGCCGGGTGCCGCTCGGGGCTTAGTGGCGCTGGCGCTTCTGGCCACGGGGCTCGGTGCCTGCTCGGCCGAAGGCGGGACGCCGACGCTCACCTGGTACACCAACCCCGACGACGGCGGCCAGACCAGGCTCGCCGCGGCGTGCACGAAGGCGTCCGGCGGCCGGTACCGGATCACGACCTCGGTGCTGCCGAACGACGCGACCCAGCAGCGTGAGCAACTCGTCCGGCGGCTCGCCGCGAAGGACTCGGGGCTCGACATCATGAGCCTGGACCCGGTGTTCGTCGCCGAGGCCGCCGCCGCGGGGTTCCTGCGCGCGTTCCCCGCGGCCGAGGCCGCGCATTTCACCCAAGGCGTGTTCCCGCCCGCCGTGCAGAGCTCGACGTGGGACGGCCGGCTCTACGCGGCGCCGTTCTGGGCGAACACGCAGCTTCTCTGGTACCGCAAGTCCGTCGCACGCAAGGCCGGCATCGACCCGAACGCGCCCGGCTTCACCTGGGACCGGCTCATCGACGCGGCCGTCCGGACGGGCACGACGGTCGGCGTGCAGGGCAGCAAGTACGAGGGCTACATGGTGTGGATCAATGCCCTCGTCGCGTCCGCCGGAGGGAGGATCGTCGGTGGCGCCGAGCGCGGCGACGACGCCTCGATCGAGATCGACTCGCCCGCCGGACGGCGGGCCGCGGAGATCATTTCGAGGCTGGCGCGGTCCCGTGCGGCGAGCCCGACGCTGTCCACCGACATCGAGGAACAGGCGCGCGCGCTGTTGAACGGCTCGCGCGGCGGCTTCATGGTGAACTGGGGCTACATCTGGCGGGCCGAGAACGGCGACGCCAAGGACGGCGTCATCGCCCGGAACATCCCGTCCGACCTCGGCTGGGCGCGCTACCCGCGGGTGAGCCCCGACCGCGACGCCAAGCCCCCGTTCGGCGGCATCGAGGTCGGCATCGGCGCGTACGGCAGGCACAAGGACACGCTCGCGGTCGACGCCGTCAGGTGCATCACCTCCACACCGAACATGAAGAAGTACATGATCGATTCCGGTAACCCGGCGGCCCGCGCGGAGGTCTTCGACGACCCGGAGATCGTCCGGCAGTTCCCGATGGCCGGGCTGATCCGCGACTCGATCGGCGTCGCCGCGCCCCGTCCGATCACCCCGTACTACACGGACGTGTCGGGCGCCGTGCAGAGCCGGTGGCATCCGCCCGCGTCCGTCGACCCGAATACGACGCCGGGCCGGTCGGAGTCGTTCGTCCGACGCGTTCTGCGCGACCAGGCACTGCTCTGAGGGGAGGGACCATGACCACACTGGAGAGCGCCCCGGCCGCCGGACGCCGTGCCGGGAGACGCGGTACCGGAAGACGCGGTGCCGGACGCGCCGACCTGTCCGACCGTGGCCGCGCCGAGCGCCGGCTCGGCCTGCTCCTGTCCGCCCCCGCTGTGATCGTCATGCTGATGGTCACCGCGTACCCGCTGGTCAACGCGCTGTACCTGTCACTGTTCAGCTACCGGATCACCGCCCCCGACGACCGCCGCTTCGTCGGCCTGCGCAACTACGCGACGGCGCTGACGGACTCCCTGTTCTGGCAGGACGTGACCACCACGTTCATCGTCACGGCCGTCACCGTCGTCGTGGAGCTCGTCGTCGGCTTCGGCCTGGCGATGGTGATGCACCGGGCGGTGTTCGCACGGCGGACCGTCCGCACCGCGATCCTGCTGCCCTACGGGATCGTCACGGTGATCTCGGCGTTCGCCTGGCGGTACGCCTTCGACCTGCAGTCGGGGTTCGTCAACACCTGGCTCGGGCTCGGCGACTACGCCTGGTTCTCCGGCCGCTGGTCATCGCTGTCGGTGATCGTCCTGTCGGAGATCTGGAAGACGACCCCGTTCGTGTCGCTGCTGCTGCTCGCCGGGCTGGCGCAGGTCCCCCGTGACCTCGGCGAGGCCGCGACGGTGGACGGCGCGACGGCGTGGCAGCGGCTGTGGCGGGTGACCGTCCCGAACATGAAGGCCGCCATCCTCGTCGCGGTGCTGTTCCGGACGCTCGACGCGTGGCGGATCTTCGACAACGTCTTCGTCATGACCGCCGGACAGCAGAAGACCGAGACGCTGTCGTTCCTCACCTACCGGCAGACGATCACCCGGACCGCGATCGGGCTCGGCGACGCCGTCGGCGTGCTGCTGTTCCTGTCGGTGGTGCTCATCGCGGTCGTGTTCATCCGCGGGTTCCGCGTGGACCTGTCCCGAGTGCGAGGTGACCGGTGATGGAGAGCACCCGACCGAAATGGCCGTGGATCGTCGCGTCCGCGCTCATCCTCGTCTGGACGATCTTCCCGATCCTGTGGATCGTGATGCTGTCGTTCAAGAGGCCCGGCGAGGTCGGCAACCAGAAGGGGTTCCTGCCCAAGCACTGGACCTGGGACAACTACCGCACCGTCTTCCGGACCGACCTGTTCACCGCCGCGCTGGTCAACTCCATCGGCATCTCAATGATCGCCACGTTCGCCGGGGTGGTGTTCGCGACGCTCGTGGCGTACGCGATCGCCCGGCTGGAGTTCCCCGGCAAGAAGCTGATCCTGTCGTTCGCCCTGGCCATCGCGATGTTCCCGGTCGTGTCGCTGGTCGGCCCGCTGTTCGACCTGTGGCGCGACCTCGGCCTGTACGACACCTGGCCCGGCCTGATCATCCCGTACATCTCGTTCGCGCTGCCACTCGCGATCTGGACGCTGTCGGCGTTCTTCCGCGAGATCCCCTGGGAGATGGAGCAGGCCGCGCAGGTCGACGGCGCCACCTCCTGGCAGGCGTTCCGCAAGGTGATCGTGCCGCTGGCCGCGCCGGGCGTGTTCACCGCCGCGATCCTCACCTTCTTCTTCTGCTGGAACGACTTCGTCTTCGGGATCTCGCTGACCTCGTCCGACCGGGCCCGCCCGGTCCCGGCGGCGCTGGCGTTCTTCACCGGGGCGTCGCAGTTCGAGCAGCCCACCACCGCGATCTGCGCGGCGGCGGTCGTGGTGACCGTCCCCGTCGTCGTCATCGTCCTGGCGTTCCAGCGCCGCATCGTGGCCGGGCTGACGTCCGGTGCCGTCAAGGGCTGAGCCCGAAGGGGAGCACATGGCCGCCATCACCATGAAGAACATCGTCAAGCGGTACGGCGACGGGTTCCCGGCCGTGAACGACGTGTCCCTGGACGTCCGGGACGGCGAGTTCATGATCCTGGTCGGGCCGTCCGGCTGCGGCAAGTCGACGCTGCTGCGAATGATCGTCGGACTGGAGGACATCACGTCCGGCGAGATGCTCATCGGCGAGCGGATCGTCAACCGCATCGCGCCCCGCGAACGGAACCTGTCGATGGTGTTCCAGAACTACGCGCTCTACCCGCACCTCACCGTGTACGAGAACATCGCGTTCCCGCTGCGCCTCGCCAAACGCCCGGACGAGGAGGTGCGCCGCCGCGTCACCGAGACCGCCGGGCTCCTCGAACTGACCGAGCACCTGGACCGCAAGCCCTCGAACCTGTCCGGCGGGCAACGCCAGCGCGTCGCGATGGGCCGCGCGATCGTCCGGCAGGCGGACGCGTTCCTGTTCGACGAGCCGCTCTCCAACCTGGACGCGAAGCTCCGCGGCCAGATGCGCACCGAGATCTCCCGCCTGCAGCGGCGCCTCGGCGTCACCACCGTCTACGTCACGCACGACCAGACGGAGGCGATGACCCTCGGCGACCGTGTCGCGGTGCTCCGCAAGGGCGTCCTGCAACAGGTGGGAAGCCCACGCGAACTGTACGAGCAGCCCGTCAACCTGTTCGTGGCCGGCTTCATCGGCTCCCCGTCGATGAACTTCCTGCCCGCGTCCGTGGACGGCACGTCGCTGAGTACCCCTCTGGGCCGCTTCGAGATGCCCGGAGAGCAGGCGGCCGCAGCGGTCGGGGACCGTGGCGTGGTGCTCGTAGGCGTCCGCCCCGAACACTTCGAGGACGCCTCACTCGTCAGCGAGGACAAGCGCGCGCGGGGCAGCATCGTCCAAGTACCGGTGGACGTCACGGAGTGGTTGGGCAACGAGCTGTACGCCTACGTCCCCTACGAGGCCCCGGCCGACCTTGCCGCCCAGCTCCGCGAACTGTCGCGGGAACTGGACAGCGACCAGCTCCGCACCCAGGCCGTCGTCTCACTGGACGCGTCGAGCCTCATCGCGGAGGGCACCGAAGCGGCCCTGTGGATCGATACCTCCCGCATTCACCTCTTCGATCCGGCGACCGGCGAGAACCTGACCCGCGACGAGGACCACGCGGCGAGGCTGACCCGCGCCGCCGAGCCCTCCCGAGCAGCCCAGCGCAGCACCCAGCAGCCCACCGAGCCCTGACCGGACGGACCCGTCGAAACCGACGCACCATTCGCTGATGTCGGCGCCAACGGTCCGGAGGGTCGGCCCCGGGAACTGCTCAGAGCGCCACACAGCCGGCTCTCCCGCACGAGGAGCCGGCCTCCACGTCGGCGACTAGTCCCACGACCACGCCACCCGCTTCTTAACTCTGCTCTCTTTTGCACGGTCTCGCCCTTGTGAATGGTCTTGGCACGCGATGTCGAGCCGCCCTCTCGTCCCCGTTACTTGATCTTGTCTGGCACGATCGGGACATGCCCGCCGGACCCATGTACGAGCGCTTCGCCCACGAGTACGCCGCCCACGCCGAGAACAGTGCCTACAACGCCCTGTACGACCGTCCCGCCGTCCTCGGCCTGGTCGGCGACGTGTCGGGCAAGAGCGTCTTCGACGCCGCCTGCGGCCCCGGCTTCTACGCCGCCGAACTGCTGGAACGCGGCGCCCGCGTCTCCGGCTGCGACGCGTCCCCGACCCTGGTCGCCCTCGCCCGCGAACGCACCGCCGGACGCGCGGACCTGCGCGTCCACGACCTCACCGAACCCCTC
This sequence comes from Actinomadura roseirufa, assembly GCF_900659635.1. GTDB lineage: Bacteria > Actinomycetota > Actinomycetes > Streptosporangiales > Streptosporangiaceae > Spirillospora > Spirillospora roseirufa. The sequence goes on along the minus strand of NZ_CAACVB010000020.1, from coordinate 2,118 downwards.
ACCTGGGTCTCCGACGCCTCCGCCGACCTCGTCGTCCTCGCCCTGGCCGTGCACTACATCGACGACCGCGTGGCCCTCCTCAAAGAGCTTCGCCGCATTCTGAAGCCGAGCGGCGCCCTGGCCCTGTCCACTGAGCACCCCAGCACGACGTGGTTGCGCCTGGGCGGCTCCTACTTCACGACCGAACCCGTCGAGGAGTCCCTCAGCGAGGAGGCCGACTGGCCCATCCGTGCATGGACGCGTCCCCTCACGGTGACCTTCCAGGAGTTCCGCGAGGCCGGATTCCTCGTAGAGGAACTCCTCGAGCCGAGACCCGTCCCCGAGATGGCCGACCGCTTTCCGGAGGACTACGCGAAACTAGAACAATTCCCCGCCTTCATCGCTTTTCGCCTGATCCCCGATCCCCGCTGATCGCTGCCCTCACTCGCCATCCGCTCTCGCTCGGTGCCTGCTCTGGCTCCCCGAACGCTCTCATCGCCCATGCGGTCCTGCGGATCGGGGCTGACTGATCTGTTCCGCTAGAGTCTGTTTGCTCCAAAAATGTCCACTAAAAATGATCAAGTGAGAGTTTTGTGGAGTGAAGGGTGCGGGGGTATCGACGTGTGGCACGATGGGCATGCGCCGCAACAGTGAGAATCTCAGTGGACGGTGAGTGAGATCAAGCCCCCTGAACAATTCACCCCCAACGGTGTGCCCGCCTACGCCGAGCCGGAAACGTTCTCGGCGATGCACGGAACGGCCCAGCACCGTGCGATGGTCGCCTTCGACATCGTTTCTTTTTCTCGTTACAACGATCCCGACGTCCTCCAGCAAATGCGGCAGACGTTGTATCAGGTCGTCCAGGACGCCGTTGCGACCACGGGACTGTCGTGGGACGAATGCCACTACGAAGACCGCGGGGACGGGCTCTACCTCCTCGCCCCGGCACGCGTCAGTGTGCAGACGCTGATCGATCCGCTGGCGGCATTGATCCGCGCGGGGCTCCGTCGGCTCAACAAGACCTTCCACGCAGACAACCAGCTGAGACTGCGCATGGCCGTCCACGCCGGTGACGTCTACCGCGACGAGCACGGATATGTCGGCGCCGACCTCAACCACCTGTTCCGGCTGTTGGACGCGCCGGAGTTCAGAGCCTCGTTCGAGGACGGCGACCTAGGGCTGATCGCCTCCAACGCCGTCTACCAGAGAGTGATCAGCTGGGGCCCCGGCCTGATCGACCCCGCCGAGTTCCAGCAGATCAGCGTCGTGAACAAGGAGACTCGCTGTCTGGCCTGGGTCACCCCTCCCACGCCCCAGCCACCGCGAGACGCGAGCGCGCCGACCACGCCGGCGAGAGATCACAGTCTCCTCGGCCCGCTGCTGGTCGCGGCCCTGCGAGGCAGCCACCACTACGAGGACGCGCACCGATGCCCGGTGCTTTCCGAACTGCTCCCCGAATTGCGCCGCTGAGATCCGGGCGGTATTGGTCTGATGCCCTAGGTTGTTCCTCGAATTTGCGAATCACCATCGCTGTCTAAGCGGCCGTTTCTTTCGGCACGGACGATTGTCGCGACGGTAACTCTCGGCGATTCTCAACGGTCTCTTCTATCGCCAATACGTGGCTGATGTGAAGTGACGGATGAGGTGGCACTGCGGCCAGGTGATCAAACCGGGCCTTGCCGCCGGTTGCTGCCACTTCGGCTCGGCTTTGCGGCTGATGTTCCTTGTTCGAGTCTCAGATGCCCCGGCTGGGCCCCTCCTGCTCCCCTTGGCCTAGAACTATCAGCAAGAAAGAAAACGCGACAAGCTCGACAAAGAGGACTTTGTTTCCTGTCCGGCTCGCGCTTCCATTCGATCTCACGGATGTGTCCACCTGGCTGTAATTCTGTCACCGCCACCGGTGTTCACAGTCGATAGCGTGTTCGATAAAATAGCTGTATGAGTTCGAGTCGTGTCGATGTGGAGTCGATGTCCACCATGGAGTTGGTGGACGCGGCTGTCGCGATCGCGTCCGAGCTCGCCCGCCGGGACGCGCCCGAGAGTGGTGCGGTGTGCATGGAGTTGGCCGAGAGTCTGGGCCGGACGGTGGATCTGTGCGAGAGCGCCCTGTCGGGCCTGGTCGCCCGAGTCGATGTCACC
>NZ_CAACVB010000019.1 GCF_900659635.1 Actinomadura roseirufa | reverse complement strand
GGGCCGCCTCGACCCGGGCCTTCCACCTCTCATTGCCCAGCAGCCAGTCGAACGAGTTGGTCTGCAGAGCAAGGAGGTCCGGGACTTCGAGCGGCTCCTCGATGCGCGCGAAGGAGACGTGACGGGGACCGGTGAGTGCGGGAGAGGCGTAGCGCGAGGCTGCCAACAGATGTCCTTCCGAGGGCTCGCGGCCGACTGAACACGCACGCCGGACGGCAGCACGGCCGATACGAAAGGACGGGATGCCGAGGACGAGCGCGGAAGGGCAGCATAGGACTAAACACAAACGATTGTCCACACGCTATTTAATCTGTCAACCTCAATCCCAAGGAAATCATCGCACGGCCGAGTGGGAATCGTCAAGCCACATTCACGAATTCTCTTTCCGTGAGAGCCGGACAGCACCCGCGGGCCGCACTCGTGGCCGCGTCCACCGCGAGCCCGTGAACGACGACCGAGGCCCGGTTGACCAGCCTGTTTAGAGAAAGGCGCCGTTTCAGCTCGGTCGGCGCTCCGGGACGGGGGCGAGGGCCGTCGCCGGGATCTGCGCGCGAAGTTCGGAGATCAGCGCGCGGACCGCCGCCGAGCCGAGCATCTCGGGGGTGATGACGTATCCGACCCGGCGGACGGGAGCGTCGGGCCCCAGCTGCCGCATCGCGACCTTGGGCGGCGCGCAGGCGAAGGACATGCGGGGCACGACCGCGGTGCCGAGACCGTGGCCGACCATGGACATGGCCACGCCGTCGTCCTCCACGCGGATGTCGCTGGTGGAGAGCCAGGTCTGCCGGGCGCACCAGCTCTCGGTCTCGGACGACGCGCGTTCGTTCCAGTGGATGGAGGGGAGGCTGTACGGGTCCGGGTGCCCGGCCGGGTAGACCAGCACGTACGGGTCGTCGAACAGGAGCTTGCCGACCAGGTCGTCGACCGGGGCGAAGAGGGTGGCGATGCCCAGGTCGGCATGACCGTCGCGGACCTGCCCGGGGACGCCCTGCCCGGTCTCCCGGACGACACTGACGTCCACGGTGATACGGGGATGACGCCGTCCGAACCGGGCCAGTACCCCGGGGAGGAGATTGAACGCGGCGCCACGGAAGGCCGCGACCCGGACGGTACCGGTCATCTCGCCCGCCAAGGCGGCGCGGGCCTCCTGTTTCATCGTGTCCAGCAGCCGCAGGACGCGCCGGGCGTGCCCGATCGCCGCGGCGCCCGCCGCGGTCGGCCGCGCGCCGCCGCGGTCACGGCGGAACAGCACCGCCCCGATCTTGCGCTCGGCCCCGCCGACCGCGTGCGAGACCGCCGACTGGGTGAGGCCGAGCTCCCGGGCGGCGGCCGAGAAGCTCTCCGTCCGGTCGATGGCGACGAGGATGCGCAGTTCACTCGCCGTCAGATCTCGGCCGCTCATGTCCGGAAGGGTATATGAGCGGCGTTCATGGACGGTCCCGGCAGCATCGGCGATCACGGATGGTCGGCCGGTGAGCGTCTTCCTAGCCTGGTGGGAACGTTCTGATCGACATCATGGGAGAGCCGATGCGCGCCATAGAGTTCGACGAGTTCGGCGGCCCGGAGGTGCTGGCCGAGGTCGAGCGGCCCGACCCCGCGCCGGAGGACGGCGAGGTTCTGGTCGAGGTCGAGGCCGCGGGGGTCAACTTCGCGGACATTCTGACCGTCGCCGGGCAGTACGCCCCTCCCGAATCGCTTCCGCACGTGCCCGGCATGGAGGTCGTCGGCCGGACCGGCGACGGGCGGCGCGTGCTCGGGTACCTGACCGCCGGGGGCTACGCGTCCAAGGCCGCCGTCCCCGTCCGTGACCTGGTCGAGGTCCCGGAGGGCGTCGGCGCGGGCGAGGCCGCGGCGCTCCTGGTCCAGGGGCTGACCGCCTGGCATCTGCTGCGTTCGGCGGCGCGGGTGGGCGCCGGGGAGACCGTGGTGGTCAACGCCGCCGCGGGCGGGGTCGGCTCGCTGGCGGTCCAGCTGGCGAAACGGCTCGGCGCCGGGCGGGTCATCGCCACGGCGTCGACCGAGGACAAACGGGCCCTGGCGCTGGAGCTGGGTGCCGACGCGGCGGTCGACGGAGCGGCCGACGGCTACCGGGAGCGGGTCCTGGACGCCAACGAGGGCCGCGGCGTCGACGTCGTGCTGGACGCGATCGGCGGGGCGGTGCTCGACCAGGCCCTGGACGCGCTCGCGAGCTTCGGGCGCGTCATCACCTACGGAGCGTCGGCGGGGACGGGCGTGCCGACGGTCGACCCGGGCCGTCTCACCATGCACAGCACTCTCCTGGGCGGTCTGTGGCTGGCCCCGCTTCTGAAGGAGTCCGGTGCCGCCGGGGAACCGCTCCGCGAACTGCTCCGCCTGGCCGCCGCCGGGCAGATCAGGCCGCAGGTGGGCGCCGAGTACCCGCTGTCGGCCGCCGCCCAGGCGCACACGGATCTCCTCGCCCGCCGGACGACCGGCAAGCTCATCCTCACCGTGGAGCCTCGCGACCGGGACTGAGGACCGGTCGATTTCGTGGTGAGAATCTCGGTGCACATTGCGCGGCCCGCGGATATCGGCCGTTCTTTCGGCCACCGATTTTCCCCGCCGGTTGATCATTCGAGTCGTTGTGCGTTGAAAGGATGGCGAAAGGCAAGGCGGTGACGGACAATCTCCGGTGGGGGTGTGATCATGCGAGAGGGCGCGGAACGGCCGGCCGAGGCCCGGAGCCATGGGCGGCCGCCTCTCGGCGCCGGGTCCGCTCCCGACCCCGAGGTGGACACGGTCGACGCGTCCGAGCCGGACCGCCGGGAGGCCGCCGGCGCGCTGGCCTCCGCCGGACGACTCGTCCAGGCGGGGCAGCATGAGGCGCACATCGCCCAGCGATTATTGACGCACTACATGACGCTCGCCCTCGACCTCGGACTTCGGCTGGACAGGCTCACCACAGAACGGGACCGGCTGCCGCGGGGCGGCGTCGAGGAAGGCGATCCGGACGATCCCGGCCGTTCCCGGCTCGCGGTGATCCAGCGGGACATCTCGCGTGTCGAGCGGCTCCGCCGATGCGTCGAGCGGGAGCTCGCCGAGGTCAGAGAACAGAAGCGGACGGCCGAACGGCTCGCCGCTCGGGCGACGGCCCGCCTCGCCGCCCTCGAACAGGACGCCTGGCCCATCGAGATCGGGGACGGTCTCGACGAGCGAGAACGCGCCCTGCGGGATCTCGGCCACGCCCGTCACCGCCATCGCCACCGGCTCGACGGACTGGAACGGTCACTGGCAAGGGCCCGCTCCGAAACGCGCGGTCCTTCTCCCGGTTCGGAGCCGCCGGGCGCGTTCGCGGACATTGGGGCCCTCGCGCATTCCGGAGCCGTCCTGCCTTTCGCGGCCCTTCCTTTTCTCTATGCGGACGGCTTCGGCCCGGCTCGATTAACCGGCCCGCTCCTTTCCTCGCCCGGCGGAGCAATGCGCCGGCGGCTCACGTGGCCGCCCGATCCGCCGGCGCGTCCGCCGGAGAAGGCGACGGACGGGGACGCCGGTACCTGGCTCGTGATCCTCGGGGTGATGGTGGCGGCCGTGCTCCTCGTCGTGATCATCTCCGTGGTGTCCGACGTGCCGGCGGTCCCCGAGTACCGGTCGGGCGTCAGGCCGAGCACGCGCTCGCACCGGGCGAAGGTCCCTCCCCACACCGCCATCGACGCCTTTGAGTGGACCTTGACCGGCGGCGCGAGGATCAGCACCACCTTCGACGCCCGGAGGAACGTCGACCAACTCCTGCGCGGGAGGCTGGACCTGGCGCCGGGCTCCTGCGCCGGGGCCCCGGTCGCGTGGAGCATCCGCGGCAACGGCAAGGTGATCTCGTCGGGAGAACTCGGCGGATCCCATCGCGTGCAGCGACTCAACCGCAAGAGACCGCTGGTCAGGAAGACGATGCTCGACGTCACGGCCAGCCGGAGCGACGACCGCCCGTGCGGCCTGGTCCTGCGCTGGCTCGACCCCGCACTCGAACTGCCCCCGCACCCGAACCCCTGAAACCAACTGGCATCGCCGCAGGACTCACATCGTTGGCGGGCTGCTAGGCGGGGAGGGTGAAGCCTTCGGGCGGGGAGCCTTCGACGAAGAGCAGCCCGACCTTGGCCTTGCCGTCCCGGATCTCCCTGGCCCGGCGGTACTCGGGGGAGTCGTACCACTGCCGGAGGCGGTCCATGTCGGGGAACTCGATGATCAGGAGCCGGGAGGCGTCCCAGGTGCCCTCGGCGGGTTCGGGCACGGGGCCCGCGACCAGGTAGCGGCCGCCGTGGTCGAGGATCGACCGCTGGGCCACGGGGGCGTAGGCCCAGCCGGCCTCCTCGTCGAGCACATCGACGTTGGCGATGACGTAGGCAGGCATGGAAACCCCGTTTCATTTGGACACGGCGTGTACTTTTGACTCGGTGAAGAGTAATGCATCCCTGTAACGTGCTCAAGGTGGACATCGAAGGTGAACGCACCGGGGGCGTGGTGAGCCGCCGGGAGCGGCTGCGGGTCGAGACGAGCCGTGAGATCAAGGCCGTCGCGCTGCGGCAGATGGCCGAAGGCGGGCCGGGAGCGATCTCCCTGCGGGGCATCGCCCGCGAGATGGGGATGACCGCGCGCGCGATCTACAGCTACTTCCCCACCAGGGACGACCTGATCACGGCGCTGATCGGCGATATCGCCGCCTCGCTCGCGGATACGCTGGAGTCGGCCAGCAACGCGGTGCCCACCGACGACCCCGGTGGGAGGTTGATGGCCTGGGGCCGGGCGCTGAGGGAATGGGCACTGGCCCATCCGGAGAGCTTCCGGCTCTTCTACGGACATCCCGTCCCCGGCTACCGGCCGCCCGAGGACGGGCCGGTCGACCAGACGGCCCGCCGCGTGTGCCGCGAGCTCACCCGCCTGGTGGCGACCACCTGGCCGCATGCCCGGCGGCACCAGCCCGAGGACACCTCTTGGTCCGACCTCCATCCGGCCTACGTGGCGAAGATCCGGGAGGATCTCCCCGACGTGCCGCCCGGTGCGGCGGCGCTCGCGCTACGCGTCTGGGGCCGGATGCACGGCCTGGTCGCCCTGGAGATCGACGGTCACATCCACCCCATAGCGGGCAACCCGGCCGCCCTGCACCGCGCCGAGATGCTCGACCTGGTCAGGTCGCTGGGCCTGAACTGACCCGCGCGTGACCCCGCCCGAGTCGGTGAGGGTGCGCGGGGCCTCCCTCGGAGGCGTCGCGGCCGGAGGAGCGGGCGCGGCCGGGCATCGAGTCGCCTCGGCCGAGGCGTGCGGTCAGGCCGGGGAGGACGGGGTGTGCGCGGCGGTCTTGGCGGCGGCGATCACCTGGGTGAGGGCGCCGTGGAGCTCGCGCAGTTCGCCGATGTCCATGTCCAGGCGCTCGACGACGGCGGGCGGAACCTTCAGCGCCTCGCCGCGGAGCCGGACTCCCTCCTCGGTCAGCATGACCGCGAGGGCACGCTCGTCCCGAGCGGCGCGCCGGCGCCGGACGAGCCCGGCGGACTCCAGGCGCTTGAGCAGGGGTGACAGGGTCGCGGGTTCGAGCTGCAGCATCCCGCTGAGGTCCTTGACCGACAGCGGCGCGTGCTGCCACAGCGCGAGCATCACCAGGTACTGGGGGTGCGTCAGACCCATCGGCTCCAGCAGGGGCCGGTACACCGCGATCACCGACCGCGCGGCGACCGCGAGGGCGAAGCAGACCTGGTTCTCCAGCGCCAGCGGGTCGATCTCCTCTGCCGCGACGGCGCCGGCGTGCTCGATGTCACTCACGGGCGACCTCTCACGGGTGGGGAAGGCTCTCATCGATATCGTACACTAATGATTAGTGCCCTAATCGTTAGGGCACACGAGGTTCGCGGCAAGGAGACCACCGATGCCCTCCATCAAGCGCCCCTCCTTCCTCCCGTCCCTGGAGACGCTGGAACAGCAGGCGCTCGAGCGCTCCGCGGAGCCCGCCCGCCCGGGCTCCCAGTTCGATCACCCCACGGCCAAGTACCTGTTCATCGTCGCCCTGGTGGTAACCGTCCTGGCGCACGTCATCGGCGGCATCCTGTTCGCGGTCATGGGTACCTGACGCCGGTCCGCTCGTCGATCCGGACGAGCCGGACGGCGTCAGGAGGCCGGGGAACGAAAAGACGAACGATAGGACCGAGGCGTGACACCGGCGATGCGTTTGAAACGCTCCCGAAAGGCCGTGGGGGACTGGAAACCCACCTGGGCGGCGATGCGCTCGATTCCCTCATCGGTGGTCTCGAGGAGGAACTGCGCGCGGCGCACCCGGGCCCGCAGCAGCCATTGGAGCGGCGTGGTGCCGGTCTGGTCCCGGAAACGGCGGCTGAGGGTCCGCTCGCTCAGGCCGCCGCTCGCCGCCATGGACGCGAGCGTGACGTCGTGGGCGAGGTTGTCCTCGATCCACGAGAACACCGGCTCCAGCATGGAGCCCCGTGGCACGGGCGGCGGAGTGTGCGCGATGAACTGCGCCTGCCCGCCCTCCCGTTCCAGCGGCGTCACCGACATCCGCGCCGCCGCGGCGGCGGCGGCCGCGCCCAGGTCGCGGCGGACGAGGTGCAGGCAAAGGTCGAGCCCGGCGGCGGCTCCGGCGGAGGTCAGGATCCGCCCGTGGTCGATGTAGAGCACGTCCGGCCTCACGTCGACCCGGGGGTGGGCTTCGGCGAGCCGGCGCGCCGCCGCCCAGTGCGTGGTCGCGGTCAGCCCGTCCAGCAGACCGGCCTCGGCGAGCGTGAACGCCCCGGCGCAGATGGAGGCGATCCGTGTGCCGGAGGCCGCCGCCGCGCGCAGGGCGCCCAGCACCCGCGGGCCGGGCGGCGGTGCCTCCTCGGAGCAGCCGGGGACGATGATCGTGTCCGCCTCGCCCAGCGCCTCCAGGCCGTGCCGGGCGATGATCGTGAAGGTCTCGCCGTCGACCCGGGGCGCCTCCGCGCAGACCAGGACCCGGTAGGGCCGGTGCCCGTCCGCCGTCTCGGCGCGCCGGAAGACCTCGATCGGGGTCGCCAGGTCGGACGCGACGACATGGTCCAGGGCCAGGACCGCCACCGTGTGCATGGCGGACACGGTAGCCGTGGCCGACTGGCCCGGAAACGAAAGACCGGAACCGAACTCTTGTCGCGCGAGATTCTGATGCTGGCGAGAACCCGTGGGAATTTGTCGTTCTACCTGCTGGGCCGGGCCGCGCGGCCCGCTTAGCGTTTCGCCGCGAGATGGTGACGGCACGAAAGGAAAGCGGTTCTCGATGCACGCTCAGATCGTTCTGTTCGACGGTTTCGACCCATTGGACGTCGTCGCCCCGTACGAGGTCCTCCACGCGGCGGGGATGGCGACGGGCGGCGCGGTGACGGTGGAACTGGTCACGGCCGAGGGCGCCCGCGAGGTCCCCAGCGGCACGCCGCCGCTGGCCCTGCGGGCGATGGGGGCGCTCGACCCGGCCGCCGCCGACGTGATCATCCTGCCGGGCGCCGCCGGAGACGTCCGCCCCGAGGAGGAGATCGGTGAGCGGGACCGCGGGCGCACCGTCCCCGCGATCCTCGCCCGGACACTGGAGACCGGCCTGCCCGCGCTGGCCGCCGAGGCCCTCGAATCCGAGGACACCCTCGTCGCGACGGTGTGCGGCGGCTCGCTGATCCTCGCCATGGCCGGGCTGATCGAGGGGCGTCACGCCACCGCGCACGACCTGGGCCGGGAGATCCTGGCGCCCTGCGGTGCCGTGCCCGTGCGGGCGCGGGTGGTGGACGACGGCGACTTCATCAGCGGCGGCGGGGTCACCTCGGGCCTCGATCTGGCCCTCCATCTGGTCGAGCGCGAGGTCGGTCCCCAGATCGCCCACGCGGTCGAGACCCTCTTCGCCCATGAGCGGCGCGGCGTCGTGTGGGCCGCGCGGGGCCCGGCCTCCGCTTTCTGAGCGCGGGTTCCCGGGTTATGGCCGGGACGGTCGGTACAGGGCGATGGCGATGTGGACGAACGAGCGGATCAGGGAGGTGGAAGACGCGCTGTTCCAGGCGATGACGAGGTCGCTGGGCGGGGAGTCGACCACCGGCACCGCGGTGAGGCCGTCGGGCAGCGCATGGGGAATCTGGGTGTCGGGGAGCGGGGTGAGTCCCACGCTGCCGTTCCACAGCACGGACTGCAGGCACTCCTCGACGGTCCTCACCACCGGCCCGCCTCGGCCGGCCCCGGGCAGCCCGGTCCAGAAGGCGCGCCAGAGCGGGTCCGTCCCCTCGGGGAACTGGAACCAGGGACGGTCGGCGAGGTCGTCCAGGCGAAGGTGACCGCGGCCGGTGAGCGGGTCGTCGGCGCGCAGGACGGCACCGACCGGGTCCGAGCGCAGAACGCGGACGCTGAGACCGGAGTCGTCGAACGGTGCCCTGGTCAGGGCGACGTCGACGAGGCCGGCCCGCAGCCCGACGGTCGGGTCGGTGAGGTCGGACTCGCGGATGCGGATCTGCGCGGTGGGATGGCGGCGGCGGTACGCCTCGACGAGACGCTGGTCGGCGCTGCCGGCGAGGGTACCGAGCGTCAGCGCGGCCGTGGCGTCCATGCGGGCCCGCACCTTGTCGGCCTGCGCGAGCAGCGTGCGCGCCTCGTCGTACAGCAGGACCCCGGCGGGCGTGAGGGACACTCCCGTGGGGGAGCGGCGCAGCAGTTCACGCCCGAGGTCGGTCTCCAGCCGCTTGATGGCCCGGCTCAGCGGCGGCTGCGTCATTCGCAGCCGCGCGGCGGCCCTGCCGAAGTGGCGTTCTTCGGCGACGGCCACGAAATAGCGCAGTGTTCTCAGCTCCATTACCGGCGACGATACCCGCTCGGTATCGGGAATGCCGGATCGGTGTTGGACGCCCCGCGGCATTCCGCGGTGAGGTGGGACCACCCACGCCGAACCCGCTGGGCGGGACGACCCTCAGGAGTTCTCCATGATCGAACATGACCCCGTGGTGGACGTCTCCGACGCGCAGGAGATCGCCCCTGACGTGCTGGTCATCCCGGATCATCGCGTCCAGCTCGTCCCGAACGTCGGTGTGATCGGCGGCCGTGACGCCGTTCTCGTCGTGGAGACGGGCCTGGGGCCGCGGAATGCGGAAAAGGTGCTGGAATTCGCGGCCGACTATGCCCGGGGACGCCGTTTGTACCTGACGACGACTCATTTTCACCCGGAGCACTCGTTCGGCGCGCAGGTCTTCACCGGGGCGGCGACCTTCCTCGTCAACCGGGACCAGGCCGACGAGGTAAAGGAGAAGGGCGAGGGCTACCTGGAGATGTTCAAGGGGCTCGGCGAGCCGGTCGCCCGGGCGCTGGAGGGCGTCGAGCTGCGCGAGGCCGACGTCGTCTACGAGAAGGAGTACGACCTCGACCTCGGCGGGCGGGTGGTGCGGCTGCGGGCCACCGGGCGGGCGCACAGCCGCGGCGACCAGGTGATCCGGGTACCGGACGCGGGTGTCCTGTTCACCGGTGATCTCGTGGAGGCCCGGCAGTTCGCCATCTTCCCCTGGTTCCCGCCGCACGACACCGACGTCTCGGGAGCCCGGTGGCTCGCGGTCATGAGGCGGCTGGCCGCGGAGGGCGCGGAGATCGTGGTGCCGGGGCACGGTGAGGTCGGCGGCCCCCGGCTGCTGACGGACGTCCGCGACTACCTGCGCGTCCTGCGGGACGAGACGTGGGCCCGCCGCGATTCGGGGACCGCCCCGGAGGCGGTCGCCGAGGAGGTCGCCGCGCTGATGGTCCAGCGGCATCCGGAGTGGTCCGGGCGGGACTGGATCGAGAAGGCCACCGGATGCCTTTGCTCGGAGTACGGCATGCCCCGCGACGAGGAATGAGGCGGGTCACGGCGAGGCCCCGTCCTGTGGCCGCGCCGGGCGGGACCAGCGGCCACCTCGCAGGGCGCATGCGGGGGATCAGCCGTCGCGCTGGGCGGCGACCAGGGCCTCACCGGTCTCCGTCCGGTAGTAGAGCACCGACCGGCCGGTGCGCCGCCTGCCGACCAGGCGCGCGTCCAGCAGCACCCGGAGGTGGCGGCCGACCGAGCCGAGGGCCTGGCCGGTGAGCGCGACGAGCTGCGTCGTGCTCTTCGGGTCGTCCAGCAGGACGAGGACGCCCGCGCGAGCGGGCCCGAGGAGGCGGCCGAGCGCCTCGGGCGCGGCGATGTGCGCGCCCGCCAGAGCGCCTGAGCACGGGTACACGGCCGCGAAGCGGCGCTGCGACTCGTCCCAGCTCGTCCAGCCGTGGCGCGGCGTCACCGGGACGAACATCAGCTGCGCGCCGCCCAGATCGTGCGGCGGGTAGTCGTGCGTATTGACCTGCAGGCGGCTGCCACCGAGCCAGCGCATGCCGGGGCGCAGGTCGTCCAGGGCCCCGGCCCAGCCGTCCCGGCCGAGCTGGGCGGTGCGCGCGACGATGTCGGCCTCGATGATCCGCCGGCGGCGCGGCCAGGAGGGCAGCACCACGTGCGTCCACACCCACTGGAGGTGGTCGGCGGTGCGCGCGGGCAGGTCGGGGCGGTCGAGCTCGGGCGGGACGGGGCCGCCCAGCGACACGGTCAGATGCTCACGGGCCGTGCCCGCGTCGACGGCGCCGACGGCGGCGACCTCCTCCTCGAAAGAGGCCTCGCCGTCGTGGCTGGGGGTCGGGGTCAGAAAGTCCGCGTTCCAAGTGGCGCCGAGGGCGGCGCGGATGAGCAGCGCCGTGATCGGGTCGGCCGCGAGGCGCGCCCGGTAGGCGGGCAGGTGGGCGTCCAGCCAGGCGCGTTCGCCCGGATGCGCGGCCGTCCCGCGCTCCAGCGCCTTCATGGTCGCGACCGTCTCGGCCAGCGGGGAGACCACGAACCGGCTCGCCGCGAGCGTGTCGGTACTGATCTGCCACCAGCCCATGTTTCGCCTCCTCGCGAAACTCTACCGGCGGTCGCGGGACGGGCCCGAAACTCCGGTTCCATGCGCACGTACCGAGAACTCTTCCGGACGCCGGAGTTCACGCCGCTGTTCCTCACCTCCTCCGGGCAGGTCGCGGCGCAGACCGTGAGCGGGCTGGCCCTGGGCACCATGGTCTACTCCTCGACGGGCTCGCCCCTGCTGTCCTCCCTCGCGATGTTCGGGCCGTCGCTGGCCCAGCTGATCGGCGCGACGACGCTGCTGTCGGCGGCCGACCGGCTTCCCCCGCGCGGCGCGCTGACCGGCCTGGCGCTGCTGTTCGCCCTCGGCACCGCCGCGCAGGCGGTGCCCGGCATGCCCGTGTGGGGGACCTTCGCGATCGTGCTTGCGCTGGGCGTCACCGCGTCCCTCGGCGGCGGCGTCCGGTACGGGCTCCTCAACGAGATGCTCGCGCGGGACGGCTACCTGCTCGGCCGCTCCGTCCTCAACATGTCGGCCGGCGGAATGCAGATCGTCGGGTTCGCCGCGGGCGGCGGCCTCGTGGCGGCCCTTTCGCCGCGCGTGACACTGCTCGTGGGCGCGGGCCTGTACCTCCTGGCCGCGGTGGTCGCGCGGTTCGGCCTGGCGGGCCGGCCGCCGCGCGCCACGGGCCGGGCGTCGGCCGCCGAGACCTGGCGCACCAACGCCCTGCTGTGGTCGTCCAAGCGGCGCCGCTACGTCTACCTGGCCCTGTGGGTCCCGAACGGGCTGATCGTCGGGTGCGAGTCGCTGTACGTCCCCTACGCCCCCGGTGACGCGGGGGTCCTGTTCGCCTGCGGCGCCGTGGGGATGCTCGCCGGGGACACCCTCGCCGGCCGGTTCGTCCCGCGGGAGTGGCGGGCCCGGCTGGAGGCGCCGCTGCGGTTGCTGCTGGCCGCGCCGCACCTGGTCTTCGTGTTCCACCCGGCGGTGCCGATCGCCGCGATCGCGGTGGTCTTCGCGACCGTCGGCTACGCGGCCACCCTGCTGATGCAGGACCGGCTGATGGAGATCACGCCGGACGAGCTCAGCGGGCACGCCCTCGGCCTGCACTCCTCGGGCATGCTCGCCATGCAGGGCGTGGGCGCCGCCCTCGCGGGCGCGGTCGCGGAGCGGACCTCGGCCGGCACCGGCATCACGATCATGGCCGCGACGTCGATCGCGGTCACCGTCGCCCTCGCCCCCGGGCTCCGCCGCAAGCCCGCCGCGCAAGCGGACGCGGACCCCGCCGCCGAGGTGCTCTCGGACACGCCGATCTGATCATCCCGCCCTGGGCGGGACCGCCGGCGTTTCGCCATGATCGGTCACGGCAATGGAGGTTCATCGATAATCTTAATATTGAGACATTAAGGGAGGGCGCGGTGGCGGACGCCGTTGACGAGGTGCTGGCCCAGTGGGCGCGCGAGCGGCCCGACCTGGACGCCCGGCCGATGGGCGTCATCGGCCGGATCTCCCGGGCGCACCTGGTGCTCAACCGCGAACTCAAGGACTTCTTCGCCGCCCGGGGCCTGGAGGGCTGGGAGTTCGACGTGCTCGCCACGCTGCGTCGCTCCGGCGCCCCCTACGAGCTGACGGCGGGGGCTCTACTGAAGGCCGCGATGGTGACCTCCGGCGCCATCACCAACCGGATCGACCGGCTGGAGGCCCGGGGGCTCGCCGAGCGGATCCGCGACACCGGGGACCGGCGGTCCGTGCGGATCAGGCTGACCGCCGAGGGGCTCGCCCTCGTGGACGAGGTGGTCGGCCTGCACGTCGCCAACGAGGACCGCCTGCTGGCCGCGCTGGAACCCGCCGACCGCGACCGGCTGGCCGGCCTGCTGCGCACGCTGCTGGAATCACTGGGCGACACGTCCCTGCGCTGACGGCCTTCTGACCTGGAACGGCCGCGCAGGACGCCGGCGGACATCGGGGTCGGCGGTACGGGAGCGCTTCAGCCCAGAGCACTACAGGCCACCGGCCGTCCCCGGTGAAGTGTCGGCACCGTCCGCTTTGGTACGCACCATCCGCAGCACCACCCCGGCCACCTCGGTGACCTGCTCGGCCCGGCCCAGAGCCCTGCACGGCCCGCCTGGACACGGCACACAGAAGAACAACGGCCCGTTCCACGGACGCGCATGGCAGGCGACCTTGACCCGCCGCTCGACCGTCAGCTCACCCACACCGATGCCGGTGAACTCGGTCCGCACCCCACTGCGCCGCAATGCCTCGTCCAGCGCACCCAGCCGCTCCCGGGCACTCGCCCGGCCGCCCGGCGCCCCACCGCTCATCGAGGCCGCCGCCCCGCCCGCCACACCGCGCCGGTCACAACGTCTCCCGGCTCGGGCCACCTTGCGCCGGGCCGATCCGCCGCAATGCCCCCTTGATCTGCACCAGGGCATCGGCCGGGTTGTCGGCCTCGCACAGCCACACCGTGCCGCCCCAGCAGAACCACCAGCGGCCCCCGTCATCGTCACGGCGCCGCGCCTCGACCACGAACGACCGCGACTCCGGACCCGCCGACACCCGAAACCCGGTCTCGCTCAGCTCGGTCACCGTCAACCGCTGTCCCCGAGCCAACCCCGCCAACCCCGCCACGAACGCCGCACCACGCGGATCGCCCACCCGCTCGGCCCCCGCCTCCCGCGGCCCGTCCAACGCCCCCACAACACCCTCCTCATCGGGCAACGCCCGTAGCGCGATGCCCAGGACGCTAGGTAGGGCTGGGTGTCACCTGCCACACGTGTGCCCATGTGTGGCAGGTGGCTTTCAGACCAGGGTGTTTCGGATGTTGCTGATCACGCGGCGCGCCTTTGCGCCGTACGCGGCCAGTTCGGCGAACTCCTCGAAAACCGCGGCGTATTGGGAGATCTCTCCGGGCTGGGTGATCGTCAGCCATCCAGAGACCGTCTCGACGGACACCCGTTCCTGATCGAACATCCAGAAGCCCTCGACCGGCCAGAGCTCCCGGTCGGCGTCCGAGGGTATGACGCCGAGGGAGACCCTTGGCAGACCTATGAGTTCCAGAAGGTGCGCGAGTTGCTCGGCCAGCACCTCGGAGCCTCCAAGGCGCACCCACAAGGCAGATTCCTCGACGAGGAACGCGAACCGGTGATCGCCATCCCGTAGCACGTGCTGCCTCGCGATCCGAGCGGCAACCGCCGCGTCAAGGTCGCCGGTAGGGCTGCTGCGGAAGGAGCCGACCTTGGTGAGGACCGCCCGCACATACTCGGGGGTCTGCAAGAGACCAGGCACGATCCCAGGCTCGTAGACACGGAAGACACGAGTGCGCTCGTAGAGCTTGCCCCGGGACTCTTGGAGGCGCCGCAACCCGGACCTTTGGAGGCGTTTCCACTCACTGAAGGCCCCCTCGACGGCGCGGAGGGCCGCGATGAGATCAGCAGCCTGGTCCTCGGCGCCGCACACCCGGCACCAGGTGCGAATGTCCTCGCTGCTGGGCGGGCGGGCCACATGCTCGATCTTGCTTACCTTGGTGCGGTCCCATCCGGCCGCAGCGGCAAGGCCACGGCCGGTGAGACCAGCATCGAGACGGAGTTCGCGGAGGCGGTCGGCCAGAGCCTTCCGGGCCTGCTGAGCACTGGATGAGGGCGACGTGGTCGACACGATGAAGGTGTGCCGATACGTCAGGCCGGCCGGTAGTCCGCGTGATCAACTCCGCGTTCCCATACCGCCTCGAACGCCGACGAGCAGAGCTTGACCACCGCCGAATCGGTGGTGACCTCCTTCTGCTGTGGCCGCCCGTCCCCGTCGAAATGATTCCACATGACCAACTCGCCATCGAAGAGCCAGAAATCGGTACCAGGAAGGCACAGATCGGCCGCTCGCCGCCTGGGTAGCCAGCGGACTAGCTCGCCTGCATGCACGTTGGTGAACGTGCCGTCATACTCGAATCGGATGTATTCGCTCACCGGCTCCGACACAATACGGGCGCGACGGAGCTGGACGCCACGCGCCGCGACATCTTGGACGAGGGAGAGCCACGGGCGCCACCATGAAGCCGGGTCGGTTGGGTCGTCTCGATGGCCGGCTTTCCACGCTGCGAACTCCTCGTCCTCTCGGTCCACGGCGTAACCGTCGCGCATCTCCAAGTGGACGGCACTGGATCGTGCTGACCGAAGGAGATCAGCGGGCGTCGGGACTGTCGTCATTCATCAACTCCACGAGTAGCGGCAGGAGGCGGCCCGGGATCCGAACTACTGCCTCGCCAGGCGGGATGTGGTGGCGTCCAGAGGTAGCCAGGAGTTCGGCCATCACCAGCGGGTCTTCCTCCTTCCATCCCTGCACGACGACGCTGTCATCGGTGTCGTCATGCCAGAGCGTAGGCGAGTCACCGTCCTTGCTCTCCGGGTCCTTGCCGAGGAAACGTAGTGCCACGGAGCCCTCCGCAGTCGGGGGTGTACCCAAAGATGGCCCACCCGGGGGCGACCACCATCACCCAGCATGGAAGCTCTGAGCAAGCCTCTGGATGCACAATGTGTCCTTGCGGTCTCACAGAATGTAAGGAGGTTTCGAAGCGGTCTTGGGCTTGCACCCGCCTGTGTGCAGGCAGGTTGGCCCGTGTGGGCCCGTGTGCGTTAACGTGCGCTTCTGGCCGGGCCGACCGGTCTCGCTCCAGACCAGGGCACCATCTCCCGGATTTTCAGTGCAACTGGACTTGAATCTGCTGATAGCGCTCGACGCGCTGCTTGAAGAGGGCAGCGTGGGGGGTGCCGCTGATCGGCTGGGGCTGTCGCAGCCGGCGGTGAGCCGGACCTTGGGGCGCATCCGCCGGGCGACCGGTGATCAGATCCTCGTGCGCTCGGGGCAGGTGATGCTGCCGACGCCGTACGCGATCGCGGTACGGGAACGGGTGCACGATCTCGTGGAGCAGGCGCAGGCGTTGCTCAGCCCGGTGCGCGAACTCGACCTCGCCGTTCTCGAGCGGACCTTCACCCTGCGCTGTCACGACGCCGTCACCGACGCCGCGGGGCCCGTGCTGCTGGGCGCCGTGCGGGCCGAGGCGCCCGGCGTGCGGCTGCGGTTCCTCGCCGAGCCCGTGGACGACACCGATGACCTGCGGTCGGGACGCGTCGACCTGGAGGTCTCGGCGGGTCACCGGCCGCGGCCGGAACTCCGCTCGGAGGTCGTCGGCGCCGGCGGCCTGGTCGCGGTCCTGCGGACCGGGCACCCGATCACGGCGCTGACCTGGGAGAGTTATGCCGCCGCCGATCACGTCATCGTGTCGCGCCGCGGGCGGCTGCGCGACCCCGTCGACGACGTCCTGGAGGCGCGGGGTCTGGCCCGCCGTGTCGTGGCCTGCGTTCCCACCACGGCGGCGGCCCTCCGGCTGGTGGCGGCGGGCGACCTCGTGGCCGCCGTGCCCGCGATGGCGGCCGGGCCCGAAGCGGCGGCCCTCGGGCTGCGCGCCCTCTCGCTGCCGCTGGAACGGCGGCCGGTCCCGCTGGTGATGAGCTGGCACCGGCGGTACGACGGCGACGCGGCGCATACCTGGCTGCGATCGCGGGTCCGGCGGGCGGTCGGGTCCACCGGCCGACCCCCGGGTGGCGAGTGAAGCACCCCTGGCCTTCACCGCCTTTCCAACATGCGTCCGCGTTATATGGCACATCAACAATGTGCATTTGTAAGCGGCTCGCCGGGCTTTTACCGTTTGTGTCGACGGTACGAGAAAGGGTGGCGAGGGAATGCGCGTGATCATCGCGGGTGGGGGAATCGTCGGGCTGACGGCGGCGGTGGCCCTGGGCCGGACCGGGGCGGACGTCGTGGTCTGCGAGCAGGCCGGAGAGGTCCGCGCCGGTGGTGCGTCGATCGGGCTGTGGCGGAACGCCCTGGACGTTTTCGACGACATCGGCGCGGGCGATATGGCGAACGATTTGGGAACGCTCGTGTCGACCTGGTTCTACGACCCTTCTGGGCGGCCTTATCGCGCTCTCGGGTCCGGTGCCGCCGACCATGAGTTCCTGCTGCTGCCCCGCGCTCGGCTCACCGAGTCGCTGGCCGGCATGGTCGGTCCCTCGTCCCTGCGGCTCGGCCGCAAGGTCGTCGGCTTCGAGGAGGACGGTGACGGGGTCACCGTCCTCTTCCAGGACGGCACCGGCGAGCGCGCCGACCTCCTCGTGGGCGCCGACGGCGTTCACTCCCGGGTGCGGGACGGACTCGTCCCGGGATTCCCGGCGCGGGAGCATCGGGGGCACCACGCGTGGCGGGCGACGGTGCCGTCCGGGGACGAGCCGGCCGGGGGCAGCGTGCTGACCGTCGGCCGGCACCGCACACGGGGCGGCTTCGCCCGCACCCATGGCGGCCGGGTGATGTGGATGGTCAACCAGTTCGGCTGCGGGCCGCTGACGGGCACGGCGAAGGAACAGGCCCTCGCCCGGGCCGGCCACCTGAGCGACGGCCGGTGGAACGAGGCGCTGACGAAGCTGATCGAGTCGACTCCGGACGAGGCGATCCTGCACGACCAGATCATGCGCGTGCCGCCGCTGCCGCGCTGGACGTCCGGGCGCGTGGTCCTGGCCGGCGACGCCGCGCACGGCCTGTCGCCGCACATCGCGGCGGGCGGGACGCTCGGCGTCGAGGACGTCGGCGTGCTCGTCCGCGCCCTCGCCCGGTACCCCTCACAGGGAGCCGCGCTCAAGGCGTACGAGGCGGATCGTCTGTCCCGTTTCGAGCGGGTACGAGAGTTCTCCGACGCCGTCGAGGGAGCCGGCGGGCCGGAGGACTACGCACGGCACTACGCGGCGTTCAGCCGGTGGATGCTCACCGGGCGGACCGCCGCCGGCCTCACCTGAACGACGCGGTCGCGGCGGACGCGCGACGGGCGATGGTGTCCAGGTGAACGGCCAGCTCGGGCGGGTCGAGCAGGGTGTAGTCGACGTCCAGCAGCGTGACCCGGTAGGCGAGGAACCGCATCGAGTCGGACTGGGTGTGCAGCAGGCACGACCGATCGTCCACCGGTTCCAGGACGCCCTGCCAGGCGGTGACCCGAGCCGACGCCTCCTCGACCGGGACGTGCAGGCGCACCCGTGCCCGTATGGTGCCCGACCCGCCCGCCAGCGCGTCCATCGCCCACGTGACCGCGTCGGCGCCGCCCGGCAGCTCGCGGGGCGGGAGGCGGACACCGGTGCGGTGCGGCTCGGTGACGCGGTCCACCCGGAACAGGCGCCAGTCCGCCCTGTCCTCGTCGAAGGCCACCAGGTACCAGCGGCGGCCCGCGGCGACCAGCCGGTGCGGCTGGACGACGCGCCGCGCGGTGGCGCCGTCGGCGCGGGTGTGGCCGAACCGCGTCCGCTCGTGGGCGACGCAGGCGGCCGCCAGCGCGGCGAGGACGCCGGGGTCGGCGGGTGGGACGCCGCCGTCCCGCGCGGGGAGCGCGACCGCCGCCTCGGTCAGTGCCGCCACTCGATGCCGCAGCCGGTGCGGGAGGACCTGCTCCAGCTTGGCCAGGGCCCGCGGCGACGCGTCCTCGATGCCCGAGACCGCGTTGGCGGCGGCGGTGCGGAGCCCCAGGGCGATGGCGACGGCCTCTTCGTCGTCAAGGAGCAGCGGCGGCATCGCCGTGCCCGCGGTGAGCCGGTATCCGCCGGTGTTGCCGCGCGTGGCGTGGACGGGATAGCCCAGCTCGCGCAGCCGGTCGACGTCGCGCCTGACGGTGCGGGCGGTGACGCCCAGCCGTTCGGCAAGCTCGGCGCCCGGCCACTCGCGAGAGGTCTGCAGGAGGGACAGCAGCCGGAGCAGCCGTCCGGACGGATCGCGCATGCCCTCCATTCTGCGGGGCCGGCCTGTCACGTCCACCTGCGGGAACGGGTCATGCTGGTGGACCAGTACTCGATCAGGAAGGCCGATGCCCATGACCCCGCCCGCGCGGACGTTCGAGGAGCGCAAGAAGGACGTGCTCCACCGGCTCGACCACGATGTCGACGCATGGGTGGCGACGGCCGACCCGGCGACCGGCACGCCCTACATGGTGCCGCTGTCGTTCCTGTGGGACGGCGAGACGCTGCTCATCGCCACGCCCGCCGCGAGTCCGACGGGCCGCAACCTGAGCGCCACCGGGCGGGTTCGGCTGGGCATCGGCCCGACGCGCGACGTGGTGCTCGTCGAGGGCACGGCGGACGCGACGCCGGCCGCGGAGATCCCGGAGGCCGTGGGGGAGGCGTTCGCGGCCAAGACCGGCTTCGACCCGCGCGACCTCGTCACGCCGTACCTGTACTTCCACGTGCGACCGCAACGGCTTCAGGCGTGGCGGGAGGCCAACGAGCTGGAGGGCCGCGACCTCATGCGCGACGGGCGCTGGGCGGCCTGACCGGCGTGCCGGAGCCGGCCGGACGGCGCGGCCCCGGCACGGGCCCCTCACGGCCCGGCGACGTAGTCGCGCAGGTGACGGGCGGTGAGCGAGTCGCCCCGGGCGACCAGGTCGGCGGGCGTGCCGGTGAACACGACCTCTCCGCCGTCGTGCCCGGCGCCGGGGCCGAGGTCGATGATCCAGTCCGCGTGCGCCATGACCGCCTGGTGGTGCTCGATCACGATGACGGAGCCGCCCGCGTCGACCAGCCGGTCCAGCAGGGCCAGGAGCTGGTCGACGTCGGCGAGGTGCAGGCCCGTGGTCGGCTCGTCCAGCACGTAGGTGGCGGCCTTCTCCGCCATGTGGATGGCCAGCTTGAGCCGCTGCCGCTCACCGCCGGAGAGGGTGGTGAGCGGCTGGCCGAGGCCCAGGTAACCGAGGCCGACCTCGGCGAGGCGGGTGAGGACGGCGCCCGCCTGCCCGGTGGTGAAGAACGCGCGGGCCTCGTCGACGGACATGGCCAGCACCTCGCTGATGTCCTTGCCCCGCAGCTTGTAGGTCAGCACCTCGGGCGTGTAGCGCTTGCCCTCGCACTCCTCGCAGACCGACGCGACTCCGGCCATCATCGCGAGGTCGGTGTAGACGAGGCCGATGCCCTTGCAGCGGGGGCAGGCGCCTTCGGAGTTGGCGCTGAACAGGGCGGCCTTGACGCCGTTGGCCTTGGCGAACGCCGTCCGGACGGAGTCGAGCAGGCCCGTGTAGGTGGCGGGGTTGCTGCGCCGCGACCCGCGGATGGGGGACTGGTCGACCACCACCACGCCGTCGCGTCCGGGCAGCGAGCCGTGGATCAGGGAGCTCTTGCCCGATCCGGCGACGCCGGTGACGACGGTGAGCACGCCGAGGGGGATCTCGACGTCCACGTCCTTGAGGTTGTGCAGGTTCGCCCCCTTGATCGCCAGCTGGCCGGCGGGCTCGCGGACGCGGTCGCGCAGCCTCGCGCGGTGGTCGAGATGGCGGCCGGTGAGCGTGCCGGACGCGCGGAGCCCGGCGAGGTCGCCGGCGAAGCACAGCCGCCCGCCCGCCGCGCCCGCGCCGGGACCCAGGTCGACGACGTGGTCGGCGATCGCGATCGTCTCCGGCTTGTGCTCCACGACCAGCACGGTGTTGCCCTTGTCGCGCAGGCGCAGCAGCAGGCCGTTCATCCGCTGGATGTCGTGGGGGTGCAGTCCGATGGTGGGCTCGTCGAAGACGTAGGTGACGTCGGTCAGGCTGGAGCCGAGGTGGCGGACCATCTTCACCCGCTGCGCCTCGCCGCCCGACAGGCTGGTGGACTCGCGGTCCAGGCTGAGGTACCCGAGGCCGATCTCGACGAGGGCGTCCAGGGTGTCGCCGAGCGTGGCCAGCAGCGGCGCGACCCGCTCGTCGTCGATGCCGCGGACGAACTCCGCCAGGTCGCTGATCTGCATCGCGGCGCAGTCGGCGATGTTGAGGCCGCCGATCCGGCTGCTCAGCGCCGCCGGGCCGAGCCGGGTCCCCTCGCACGCGCGGCAGGTGGAGAAGGTGACGGCCCGGTCCACGAAGGAGCGGATGTGGGGCTGCAACGACTCCTTGTCCTTGCTCAGGTAGAGCCGCTGGACCTTGACCAGCAGCCCCTCGTAGTTGGTGTTCAGCCCGCCCACCTTGATCTTCGTGGCCGGCTTGTTGAGCAGGTCGTCCCATTGCCCGGCCGTGTAGTCGCGGAGCTTGACGTCCGGGTCGAACAGCCCCGAACCGGCGATGAGCTTCCAGTACCAGGAGTCGACGGCGAAGTTCGGCACGGTGATCGCGCCCTCGTTCAGCGACAGGTCCCGGTCGAGGAGCCGGTCGACGTCGACGCTGGTGGCCCGGCCGAGCCCCTCGCATTCGGGGCACATGCCCTCGGCGTTGTTGAAGCTGAACGCCGTGGAGGTGCCGACGTGCGGGACGCCGAGCCGGCTGAAGATGATCCGCAGCATCGTGTGGGCGTCGGTGGCGGTGCCCACCGTGGAGCGCGAGTTCGCGCCCATCCGCTCCTGGTCGACGACGATCGCCGCGCTCAGGTTGCGCAGCGCGTCGACGTCCGGGCGGCCGAGGCTCGGCATGAACGACTGGACGAACGCGGTGTAGGTCTCGTTGATCAGGCGCTGGGACTCGGCGGCGATGGTGCCGAACACCAGGGACGACTTGCCCGATCCCGACACGCCGGTGAAGACGGTGAGGCGCCGCTTGGGAAGGTCCAGGTCGAGGTCGGCGAGGTTGTTCTCCCGGGCGCCGCGGACCTCGATGACGTCGTGGCTGTCGGCCGCCGACCGGGTGGGCGTCGACCGGGTGGGCGTCGCTGGCTGGACCATCGTGCTCCTCGCTCCAGAGTTGATAAGCTTAGGGCGTAAAAGGATACTCGCGGAAAAATCAGTTTATGCCGTAAGGAGTCGTGGGTTGGTCGTCTTCGCCGGACAGGGCGACGCGCGCCGCTCGATGGACCTGCTGTGGAGCCCCCGCTCCCGGCCGCCGGGCCCCGGTCCGAAACCGGCGCTCAGCGTGGAGGTGATCGTGGCGACCGCGATCGCCGTCGCCGACGCCGAGGGCATGGCGGCGCTGTCGATGCGCGCGGTCGGCGAGCGGCTCGGCCGCACGGCGATGGCCCTGTACACCTACGTCCCGGGCAAGAGCGAGCTCGTCGACCTCATGTACGACCGTGCCCTGGCCGAACTGCCCGCGGACTACGACCTGAGCGCCGGGTGGAGAGCGGCGATCACGGCTTGGGCTGAAGACTCCTGGGCGTTCTACCTGCGCCATCCCTGGTTCCTCCAGGTCTCCCAGGCCCGGCCCGTCCTCGGCCCGAACGAGTACGGCGTCCTGGAGACGTTGTTGCGCGTCCTGGCCTCGACCGGGCTCGGCGCGGCGGACGTGCGGCGCGCGGTGGCGACGCTGGCGCACGTGGTGCGGGGCGCGGCGCAGACCGTCGCCGAGTCCCGGCAGGCGGCGCGGTCGACGGGCCTGTCGGAGGAGGAATGGTGGCACGGCCGCTCGGACGCCCTGCGGGACCTGGTCCCCGACTTCGTCGAGCGGTTCCCGACCGTGGCATGGCTCGACTCCGAGGGCGCGCCGTCCGTCCCGCCCGACGACGGCGTGCCCTATCTGGAGCACCTGGCGCGGCAGACCTTCGAGGGCGGCCTCGGGCTCGTCCTGGACGGCCTGGAGAAGGCCGTCGCCCAGATCGTCCCCTGACCGCTCCGAGGCCGCGTCGGCCTCCGACCGCGGCTCACGTCCCGGACGCTGCGATCAGGTGGTCCGATGCCAGACCCGCATGCGCCAGCGCAGGTAGCGGGGTGCGCCGGTGTCATCGGCGCCGAAGAACGCCACCGGGCCGATCGGGGTGGCGAAGGTGATGCGGTCCTGTGGGGTCAGTGTCAGTTCCGGGAGCCCGGGGCTGGTCGCGCGTAGTCCGCCTGCTTCGGCGGTGATGTCCAGCGTGCTGACATGCGAGGTGTAGCGGCCCGCGTAGCGACCGAGATCGGCGGGCGGGTCGGAGTCCTGTCGCGGGCCGGTCGCCGTGGCGGCTTCTCCGTCCAGCAGGAAGGAGACGGCGTTGGCGCCCTGGTCGGAGTTGGTCAGCACGACCAGGACGGTGTCGGCGGACGGGGTGGCCACAATGAGACCGGATTGGCCGGGGACCGCGCCACCGATGCGGACGCTGGGGACCGCGGGATCGTCCCACATCATCCAGCCGAGGCCCGCGCCGCGCATTCCGGCGACTCCGCCGGGAGCATGGGCGTGCAGGGTCCGCATGGACGCGGTGTCCGGGCCTTGCAGGTGCCGGGCGATGACGCGGGCGAGGTCGTGCGCGGTGGAGACCAGGGTGCCGCCGGCCGGGCCCAGCCCGCGTGAGCACATCGGGTGCGCGATCCGGTACGGCACCGGCTCCACCTGCTGGCCCTTGACCAGGTGCCCGCGGGCGGTGACGCCGTCGTCATGGGAGGCGTGTCCGGGAGCGAAGCAGGTGTCGGTGGTCGCGGCAGGGACTAGCACCTCGGCGCGTAGGGCCTCTTCGAAGGGCCTGCCGAGCACGACCTCCAGTACGCGACCGGCCAGGACGAAGCCCCCGTTGCAGTAGGAGAAGGTGGTGCCGGGCGTGAACAGCGTCCCCGCACCGGCCACGTGCTGCTGGACGTAGCGGGCGACACAGTCGTCCTCGTCGCCGACGTCGACGAAGACATCCGCGGCGTCCAGGCCGCAGGAGTGCGAGATCAGATGCCGCACGCGCAGGGCCTCGTCCCATGGGCCGGGGACGAACCGGCCGACCGGGTCGTCCAGGCTGAGCCGTCCGTCGGCGGCGCACGCGGTCACCAGGCCCGCGGTGAGCAGCTTGGTGATCGATCCCGGCCGGAAGCGGGTGCTGGAGGTGACCGCCCGTCCGGTCTGCGCGTCCGCCGTCCCGGCGGCCCCCAGCCCGATCCGGCCGTCCGCGATCGCGGCGACCTGGACGCCGGGCACCTGAGGCAGAGCGGCCAGCCGCTCGGCCGTCGCCTGCACGTCGCCGGCCAGTCCGACCAGGGCATCACGCATGGGGTTATGGATGGGGTTAGTCATGGGGGTATATTGTGCGTGATCATGAGAAAAGTCAACGTGTACGGCCCCGGAGTCCAAGCCCGGACAGCAGGGAGCACACCTTGCACCAGCCCGCTGCGTTCCGGCATCGACGCCGTCGTGGTCGCTCAGTTGATAGTTCGTCCTGCAGCGGATGTCTTCCATCAGCAGGGTGCGGGCCTGCCCAATAGGGCAGACGGGCGTGACCGGAGAGGTCGCAGGGGCCGTGATGCCCCCACGAGGTTTCCGGCGTTCTCCGGCGTGCCTGCCAACTAGCCGCTGTCGGGGGAGGGGCGGGCCAGGCCCGTTTGGTAGGCGATGACGACGAGTTGGGCGCGGTCGCGGGCGTCCAGTTTCGTCATCGCGCGCTGCACATGAGCGCGGACGGTGAAGGGGCTGAGGAACATGCGCTCGGCGATCTCCTGGTTGGACAGGCCGGTCGCGACCAGGGCCACCATCTCGCGTTCGCGCGGGGTGAGCACGGCGAGCCGTTCGGGGTGGTGCGGCGGAGCGTCGGGTGTGGCCAGGAAACGGGCGACCAGGGAGCGGGTCGCGGCGGGGGACAGGAGAGTGTCGCCGTCGGCGATGGTCCGCACGGCGTCCAGCAGGTCCTCGGCCCCGATGCCCTTGCCGATGAAGCCGCCGGCCCCCGCGCGCAGCGCCTGGGCGACGTACTCGTCGGTCTCGTAGGTGGTGAGGATCAGGATGCGGCTGGCGCGCAGCTCCGGGTCCGCGCAGATCTCGGACGTGGCGGTGAGGCCGTCCACCTCGGGCATGCGGATGTCCATGATCACCACGTCCGGGCGCAGCTCCCGGGTGAGCCTCACCGCCTCCCGGCCGTCGCCGGCCTCGCCGACCACGGTGATGTCGTCGGCGGTGTCGAGGAGCATCCGGAAGGCATCGCGCAGCAGGGCCTGATCGTCGGCGAGCAGCACGCGGAGCGTCATGGCGTGTCCCCGGCGGTCTTCTGCGTCGTCACCTTGACGGGCGGAAGGGGCAGCTGGGTGGAGACGAGGAAGCCGCCCTCGGGGCGACTGCCCGCGGAGAGGTGTCCTCCGACCGCGGTGGCCCGTTCACGCATCCCGATCAAGCCGTAACCGGGCGGACGATCCGGCCCCGTGGACGCGGTCGGCGCCGTGCGGGCGTCCCCTCCGTCGTCGGCGACGGTGATGGTCACGCGGTCGCGGCTCCAGGCGAAGCGCACGCGGGCGCTACCGCTACCGGCGTGCTTGGTCACGTTGGTCAGGGCCTCCTGGACGATGCGGTAGGCGGTGAGGTCCACTCCCGGTGGCAGCGGCCTGACCGTGCCCTCCTGGTGGACCGACACCTCAAGTCCCGCGCGGCGGAAGGATTCGAGGAGCGTGGGAAGGCGGGACAGCCCCGGCGCCGGTTCGGCGGGCGCGGCCGCGTCCCCCGACTGGCGCAGCAGGCCGACCGTGGCCCGCAGGTCGTCGAGCGCGTCGCCGGTGGTCTGGACGAGCTCCCCCAGGCTCTTGCGGGTCTGCTCGGGACGGGTGTCGAAGAGGTGGGCCGCGACCGTGGCCTGCGCGTTGGCAAGGGTGATCTGATGGGCCACGAGGTCGTGCAGTTCCCGGGCGATGCGCACCCGTTCCTCGGCCACTCTCCGGCGCGCCTCGCCGTCCCGGCTCTCCTCGGCCCGCCGGGCCCGTTCCTCCACGGCCGAGAGGTAGGCACGCCGGTTCCGCGTCGAGTGACCGAGGACGCCGGCGATCAGCGGGAACGCCGCCACCGCGCCCAGCCTGCTCGCGTCCTGCCAGGAGAGGGCGCCGAAGAAGGGGGTGGACGCGACCATCAGGGCCGCGGAGGTGAGCGACACCGCGCTCGCCGCGCGCCGTTCGGTGCGCACGGCGAGCGAGTAGGCGGTGATCACGGCGGGCGCGACGATGAGCGGGCTCAGCAGGAGACCCGCGAGCGGCACCAGCACGCCGACCGCGGTCGTGGCCGCCATGGCGGCCAGCGGCGCCCGGTGCCGCAGCGGCAGCACGGCGCACGACACCACGGCGACGACGTAGGCGGCGGCGGGCGGGGCCGACAGCGTGTCGTCGACCCGGACCACTCCGCCGAGCAGGCAGAGCGCGAACGCCGTCGCCGTGATCGCCCCCTCCCGCCACCACATGCCGCGTGGTCGCGGGCCGCCGCCACCCGTGTTCGACATGGCCGCCTCAGCGTCCGCCGTGGGGGAGCCGCGCCGCGTCCGGCTCGGGGACGGAGGCGTGCCCGCTCAGTGCCTCACCCTCGATGTCCAAATTCGGGAGCACACGGTTCAGGTTACGGGGCAGCCACCAGGCCCGGTCACCGAGCAGAGCCAGGACCGCGGGCGCGATCGCCATCCGGACCACGAAGGCGTCGAAGGCGACGGCGGAGGCCAGGCCGACGCCCATCGTCTGGATGGTCGGGTTGTTCATCCCGACGAAACCGGTGAACACGCTGATCATGATGATCGCCGCCGCGGCCACCACGCGTCCGCTGTGCCGGAAACCGCTGACGATCGCCTCGCCGGGGGACGCGCCGTGGACGTGGGCCTCCCGCATCCGGGTGAGGAGGAAGACCTCGTAGTCCATGGCGAGGCCGAACACGATCCCGATGATGAGAACCGGCATCAGCGACATGACCGGTCCCGTCTGCTCGATGCCGGCCACGTCCGCTCCCCAGCCCCACTGGAAGACGGCGACGAGGACGCCGAAGGCCGCGCCCACCGACAGCAGGAAGCCGAGCGCGGCCTTGACCGGGACCAAGACCGAGCGGAAGACCACCATCAGCAGGAGCACCGCCAGGCCGATGACCACCGTCAGATAGGGGACGAGGGCGCCGGACATCGCTTCGGAGATGTCGATGTTCAACGCGGTGGTGCCGGTCACCAGGATGACGGCGCCCGTGTCGGCCTCCACACCCGAGGCCGCGCGCCGGATCGCGTGGACCAGGTCCTTGGTCTCGCCGCTGTTCGGCGCGGTCCGCGGGACGGCGGTGAGGACGGCGGTGTCCTTGGTCCGGCTGAGGACCGGCTCACCGACCGAGGCGACCCCGTCCACTCCCCGTACGGTCTTGGCGACCCGGTCCGTGGTGGCCCGGGCGTCCGCGGACTCCGGCATGTCCACGACGACGGTCAGCGGGCCGTTGAAGCCGGGGCCGAAGCCTTCTGACAGCAGGTCGTAGGCACGGCGCTGGGTGGTCTCCACCGACTTGGACTCGTCTCCGGGCAGCCCGAGTTCGAGACTCAGCGCCGGCAGCGCGACGGCACCGAGCCCGAGTACGGCGATCACCAGCACGGTCGTCGGACGGCGCAGCACGAACCGCGCCCAGCGGGTGCCGAGCCCAGGGCGGCCGGCGGCGGCCACCGGGTGCGGGTGCCCGCCTCCCGGCCGGGCGGCCTTGCGGACGGCGCGGGACAGGATCCGCCGGCCGGAGAAGCCGAACAGCGCGGGGACCATGGTCAGCGCGACGAGGACGGCGAGGGCCACGGCGCCCGCGCCGCCCATGCCCATCTTGGTGAGCTCGGGAATGCCGACGACCCCCAGCCCGACCAGGGCGATGAAAACGGTCGCGCCGGCGAAGACGACCGCGGACCCGGCCGTGCCCACCGCCCGTCCGGCGGCCTCCTCCGGCTCGCGGCCCTGGGCGCGCTCGTCGCGGAAACGGGAGGTGATGAAGAGCGCGTAGTCGATGCCGACCGCCAGCCCCAGCATCAGCGCCAGGATGGCGACCGTGGAGGTCAGGCCCAGCGGAACGGCCAGCGCGGAGACCAGGCCGAAGGCGATCGCCACGCCCAGGAAGGCGGTCAGCAGCGACAGCCCGGCCGCGACCAGCGACCCGAGGGTGAGGACGAGCACCACGGCCGCCACCACCACGCCGATGATCTCCGTCGTGCCGCCGGGCGACTCGTCCGAGTCCAGCGCCGAGCCGCCGATCTCCACGGTCAGCCCCGCGTCCCGGGCCCGGCCCGCGGCGTCCTCAAGAGCGCGTTTGGCCTGCTCGGTGAGGTCGACGGCGTCCGCGGTGTAGGTGATCGTGGAGTAGGCGATGGCGCCGTCCTCGCTGACGGCGCCGGTCTCGTAGGGGTCGGTGGCCGAGGCGACCTGATCGCCCCCCTTGAGTGAGCGGAGCGCGTTCGTGACGGCCGCCTTGTTCTCCATGGCCGTCACCCGCTGGCCGTCCGGGGCCCGGAACACCAGGCGGGCCTCGGCGCCTTGGGAGTTGCTTTGGGGGAAACGCTCGTCCAGCAGGTCGAACGCCTTCTGCGACTCGGTGCCGGGCATGGAGAGGTCCTCGTCCTGCCCGGACGGCGCCATGGCGGCGGCGATCCCGGCCAGCAGCAGGACACCCAGCCACAGAGCGGTCACGAGCCGGCGACGCCGGAAGGCCCACCGCCCGATCCGATAAAGAAACGCTGCCACTTGCTGATCACTCCAGACGCCGTCGGGCAAGGGGAATGCGCGAGATTCGCGCGCCTCCCACACTTCCCTCGGGTGCCCCGCCGGGCATCGTCCCCGGCCGCCGTCTTCCCCTGGTGCACCCTGACCGGCCGCTCCCGTGTCCTGGTGCTCTCGCACTAGGCCCACTGGGGCCATTTCACCGTCGGCGTGCCAGTCCCCGAACGCCGGTGGTTTCGCGGGCATATGGAAAAACCCATACGCCGGCGCAACGGTCTTCCGTCTTCCGTGGACGCATGAACCACAGTGCATTCCGGTCGGCGTCGGCCGTTCACGGGCACGATCCCGTGCCCGTCGGTTCGGCGATCCTCGGCGCGGTGATCGCCGGCCCCCATGCCCGCCCGCCTCTCGCCGACCGAGGTCCCGCGCACGGCCCGACCCTTCGGGGGTGAGCCGTGACGATTCCACGCTCGGCGCTCAAGACGCGTGTCCTGGCGGCCCTCACCCGGCTGATCGCGGTGCCGCTGGTGCCGGTCGCCTTCTGCCGCGCTCCCGGCCGCGCCCGCTTCCTGGCCTGCCAGTGGGCGCTGGGCCTGCGCTTTCCCGCCGAGGACCTCCGCGGGCTGGCACCGGAAACGCTGACGGCGTTCACGCACGCGCGGGCGGAGGCGTTCTGGCGCGACGGCCAGCTGATCGGCCTCACCTCGGGATATCGCGACGCGGCGGAACAGCACCGGATCTTCACCGAGGAGGTTCGGCGCACCGGCTCGGTGGCCGCGGCGCGGCGCCGGGTGCTGCCGCCCGAGGAGTCGGGCCATGTGCGAGGGTTCGCGCTCGACGTCCGCCCGGCCGAGGGCGCGCGGTGGCTCGAAGAGCACGGCGGCCGGTACGGGCTTTACCGCATCTACGGCAACGAATGGTGGCACTTCGAGTACCGCACGGTCGAGCCGGTCCGGCTGCCGCATCCGTCCTCGACCAGGCGGGCGCCATGCCGGCGATGCCGATCGACGTGCCCGGACTGCATATGTTGACGATATGTCGTGTTGTTTAGGCTTCGGGCATGCGCGTGCTGATCGTGGAGGACGAACCGTTCCTGGCCGAGGCGGTCCGTGACGGCCTGCGGCTGGAGGCGATCGCCGCCGACATCGCCGGCGACGGCGACACCGCCCTGGAACTGCTGAGCGTCAACTCCTATGACCTGGCGGTCCTGGACCGTGACATCCCCGGCCCCTCGGGGGACGAGGTCGCCCGGCGGATCGTCGCCTCCGGCAGCGGCGTCCCGATCCTGATGCTCACCGCCGCCGACCGGATCGACGACAAGGCCTCGGGGTTCGGGCTCGGCGCCGACGACTACCTCACCAAGCCGTTCGAGCTCCGCGAGCTGGTGCTGCGGCTGCGGGCCCTGGACCGCCGGCGCGCCCATGCCCGGCCCCCGGTCCGCGAGATCGCGGGCCTGCGGGTCGACCCGTTCCGCCGCGAGGTCTTCCGCGACGGGCACCACGTCGCGCTCACCCGCAAGCAGTTCGCGGTGCTGGAGGTGCTGGTGGCGGCCGAGGGCGGTGTCGTCAGCGCCGAGGAGCTGCTGGAGCGGGCCTGGGACGCCAACGCCGATCCGTTCACCAACGCCGTCCGGATCACCGTCTCGGCTCTGCGCAAACGCCTGGGCCGGCCCTGGGTCATCGCCACCGTCCCCGGTGTCGGCTACCGCATCGACACCGGCACGGACACCACCGACGCAGGCGGCACCCGTGGATAGGCGTCCGGGGCTCAGCGTCCGGTTGAAACTGACCATCAGTTACGCCGGGTTCCTTTTCCTCGCCGGCGCTCTCCTGCTGGCCGTGGTCTGGGTGTATCTGTTGCGCTACGTACCCGACGGAGCGCTCGTGAACGACTGGGACCGCCACCCCGGGGCGCCGCCCCCTCCGCACATACCCAACCGCACCGACCTCCAGCGCGCCTTCGTCCCCCGTGCGGTCATGGCGATGGCGGTTCTGCTGCTGTTCGGCCTCGTGGGGGGATGGATTCTCGCCGGCCGGATGCTGGGACCACTCGCCCGCATCACCGACGCCGCACGCATGGCCGCCAACGGATCACTCACCCACCAGATCCGCCTTGAAGGCCCCAACGACGAATTCCGCGAACTCGCCGACGTCTTCGACGCCATGCTCCGGCAACTCAACGCCCACGTCGCCGAACAACAACGATTCGCCGCGAACGCCTCCCACGAACTGCGCACCCCGCTGGCCATCTCACGAACACTTCTGGACGTCGCCCGGAACGACCCCGGACGAGACCAAGGCGAACTCATCGAACGCCTTCACACCGTCAACACCCGCGCGATCGACCTCACCGAAGCCCTCCTGCTCCTCAGCCGCAGCAACCGCGGGACGTTCACGCGCGAACTCGTCGACCTGTCCCTCGTCGCCGAAGAAGCCACCGAGACACTCCTCCCCCTCGCCGAAAAGCGTCAGATCACCCTCAAGGTCACGGGTGAACCCACCCACGCCCTCGGATCCCCCGCACTGCTGCTGCGCATGGTGACCAACCTCGTCCAGAACGCCATCGTCCACAACCTCCCCACTGGCGGTACGGTGACGGTGCACACCCAAACACGCAATGGCGCCGGCGTCCTGCATGTCGAGAACACCGGCCACCGGCTCCCACTCGAACTGCTGCCCACCCTCACCGAACCCTTCCAACGCGGAACCCAACGCACGCACACAGGCGAACACGCCGGCGTCGGCCTCGGACTGGCCATCGTCCACAGCATCGTCCAAGCGCACCACGGCACCCTTCACCTCGCGCCCCGGCCCGACGGCGGCCTCCTCACCACCGTCCACCTCCCACAACGACCCACTGAAGCGACAAGCAGAAGGCCGCTCCACGACTTGCAGTGACCGGGCTGTCGCGATCACCTCCGCCGGGGCCCTCTCACTGCCCGCACGCGCCAGTTCCTTTATGCCGGGAGGCGTATATCGCGGGCGTATCAAAAAACGCATACGTCACCGCAACCGCCTTCCGTCTTCAGTAGAGGCATGGACCACGACGGTCCATGCCGAGGGCGTGGCGCCCCGGCTCCAAGAAGGAGCGCGTCGTGTCATACAGGAACATTCGTCCGCCGCTGAAAAGCGCCGGACTGGCCGCTGGTGTCGCCATTCTGATGCTGGCCCCCGCCGCGCCTGCCGCCGCCGACCCGCCGCAGGTCGGGAACGTCCAGGAGGCGATGGAGGAATTGGCCGGGGCTCATGGGGTCGTGGGCGCCGTCGGCGGGGCCTATGTCGACGGGAAACCCGTCGGGGCGGGGAGCGCCGGCTCCCGGTTGCTGGACGGCAAGGGCGGCAGCATCCCCGCGAGCGCGCGTTTCCGGATCGGCTCACAGACCAAGAAGATGGTGGCCACCGTCGTGCTCCAACTGGTCGGGGAGGGCAGGCTGGGCGTGGACGACAAGCTCGGCGACCTGCTGCCGGAGGTGGTGGAGAAGGATCTGGTGGAACGGGCCGGCGAGATCACGGTACGGCAGATGATCCGGCACACCTCCGGCATTCCCGACTGGTACGCCGCCAAGCCGAACCCGGACGGGACCGAGGGAGAAGACCCCTCGTTCGACGTGTTCGACTTCACGACCTACTACCGGCCGCTCGATGTGGTGAAGTGGAGCCGCCCCCGCCCCCGCACCGGGGAGCCGGGCGAGAAGTTCTCCTACTCCAACACCAACTACACCCTCCTCGGCCTGATCATCGAGCGGCTGACCGGCCACGACCTGGCCGCCGAGCTGCACGGGCGCCTGTTCGGCCCGCTCGGGATGACCAAGACCTACCTCCCGCTCAGGCCGCCGGAGGGCATCAAGGGGCCGCACGGCCACGGCTACTACCCGGACGCCGACGGCAGGCTGCGCGATGTGGACCGGTTCAACGCCAGCGTCGGAGGGGCGGCCGGAGGGGTGGTCTCCACTGCCCACGACATCAGCGCCTTCCAGCGGGCGTTCACCCAGGGCAAGCTGCTGTCGCCGGAGCTTCAGCGAGTCCTGACCGACCGGCTCCCCAGTGACTCCCAGCCTCGGGCCAAGATTCGCAGCCTTTGCAGCGACGACATCTACATCATGGGCGGGACCGCCCCCGGCTTCCTCGCCATGACCTTCTACACCGAAGACGGCCGCCGCCAGCTCGCGATCTCGGCGACCCTGAAGGGCAAGGACCTCGACGCCGCAGGCCAGGCCATGGGCAAGGCCATGGAGAGGATCTTCTGCCCATCGAGGTAGCGGCGCTCCGAGGCCCCTTCGCCCATGCCAGTCGCCCATGCAAGTCCGATGCGAACGTCAGCGCGGAGTGAGGCGACGAGACCACGGGCGAAGGGGCATCGTCCCGGCCGCCTGTCAGGTGTTCCCTCGTGTTGGTTTTGAGCCCGGTGCCGACTCAGAAGCCCGTCACCGAGACCTCCCGGAACAGGTCCCGGAACGTCCCCGGAGATTCCTCCCGTCGAGGCGTCAGCAGGCAGGGCAGGGGCAGACCACCAGTGTGGCACCGTCGTTGCGCCGGTCGGCGGGCCAGCGTGCGTCGATCTCGGCGGCCACGGTGAATCGGCATCGGAGTGTGGCCGACCGCGCCGGTGTGGAAGACGTCCATGCCGGCGCGGCACCATACACACGCATAGGCGGTCGCCGTTGACGACGCCGTCTACGTGCAGCGTCGCTGAGGTCCTTCACCAGTGTGTCCAGGTCGTGGTGCACCGTAATGCGGGGATCGGTGCCGAGACGAAGCCGTGTGCTGAGCACCACCACGCGCTTGTTCGTGAAGGGCCACGGCTTCAGTGTGCGCACTGCCTCGTAGGTGCCCCGTCCCATGACGAGGGTGTCGACGTCGGCGGCGAAGTCCGTGTAGCTGGCGTCCCAGGCCTCCTCGGCGCGTTCGGTGAGCCACAAGATGTCGCCGTCGGCGCGGGCGATGTATCCGTCCAGGCTCGTGGCCATGAAGGCCGCGGTGGTGAAGGGACGGTCGCTGGCCATGGGCGTCTCCAGGTGGTGAATGTCGATTCACCGACTCTAGGCCGTGCTGTCATAGGCCAGTGGTGAGCAGGGCGAGGACGGCGACCCCGAAGGCGAGCCAGGCCGCGTAGTCGCCCAGATGGCCTGAATGCAGAGCGTGCAGGCGCGCCGCACCGGCGTCCGTGACTCGCCGCAGGGCTTGCGCGGCCCTGGGGCTCGCCCGGCGGGTCGCCCGTGGCCGCACGGCGCAACCGGCGATGATCATCGCGAGGAGGAGGGTCAGGGCCGCGCTCACCAGCCCGGGGACCGTCCAGGGGTCGGCGGGCGCGACGTGGGGGTGGGGGACGTGCCCGTCCAGGACGAGCCCGGCGTAACCGCGCCGGTCGGTGAACATGGCGGCGGCCGATGCCATCGGGCCGCCCGGGATCAGGCCGGTCAGCAACGCCCCGGCCAGGAGGACGGCTCCGGGGGCGACCATGGTCCAGGGCAGGGAGGGCAGGAGCGTGCGGGTCTCGGCCTCCTCGTGTCCCTGCTCCGCCGTGCCGTCCGGGACGGGGTCCTCGGCGTCGCGGAACACCCTCAGCCACACGCGCAGGACGGCACCGGCGGTCAGCCCGGACACGGCGATCGAGAGCGGGGCGAACCACCACCAGCCCGCCTCCTCCGCGGCGTGCTCGGTGACCGAGTGCCCGGCCCACAGTCCCGAGGGCGGCAGCCCGGCCAGGACGAGCGCGCCGACCAGGAACGTCGCTCCGGTGACCGGCATGTCGCGGCCGCGTCCGCGCAGGTCGTGCTCGTCGACGGACTCGTGCCGGTTGAGCAGCGAACCCGCGGCGAGGAACAGGGCCCCCTTCGCGCCGGCGTGCCCGGCCAGGGAGTAGGCGGTGCCGGCGAGCGCGTCCGGCGTCCGCGCGGCGACGCCGACGAGCAGGAGGCCGACATGGCTGATCGTGGAGTAGGCGAGCATCCGCTTGATGTGCCGCTGCAGGAGGCACATCACCGCGCCGAGCAGCGCCGCGGCGGCGCCGAGCACGGCGATGGCGCGCAGCGGGACGAGCCCGGCGAAGGTGGACCAGTAGGTGCGGGCGACGCCGTACACGCCGAGCTCGACCATCACGCCGGAGAACAGGACGCACACGGGAGTGGGCGCGACGGCGTGGGCGTCGGCGAGCCAGAAATGGAACGGGACGGCGGCGGCCTTGACCAGGTAACCGGTACAGATGAGCACGAACGCGGCGGTGGCGAGGGCGTCGCCGCGGCCCGTCCCGGCGAGGTGGCGGCCGATGGCGGCCAGGCCCAGTTCCCCGGTGCGGGCGTAGATCAGGCCGATCCCGGCGAGGGTGAGGTAGGCGCCGAGCGAGGCGATGATCCCGAAGTTCAGCGCGCCGTGGACGGTCGGCGGCTCCTCGGAGCGGTAGCCGGTGAGCGCGAACGCCACGACGCTCATCAGCTCGAAGAACACGAACGCGTCGAACAGGTCGCCGGTGTACACGAAGGCGCACATGGCGGCCAGGAACAGCAGCACGAGCGTGTGGAAGATCGCCTGGACCTCGGTGAAGAAGCGCCAGGAGAAGACCAGCGCCCCGAGCGTGAGCACGGCCGTGGTGAGGGCGAGCCCGGCGGCGAGCGGATCGGCCACCAGGGGGATGCCGACGCCGCCTTCGGAGGGCCGCCACCCGCCGAGCCAGGTCACCTGGGCGCTGTGGGGGGAGCGGGCCAGCGTGAGGGTGGACAGCGCGATGACGGCGCAGACGGTGAGGACGGCCGCGACGTCCACGACGAGCCGCGGCAGCCACCGGCCGGCGGCGGCGAGCACGGCCGCGACGAGGACCGGCAGGGCGACGGTGAGCTGGAGGATCACGATTCCAGCGACCGCAGCTCACCGGGGTCCAGGGTGCCGCGGCGCCGGGCGACCTGGACGGCGAGGGCCAGCAGCAACGCGGTGACGGTGGCCCCCACGACGATGTCGGTGAGGGCCATGGCCTGGACGACGGGGTCGGTGACCGGGCGTCCGCCGGGGGAGCGGTCGGAGAACACCGGGGCGGTGGCGCCGGAGCGGTAGCCGATCGCCAGCAGCAGCACGTACGTGCCGGACTGCGTCACCGACAGGCACACCACGGCGTGGACGAGGTCGCGGCTGGTGACGATGCCGTAGACGCCCACGAGCATGATCCAGCCGGCGACGAGGTAGGGGAGGTGGCTCATGACGTCTCCGGGGGCTCGCGGACGAGCAGGGCCTGCTCGAAGAACTTGCCGAGGAGAAGAACGAGGGCGCAGCCGACCTCGGCGCCGACGGCGGCGTTCAGCTCGGGGACCCGCCCGGCCGCGGCCAGGCCGAGCGCGACGAAGATCCCCGCCGCGAGCGCCTCGGTGAACTCGAACGCCGGGATGGGGCGCAGCCGCTGCAGGGCGGGGTAGTCCCCGGCGAGGTAGAGCAGGTGGACGGCGGTGCCGAGCACGACCCCGCCCTGGAAGCCGCCGCCGGGCGACTGGGCGCCGTGGGCTATGAGGTAGACCCCGATGGTGAGGGGTGAGCGGCAGCAGCAGGTAGCCGACGATCCTCAGCGCGTCGGACACCTCCGCCGGACCGTGCCCGTGGGACGCGCCGTCGTCCTCCTCCTCCCGGTGGACGGCGCGCAGCAGCACCACGGCGCCGAGCGCGGACGCGAGCAGGATCAGCTCTTCGCCGATGGTGTCGAAGGCGCGCTGGTCGAAGTTGACCGAGGAGATGGTGTTGCTGGTGCCCCTCGCGAGCGCCGCCCGCACGGCCCGGTCGCCGTAGGGATGCGCGGCGCCGCCGAAGGACGGCAGGTCCAGGGCCCCGGCCGTGAAGAGGGCCGCGACGCCGGCCGCGCCGATCGCGAACAGCAGGACGCGGGGCCTCCTGGTCACCGGCGCTCTCCGTCCGCCGGTCCCGTGCCGGCGCCCGTGCCGGCGCCGTCCCCGGGGTCGCCGCCGGGCTCTGGGGCGTCGCGATGGCGGCGGGTGGCGTGCAGGGCGAGGACGACGATCAGCGGGACGACGACCGTGCCGACCCCGATCTGCGACATGGCGACGTCCGGTGCCTGCAGGATGAGGAAGAGCAGGCCGAGGACCAGCCCGTAGCCGGACAGGACGATCGCCTGCCGGGCCGGGTCGCGGGTGAGGACGACCGCGGTGGCCATGAGGGCGGCGAGCGCCAGGCCGGTGCCGATGAGGACGTCGGCGAGCGGGCCGGACAGCGCGTCATCCACGGGCCCTCCCGACGGCCTGGCCCGTCGTGACCACGGTCGCGGGCCCCGTGGCGGCGAGCAGCACCGCGATGACGGCGATCTTGGCGACGTCGTGCCAGGACGACCAGGGCCGAAGCGCGAGCCCGGCGAGCAGCACGGGCGCGGCGAGGACGGTGACCGGCGCGACCACGTGCAGGCGGCCGGCGGCGTCGCGGGTGAACGGCAGCCGCAGCCCGGTGGTCACGGCGACGGCGGCTCCGGCCCAGATCAGCACGTCGGAGAGGAGGGAGAGGCTCATCGGGGTCCCCGTCACAAGGTCCGGCTCAGGAACCGCGCGAACACCAGCGAACCGGCGAACGACAGCAATGCGAGCACGAGGGCGACGTCGAGGTAGGCGGGCCGGCCGTACGCGGCGGCCAGCAGGGTCAGCGCGAGCGTCACCAGTGGGCCGGTGACGATGAGCCCGGCGAGGCGGTCCACCGGGGTCCCGCGCAGCGTGGTCAGCAGCGCGGGCAGCAGCGCGCCGAGCATGAGGGCGAGGGCCGGCACGGCGATGCTCATGGCCGCTCCCCGTTCCCGTTCGCGGCGGCGCCCGTTTCCCGGGGGTCGGCGGAGCCGATGAGCCCGGCGTCCCGGAGGCCGCGCTCGAACGGTGAGGGGCGCGGGTCGAGGCGGTGGACGCGCAGCCTCTCGCGCCCGGGGTCGACGAGCCCGACATAGGTGCCGGGCGAGGTGGAGAGCAGGAGCGTGGCCGTGCCCCGGTTGGCCGGTCCGGGAGCGACGGCGAGCGGGCTCCAGCCGCCTTCCGGCGCTCCGCGCACGGTGAGGCGCGCGGTGTCGGACACGATCTGGGCGGGCAGCAGCGCCAGTGGGCGGACGAGCCGCGCGGGCGGGACGGGCCGTCCCCGGGGGCCGGTCCCGGGGGCCGTGGTGAGCAGGACGCGGCGCGCGG
Source organism: Actinomadura roseirufa (assembly GCF_900659635.1). Lineage (GTDB taxonomy): Bacteria > Actinomycetota > Actinomycetes > Streptosporangiales > Streptosporangiaceae > Spirillospora > Spirillospora roseirufa. The sequence goes on along the minus strand of NZ_CAACVB010000019.1, from coordinate 23,753 downwards.
CGACGGCCGCCGCCGCACCGGCCGCCGCGGCGAGCGCGCCGACGGCGATCTCGCCGGGGGAGACGGCCGAGACCAGCGCCAGGTACACGGCCAGGAGAACCGTCCACCACGCCAGCGGCTCGGCCGCGGTCCGCGCGAGGCCGGGGCGCAGGTACCGGGCGGGCCGTGGCGTCGTCATGGTCTCTCGCATACCCCTCCGGACGGTTCCAACCGTGGGCTCCGTCGCGCCGGCATGTTTGCGCATGCCGAGCCGGGTAGACCGCCGTGCACACCCCCCCATGGAAGGAGCACGATGAAACCCCCCGAGGTACCGGGCGATGCCGCACGCGACACCGCGAAGAGCGCCGGACGCGCGGCCGGGACAGGGACGAAGGACGCCGCCCGGAAGGCCGGATCCGCCGGCCGGAAGGCCGGATCCGCCGGTGCGAGCGCCGGGAAGGCCGTCGAGCGCACGGCGAAGGACACGGCCGGGGGAGCGGCCCGGGCCGGTGCCCAGGTCGGTTCCCAGGTGACGGCGCTGCCGGGCCGGGTCGCCGGTCTCGCGCGGCTGGTGACCCTGCGGCGCCTGCTGCGCGCCGCGCCGGTGGTGGCGGCCGCGGGCGTGGCCGTGGCGGTCGGGCGGCGCGTGTCGCGGCGGCGCTGACCGCCCCGTCCGATCGTGGACCGAAACAGATCTTTCTGTTTAGGGAGATCGATATGGGTACGGGATGGCCCGAACATCCCCAACCCCGACATTCAACCCCCCCAATCCCCCGTGAGGAGTGGATGAGATGACTGGGCCGATCGCCCAGCAGACCTCGGGCACGAGCACTGTCCAGCGCGGCGGCTCCGGCAGCGGCCTGGCCGACGTCGTCGACCTGATCCTGGAGAAGGGTCTGGTCATCGACCTGTACGCCCGGGTGTCGCTGGTGGGGATCGAGATCCTCACCGTGGACGTCCGGATCGTCGTCGCCAGCGTGGACACGTACCTGCGGTTCGCCGAGGCCGTCAACCGGCTCGACATCGCCCATGACGGCACCTCCCAGGGGCTGCCGCAGTTCGTCGAGGGCATGCAGGAGTCAGGCGCCAAGAAGAAGACGAAGGGCGCGCTCGAAGGCGCGCAGGAACGGCTGAAGGAGACCTTCGGCTCCGGCGACTCCGACGAGTCGGACGAGGAAGAGGAACGGCGACCCGCGCGGCGCCGCTCGTCCGGCAAGAAGGAGGACGACGAATGACCACGCCACAGACCCCGGAGACCTCGGCCGTGCCGCAGTACGTCTACGGTGTGACCCGCGCCGGCGCGCGGCTCCCCGAGGACGTCACGGGCCTGGACGACCAGCCGGTGACCCTGGCCGGAGACGGCGGCCGGTGCGCCGCCGTGATCAGCGACCTGCCGCGCGAGCGGGCGCTCGGCGAGCGCGCCGACCTCGTGGCGCACCAGCGGGTGCTGAACACGCTGCTGGACGCCGGTCTCGTGGTGCTGCCGTTCCGGTTCGGCGCCGCGCTCGCCGACCGGGCGGCCGTGGAGAAGGAACTGCTGGCCGACAACGCCGAACGGCTCGGGCAGGTCCTCGACCAGCTGGAGGGCCGGCTGGAGATGCGCGTCAAGGCCACCTACGTCCAGGACGCCGTGCTCCGCGAGATCATGACCGGCGAGCCGGAGATCGCCGAGCTGGGCGCCCGGCTGCGCGAGGTCCCCGCGGACGCCGCCGACGCGGTCTACTACGACCGCGTCCGGCTCGGCGAGCTCATCGCGCAGGCGATGGAACGCCTGCGCGAGCGGGACGGGCAGGGACTGCTGGAGGCCGTCGCGCCCTCCGCCGAGGCGTTCGTCCGCAAGACGCCCGCCCGGGAGGAGGACGTGCTGGACGCGTCGTTCCTCGTCCAGGCGGACCGGCGGGCGGAGTTCGAGCAGGCGGTGGACAAGCTCGGGGAGACGCACGGCGAGCGCATCAAGGTCCGGCTCATCGGGCCGCTGCCGCCGTACGACTTCGTCCCGGAGGCATGAGGCCATGGGCTTCTTCTCCGGGCTGCTGACCCTGCCGGTGGCGCCCGTCCGCGGCGTCGTCTGGCTCGCCGACGTGCTCACCGAGCAGGCCGAGGCGCAGCTGTACGACCCGGGGCGCATCGCCGCGGAGATGCAGCAGATCGCCGACGAGACCGCCGCCGGCGAGATCACCGAGGAGGAGGCCGCGGAGCGCGAGGAGGAACTGATCCGCCGGCTGAACGAGGGCCGCGCGCGGCGCGGGTGACGAGCGGGCGGGTGACGGGCGGCGACAGGGAGGCCAGTGATGATTTCCGCTGCGGAGGCGGCCAAGCACGCGGTCGAGCACGTCACCGTGATGACCGGCCGCAGCGCCGAGAGCGTGGTCGGCATCGAGCGCGCCGGCGACGGCTGGCGTGTCACGGTGGAGGTGGTGGAGACCCATCGCATCCCCGACTCCGCCGACATCCTCGCGGCGTACGACACCGAGGTGGACGCCGACGGCGAGCTGGTCTCCTACCGCCGCGCCCGCCGCTACCCCCGTGGACGAGTCGAGAGGGACTGAGCACCGTTGAGCGAGATCTCCTGGACCGGCGGCCGGTCGCCCGCCCGGCCCGCGTCCCCGCAGCAGGGCGCGAACCTGGCCGACCTGCTCGAGCGCATCCTCGACAAGGGCATCGTCATCGTCGGGGACGTCCGGGTGAACCTGCTGGACATCGAACTGCTGACGATCAAGTTGCGGTTGCTGGTCGCCTCGGTCGACAAGGCCAAGGAGATGGGAATCGACTGGTGGGAGCACGACCCCACGCTGTCATCGGGGGCCCGTAGAGAGAACGACTCCCGAGACGGGCGCCTCGGTTCCGCCGACGGCGACCACCAGGTGGACGGCGCGACGGAGAACGCGCTGCTCGAGGAGAACCGGCTGCTGCGCGAGCGTCTCGCCGCCCTGGAGGCCCGTGCGGGCGTGAGCGGGTCCGGCGCGGACGGCGGCGAGGAGGGAACGTCATGACCGGTACCGCCGTGTACCTGTACGGGGTCGCCCGCGGCCTCGACCCGGACGCGCTCGGCGGCGCCGAGGGCGTGGCCGGCACGACCGTCCGCGGGGTGGTCGCGGGCGGGCTGACCGCGCTGGTGAGCACCGTCCGGCTGGAGGACTACGGGGAGGCGGCGCTGCGCGCCAACCTGGAGGACCTCGCCTGGCTGGAGGCGACCGCCCGCGCGCACCACGAGGTGGTGGACCGGGCGGCGCACGCGGCGCCGACCGCGCCGGTGCGGATCGCCACCCTGTACCGCGACGACGCGCGGGTCGCCGAGGTCCTCACCGAGGAGGGCGCGCGGTTCGGCGCGGTGTTCGACCGGATCACCGGACGTTCCGAATGGGGCGTCAAGGCGTACGCGCGTGCCGTGCCGACGACCGCCGCGCCGACGACCGCCGGGCCCGAGCCCGGCCATGATCCCGGTGGGGGGCTCGTGTCTAGGGCCGAGCCCCTCACCGGCACGCACGCGCCCACCCCGGCCGGGGCGGCCGGGGTGGGAACCGCCTACCTGCGCCGCCGCCAGGACGAGCGCCGCCGGCGGGCCGAGGCGGAACGGCGGGTGGCCGAACGCGCCGCCGCCGTCCACGCCGAGCTCGCCGACCACGCCGTGGCGGCGCGCCACCACCCCGCGCAGGACCCGCGGCTGTCGGGCCGCCCGGACCCCCAGATCCTCAACGTCTCCTACCTCCTCGACGATGAGCAGGCGCCCGGCTTCGAGGCGGTCGTCCGGGCCCTCGCCGAGCGCATGACGGACGTCGAGGTCGAGGTGACGGGGCCGTGGCCGCCGTACTCCTTCATCGACACCGGCGAGACCACCCCGCCGCCGGGCCCGCGGGACGCGCCCCGGTGACGGCCGTCCTGGACACCGGGCCCGGCGCCCCGGCGGAGCGGGTCGCGCTGGTCGACCTGCTCGACCGGCTGCTGTCGGGCGGCGTCGTCATCACCGGCGACCTCGTCATCTCCATCGCCGAGATCGATCTGGTGCACGTCTCGTTGCGGGCCCTGGTCACCGCCGTCCGGGACGGCCTGGACCCCGAGGAGGAGCAGTGACCTCACCGTCCCGCGACCCCGTGACCGGAAAGCTCTCCGTCCGCGACCCGGTGGCGGCCGACGCCTTCGACATCGCGGCCGGCCGCGCGAGCGGCCCTGCCGAGCAGGCCCCGGTCCGGGCCGCGCCCGCCCGCCGGCCCGGACCGTCCTCCTCCCGCACGGCGCGGCGCCTGCGCACCGATCCGGAGACGGTGGAACGCGACCTGGTGAAGCTGGTGCTCACCCTGGTCGAGCTGATCCGCCAGCTCATGGAGCGGCAGGCGCTGCGCCGCGCGGAGGGCGGCGGCCTCACCGACGAGCAGGTCGAGAGCCTCGGCCTGGCGCTGCTGCGCCTGGACGAGGCGATGACCAAGCTCAAGGACCACTTCGGCCTGGACGATCACGACCTCAATCTCGACCTGGGGCCCCTGGGGACGCTGCTGCCCGAGGAGTGAGCGCCGGCGCCCCGTCCACGACGCGGATCTTGAATTCGCCGATGGCCGCGCGCCGCGGGGGTTCCCGGCTCGTCCGATCGTCCAAAGAAGGCATCGGCGCAGGTCAGATCCGGTAAAGCCGTTTAAAGGCGATGTCAAGGGCAATGATGGTCCGTACCGATGCCGGAACCGCGATCGGTCCGGAGGACCGTGCGGTCCCGGCGGTGAAGGGGGACCGTCGTGCGGAAAGCGCACGAGATGCGGATGGTCAGGACCGGGAAGTCCGGCTTGGAGGAGTGGGTCTGCCCGACCTGCGGCCGCCGCCTGATGCTGCGATGGCCGCCGCACTACGAGAAGGTCGTCGCCGAGCCCGGCGACGAGGAGGCGGGCCATGTCGTGAGATCCGCGGCGCCCGTGACCGTGGCCCCCGACGCGGGCGCCTGCGAATCCCGGCGGCTGCGCGAGACCGGCATCGGCCCCGCCATCCCGAGATGACCCGCCGGTGGGCCCGCTCGCCGCGAGCCCGAGCACGGCCGCGCCGCGCACGCCCGGACGGGCGCGCACGACGGCCCGGGGCGTCCTCCCGTCCGCTCAGAAGGGGTGCGGGGCGATCTCGCCGCGCATGGTCACCCACTGCGTCTCGGTGAACGCCTCGATGTTGGCGTCCGGCCCGCCGAACCGCGACCCGTTGCCCGAGGCCGCGAGGCCCCCGAACGGGACGACGGGCTCGTCGTTCACCGTCTGGTCGTTGATGTGCACCAGCCCCGTCGGGACGGCGTCGGCGATCCGCATCGCCTGCCCGACGTCGCCGAGGATCCCGAGCGACAGCCCGTACTCGCTGTCGGCGGCCAGCGCGATCGCCTCGTCGGCCGTCGAGAACGGCACCACCGGCGCGACGGGCCCGAACACCTCCTGGGCGTAGGCGGGCATCGCCGGGGTCACCCCCGCCAGCACCGTCGGGCGGTAGAACAGGCCCTCGTGGGTGCCGCCCGCCGCCAGCCGCGCGCCCGCCGCGACGGTGTCGCGCACCAGCCCGTCCACGTGCGCGAGCTGCCGCTCGTCGATGATCGGCCCGAGCGCGACCGGCCCGGCGGCCGGGTCGCCGACCGGCAGCCCGTCGGCCTTGTCGGCCAGCGCCGCCACGTACTCCTCGTGCAGGCTCTCGTGGACCAGGTGCCGTCCCGTCGTCATGCAGATCTGGCCCTGGTGCAGGAACGAGCCCCACGCTCCCGCCGACACGGCCTTCGGGACGTCCGCGCCCGGCAGGACGATCAGCGCGTTGTTGCCGCCCAGCTCCAGGTGGACGCGCTTGAGCAGCCGCCCGCACACCTCGCCGATCGCGCGACCGGCCCGGGTGGAGCCGGTGAAGGACACCACCCGCACCTCCGGCGCCTCGACGACGGCCTCGCCCACGTCCTTGCCGCCGGGGAGCAGGTGCAGCAGCCCCTCGGGCAGCCCGGCCTCCTGGAACGCCCGCGCGAGCACGACGCCGCCGCAGACGGCCGTGCGCGGGTCGGGCTTGAGCAGCACCGCGTTGCCGAGCGCCAGCGCCGGGGCGACCGAGCGCATCGACAGGATCAGCGGGAAGTTGAACGGGGCGATCACGCTCACCACTCCCGCCGGGCGGCGCCGCGCCAGGCTCCAGCGCGGCTGCGCCGACGGCAGCACCAGGCCCTGCGGATGCGAGGCCAGTGCCGCCGCCTCGTAGCAGAGGTTCGCCGCGAAGTGCGCCTCCAGCTCCGCCTTCCCCGGGATCGACCCCGCCTCCCGGACGAGCCAGCCCCGGATCTCCTCGGCGTGCTCCTCGAACACCCGGCCCGCCCGGCGCAGGATCGCCGCGCGCTCCTCGTAGGGCCGGGCGGCCCAGTCCCGCTGCGCCGCGGCGGCCGTCGCCGCCGACCGCGCCACGTCCGCCGCACCGGCCTGGCCGAGCACGCCCAGCGAGCCGCCGGTCGCGGGCTCGACGACGTCGTAGCCGCCGCCCTCGCCGGGGCCCCAGCCGCCATCGAAGATCTTCCCGGTCCAGACTCCGGGGTCGAGCAACGTCATCGTTCCTCCTCAGGAGCACGCCCGTACGACCCGCGGGGTGGTCACGGGTCTCCCGCCCCAAGCCTGTCCAGATCACGGGGCGCGTGGAACCTCAGTTTTCCATTGGCCGGAACTCAAGGGCGACGTCCTCGGCCGGAGCGCCTCCAGGCCCCGGCGCCGCGGCCCGCCGCAGGACCAGCACCATGATCATCGCCGCGACCGAGATCGCGCCCGCCGCCGCCGCGACCACCCGCAGCCCGGACGTGAACCCGGCGCCTCCCGCGCCCCCGCCGCCGCGCGCCGCCAGGATCGCGCCCTGCCCGGCGATGCCGAGCGCCGTGCCCGTCTGCCGCACCGCGTTCACGGTCGCGGCGGCGGCGCCGGAGCGCTCGCGCGGCACCGCGGCGAGCGCCGAGGCGTTCAGCGGCGGCAGCACCACCCCGATGCCCGCGCCCAGGCACAGCAGCGGGACGGCCGGCACCGCGTACGGCGTGCCGACCCCGAGGACCGCCGCCATCGCCAGCAGCGACGCCGCGATCAGCGCGAACGCCCCGGCCATCGGCCCGTACGGGCCGAACGCCCCGGCCATCGGCCCGTACGGGCCGTGCCGCGCGGTCAGCCGCCCCGCGACCGCGCCGAGCGGGCTCATCCCCAGCGCCATCGGGAGCATCCGCAGGCCCGCCCCGGTGGCCGAGCCGTGCCGCACCTCCTGGAAGTAGGGCGACAGGTGGAAGAAGATGCCGTAGGCGCCCAGGCCCAGCAGCAGCGCCGCGCCGTTCGCCGCCGCGAACCGCCCGTCCCGCAGCAGCCGGATCGGCAGCATCGGCCGCCGCGCCCGCAGTTCCACGGCCACGAAGGCGGCCAGCGCCGCCACCGCCACCACCAGGGCGGTCGCCGGAGCCGCCGACGTCCACCCGAGCCGCCCGCCCTCGATGAGCCCGTAGCTCAGCGAGCCCAGCCACACCACGCCGAGCACCTGCCCCGGCAGGTCCAGCGCCGCGTGCGCCGGGTCCCGGCTCTCCGCCAGGCCGGACGCGCCGAGGACCAGCACCGCCAGGCAGACCGGCACGTCGATCCAGAACACGCTCCGCCAGCCCGCCACGTCCACCAGGACACCGCCGAGCAGCGGGCCCAGCCCGACCGACAGGCTCGCCACCGTGCTCCACCAGCCGATCATCCGGGCTCGCCCGGCGGGCTCCGGACGCGCCTGCGCGATCAGCGACATGGCCCCCGGGACGATCACCGCCGCCGCGGCGCCCTGCACGACCCGCCCGGCGACCAGCACCTCCGCCGACGGCGCCGTCGCGCACACCACCGACCCGCAGCCCAGCAGCGCCACCGCCCAGAGCCACACCCGCCGCCGCCCGTACCGGTCGCCGAGCGCCCCGCCCGACAGCATGAGCGCCGACAGGCACAGCGTGTAGGCGTCCACCACCCACCGCAGGAACGCCGGGTCCGCGCCCAGCCCGGACGCCGTCCGCGGCAGCGCCACCGTCACCACGCTCATGTTGAGCAGCGCCGCGAACGTCCCGGCGAAGATCGCCGCCCGTCCCGCGGCCGTCCCGTCGCGCATCCGGCCCCCTCCCGTCCATGACGCGATCTACGATGGAAGCTCCAGCCGACTGGAGGTCAAACCGGGGAGCCGCACATGGCCGAGGAACTGCTGACCATCGGGCAGGTCGCCCGCCGGCTCGGGACGAGCGTGTCCACGCTCCGCTACTACGACGAGCGGGGTCTGGTGACCCCGCGGGTGCGGGCGGGCGGGCAGCGCCGCTACGGGCCCGCCGAGGTCCGCCGCCTGGCCTTCATCCGGATGTGGCAGGAGACCGGCCTGTTCAGCCTGGACGACCTCGGCTCGCTGATGAATCCCGGTTCCCGCGCGGACTGGCGCCGGGTGGCCCGGGGCCGCATCGCCGAACTCGAGGAGCGCGTCGCCGCCGCGCGGGCCGCCCAGCGCTACATCGAGTGGATGCTGCGCTGCTCACGCCCGGACATCACCGAGTGCCCGGTGTGCGGCGAAGATCTCGACGCGTGGCTCGCGTCCCGCGTCCATGACGAAAAGCATGACCATCCGCGTGACGAAAACCCGTCCTGCGCGATGTGCCGGGCGCCGCTGCCCGTCCGCGGCCGCGGACGGCCGCGCGTCTACTGCTCGGCCGCCTGCCGCCAGCGCGCCTACCGCGAGGGCATCTGCCCCTCGCCCCGCACGACCGGAAAACCCGTTGCGGACGTCCTGGCCGCGGAGCAGTCTGGTCAGTGAACGCCGACATCGAGGGGAGAGCGGATCATGGACCGGCACAACGCCCCGCGTCCCCGCCCGGACGCATCCTGATCGTCGTGTGAGCGGCCCGGCGCCGCCCGCCCGGGATCCCCTTTTCGCTTCGTCCTCGCAGCTCTGGCAGAGCACCGGCGCACCCCGCGCCGCCGAACGCGGGTTCGATTCCCGCCGAGGTCACCACCCCGCCCCTCGTCACCCGGGGGCGGGGCCTCTTCCCGTAGCTCAGAGGACAGAGCACCGGCTTCCGGAGCCGTGCGTCGCAGGTTCGACTCCTGCCGGGAAGGCAACGAGACGCGGGGGACCCGACCGGGAGGTGTGCGGCGTGAGCGGTGCGGCGGCGGTACGGATCGAGCCCTGGTCCGAGGACGACCTCGCACTCCTGGGGCGCATCAACGCCCCGGAGATGAAGGAGCACCTCGGAGGGCCCGAGACCGAGGAGCAGGTGCTCGCGCGGCATCGCCGCTATGTCAACGGCGACGGCTTTCTCGGCGGGCAGATGTACCGGATCGTGGCGCTGCCCGAGGGCGAGCCGGCCGGCAACGTCGGTTTCTGGGGGCGCGTCTGGCAGGACGAGCCCGTGTACGAGAGCGGCTGGAGAGTCCTTCCCTCGTTCCAGGGCCGGGGCATCGCCATCGCCGCCGTCCGCGAGGTCGTGGCCGCCGCCCGCCGAGGCGACAGGCGGTATCTGCACGCCTTCCCTTCGGTGGGCAATCCGGCCTCGAACGCGGTCTGCCGGAAGGCCGGGTTCGTCCTGATGTCCGAGTGCGACTTCGAATACCCGCCCGGCCACATCAACCGCTCCAACGACTGGCGCCTCGACCTGCGCGCCTAGGCGTTCCCTTAGGCGTGCCCGCCCACCGTGACCGGGCCGATCTCCAGCCGCGGGCGGGCCTCCAGGACGTGGGCGACCCGGTCGACCTGCTCGTCCAGCTCCGCCCGCCGCGCCGCAGTGAGCGGGATCAGCGGCTCGACCGTGACGTCGATCCGGCGCCCCGACCGGCGCTGGTGCCACAGGCCCCCGACGACGCCGTCCACCAGCAGCACCTGGAAGTTGCCGCGCAGAACGCGCTCGGCGGCGCGCCCCGGGTAGAGCAGGTCCGGGGGCTGGTTGCCGACCCGGTAGGCGTATCCGTCGAAGTACGGCAGGAGCCGGACGCCGCGCGGCTCGTCCTGCGGCGCGAGAGTGTCCCCGGGGGAGACCCAGGCGGCCCGGCCCTCCACCTCGACCCGTTCCAGGTCGAGCGAGGCGAACAGCTCCGCCGCCCAGGCGGAGGGCGTGTTGAGCCAGTGCGCGAACCGGTCCGGGGCCGAAGGGCCATAGGCGCGCAGGTAGCAGCGGACGAGGTCGCCGAGCGCGGCGCGGGGCTCGGCCGGCCGGAAGCCCGGCAGCACACGCCGCGGGCTGGAGTAGGTGACCTTGCGGCCCCGCGCGGGGCCGAAGCAGAGCGCGCCCTCGATACCGGCCTGCCCCATGGCCTGGCGCCAGCGCGGCCACAGCGTCTGGAAGGCGGGCATCACCAGCTCACCGGCCCACGGGCCGGTCCGCTCCACCACGGCCTCGTTCAGCTCGTCGATCGTCAGGTCCTCCTCAGCGAGGCTCGCGCCGATCGCGGCGACGACCTCCCGGGTCTGCCCCGGGGTCATCCGGACCGGGTCGCGCAACGGGCTCGGCGGCGCGGGCGAGGCGGACAGGGCGCCCACCCACATCGGCAGGTCCCGGGCGGGCAGGACGTGCACGGTCCCGCGCGGCCCGTAGGTCTTGACCAGGCTCCGCTCGTCCCACAGCGCCCGCCGCACGTCCGCGCGCGTCGCCCCGTCGAGGCGCAGGCCGATGCCGAGCTCCGCCGCGGACATCACTTGCGCGTGGACCCCTGCCAGCCCCGCCACCACCTCGGCGGGCGCCTCCTTGGACGGCGCGGACAGAGCGTGCCGTTCGAGGCGCCGCGCGCATACCTGGGTCCACGACATGATGGTCACCGTCGAGCCTCCTCCGTGTCCGCCGGGACAACACATCCTGGCGAGAGAGCAGGTTAGAGCCCGTTTAGGCCGGGCCCTGTCCTCTATTTGCGGCATGCTGGGGCGCATGTCCGATCCGTCGGTCCGGTTGCTGAACCTGCTGTCGCTGCTGCAGACGCCCCGAGAGTGGCCGGGCGCGGAGCTCGCCGAGCGGCTGGCGGTCAGTGGCCGGACGGTTCGGCGCGATATCGAGCGGCTCCGTGAGCTCGGCTATCCCGTCCGGTCGGCGAAGGGGCCCGACGGGGGCTACCGGCTGGTCGCGGGCACCGCGATGCCGCCGCTGCTGCTGGACGACGAGGAGGCCGTCGCGATCGCCGTCGGGCTGCGCACCGCCGCCGGGCATCCCGTCGACGGCATCGGCGAGGCGTCCGCGCGGGCCCTGGCCAAGCTGGAGCAGGTCCTGCCGTCCCGGCTGCGGCACCGCGTCGCCTCGCTCGGCGCCGCCACCGTCCCGCTCCCCGCGGCCGACGGTCCCACCGTCGACCCCGCCCACCTGGCCGTCCTCGCCGCCGCGGCGGCCAACAGCGAGCGCGTGCGGTTCGGCTACCGGTCCGGTGCCGGCACGCACAGCCGCCGCCTGGCCGAGCCGCACCGCATCGTCGCCGCCGGACGCCGCTGGTACCTCATCGCCTACGACCTCGACCGCGACGACTGGCGGATGTTCCGCGTCGACCGCATCGCCCAGCCCCGTCCCACCGGCCAGCGCCGGACACCGCGCGAGCTGCCCGGCGGCGACGCCGCCGAGTTCCTCAAGAGCCGCCTGCGGGGCATGGCGCCCACTTACCACGCCGAAGCGACCCTGCACCTGCCCGCCGCACAGGCTCGGGCGCGCCTCGGCGCCGACACCGGCGAGATCCGCCCGCTCACACCGGCGACCTGCCGCCTCACCGGGCACGCCGACACCCTCGACTGGCTCGCGGCGCGCCTGATCATGCTCGGCTGCGAGTTCGAGGTGCACGGCCCGCCCGAACTGCGCTCCCACGTCCACGCCCTGGCCGGACGAGCCGCCCGCGCGGCGAACGCCCCGGAGCCGGACGGCGAACGGTGACGCGGCGTACGAGGGGCGGCGCACAGGCCGTCATCGCCATCGCGAGAGCGCATCCTGCGAGCAGCGGCCAGCTGAGGGCCCACATCATGGGGAGCGTCATGACTCCCGAGCCGGTCGAGGCCCACAACGGTTCGCCGCCTGGCTGCGGTTCGGCAACGGCGGTCTCACTGGACATGACCGAGGTGATCCGCCAGCTCATCGCGGAGGCTGGGAGATCTCGGCCGAGGAGGTCGCCCATCTGTCGCCGTACATCACCGAGCACATCGCTCGGTTCGGCGTGTACGCCACCGACGTACTTGCGGCTACGGCCCCAGGCCTTCGACCGGCTACTGGCCGAGGTTTCGCACATATCTTGATCGGCCCGCCTTGTAGGGTGCGAACCTTGGTCGCGGCCTACGCACCAGGCGAGGATCAACGCCATGGATCTCCTGGACACTCTGGCCGACAAAGAACTGCGGCGTGAGCTGCCGACTCGGGACGAGGCACGCGCGATCCTCGGCACCTCCGATGACGACCTGCTCAACGTGGTGGCCGCCGCCTGTAAGGTACGCCGGCACTGGTTCGGGCGCCGGGTCAACGACCGAACCAGCCGGCCGCCTGGCTCCGCTTATGCCGACTTGATGGCACTGCGCCGCCGCGGCGCGGGCACGGAAGTGCCGCCCAATGCGTGACCCACAGCGCGTCGCCGACCTGCTGGAGCTGGATCGGGTTCACGTGTGGCACCCGTACGCGCCGATGCCGAGCACACAAGAACCGCTGCTGATCGAGTCCGCCGAAGGCGTTCGGCTGCGGCTGGCCCAGCCGATCGAGGGCCAGGTCGAACTGGTGGATGCGATGTCCTCCTGGTGGGCCGCCGTCCACGGCTACCGGCACCCGGTCCTGGACGCCGCAGTCCACGACCAGCTGAGCCGGATGAGTCACGTCATGTTCGGCGGGCTCACCCACGAGCCCGCGATACGCCTCGCCACCCGCCTGGCCGAACTCGCTCCCGATCCGCTCCAGCACGTCTTCATGGCCGACTCTGGTTCGGTGGCAGTTGAGGTGGCGGCCAAGATGTGCCTGCAGTACTGGCGATCGCTCGGGCGGCCGGACAAACGTCGCCTGCTGACCTGGCGGGGCGGGTACCACGGCGATACCTTCCACCCGATGTCGGTGTGTGATCCCGAAGGAGGCATGCACCGTCTGTGGACCGGGGTGTTGCCGCGGCAGGTCTTCGCCGACGCCCCGCCCGCCGGTTTCGATGCCGAACCCGACCCCGGCTACGTCGCCCATCTGGCTGAGCTGATCGAACGGCACGCGGATGAGCTGGCGGCCGTCATCGTTGCGCGAACTGTGCGACACGCACAAGGTTCTGCTGGTGTTCGACGAGATCGCCACCGGATTCGGCCGTACGGGTGAGCTGTTCGCGGCCGACCATGCGAACGTCGCGCCGGACGTGATGTGTGTGGGCAAGGCCCTCACCGGCGGCTACCTCACCATGGCGGCCACCCTGTGCACACCCGACGTGGCACGCGGCATCAGCCGCGGCGCATTCCCGGTGCTCGCGCACGGCCCCACTTTCATGGCCAACCCCCTTGCCGCCGCCGTCGCCAACGCCTCGCTCAACCTGCTGGGGGACCAAGACTGGCGACAGCAGGTCAAGCGGATCGAGGCGAGGCTGCGAGCAGGCCTTACCCTCGCCCGCGGACTGGACGGGGTACGCGACGTCCGAGTACTCGGCGCGATCGGCGTCATCCAGCTCGATCACGAAGTGGACATGACCGCCGCCACGAGGGCCGCAGCACGGCACGGCGTCTGGGTAGGCCCCTTCCGCGACCTCGTCTACACCATGCCGCCTTACATCACCGACGACACCGACCTGGACCGCATCACAACAGCGATCACAGCGGCGGCCGTAGCCGGCTGACCTGCCAGCCGCGTCCGTATCGCCGGCCCTGGAAGCCAGATCCCAACGGATGCCCTCAAACACGCAGCTCAGAGCCTCGTGGCATGCGCAAGATCATCTCAATGTGGGTTCTGGGCCTATGTGGGCTGGCCCCTGTTACGCCGCTCACCCGCCGCCGGTTCGGCTCCGTCGCGTGTGACGGCCGGACCGGCGTGGTGCGTCGATCCGGCCGTCGACGGCCGCGAGGCTCAGATTCGGCGACCCGCTCTCCCCGGTGCGCGCGACCGCATGAACCGCACGATCGTGCTGGAGGCGAGGCTGAAGGCCACCAGGGGGATCAGCCCCACGCCGAAGGCGTGCGGATAGTCGTCCGGTGCCGCGTTCCCGAGCGCCGGGAAGAACACGGCACCGACGATGGCCACACCGATCGCGACCCCGCCCTCCTGCACCGTGTTGGTCACCCCGGAGGCCGCGGCGGCGTGCTCCGGAGCGGCGCCCGCGAGGACGGCACCGGTCAGCGGGCCCGTGGTCATACCCATGCCGACACCCGAGATGATCAGCGGAGCGATGATCCACGAGATGTGGCCCTCGGTACCGAGCCACGAGGCGGTCAGCCCGGTCAGGGCGTAACCGGCGGCCAGGGTCAGCGGGCCTGCCGCGTACAAGCGGTGACCCAGGCGCGCGGCCAGCTTCATGGACAGCAACGACGAGCCGAAGTACCCGGCGCCGAGGGTGAGGAACACCACCCCGGCCTCGATCGGCGACAGGCTCCGCCCCTGCTGCAGATAGAGCGCGAGCAGGAAGAAGAACGAGCCCATGGCCAGGAAGTACGTCAACATGCCGACCAGCCCGACCGAGAACGCGCGACTGCGGAACAGCTCCAGGTCGATCAGCGGACTGAGCCCCTGGCGGGTGCGGCGGCGCTGGTGGGCGATGAAGACGGCGCCCAGCGGCACCGCGGCTGCGAGCAGCAGCCAGCTCCACAGCGGCCAGTCCCGCTCCTGGCCCTGGACGAGCGAGTACACGATGGCCGCCAGGGTCGCCGTCGCAAGGACGGCGCCGACGAGGTCGAGCCGTCCACCCTCGGGGCTGCGGGACTCGGGGATCACGCGCGGAATCAGGGCGAGGGCCACCGCGCCCACCGGCACGTTGATCAGGAAGATGCTCCGCCAGTCGAGTCCGGCCACGTCGACCGAGATCAGAGCGCCGCCGATGACCTGGCCGAAGACTCCGGCGATGCCGATCACCAAGCCGTAGACGACGAAGGCGCGCGCCCGGGCGGCCCCGGTGTAGACGACCCCGAGGATGCCGAGCACCTGGGGAACCATCAGCGAGGCCGCGCCCCCCTGCAGCACCCGGAAGGCGACCAGGGTGTCGGCGCTCTGCGCCACGGCGCACAGCGCGGAGGCGATGGTGAATCCCAGCATGCCGAGCGTGAACAGGCGTCGCCTGCCGTAGAGGTCGCCGAGTCGTCCACCGGTGATCATGCCCGCGGTGAAGGTCACGCCGTAGCCGATGACGACCAACTGTGTCTGGGCGTGGCTGGCGTCCAGATCGGTCTCAATGGTGGGAATCGCGACATTGGTAATGAAGTAGTCGAGGACGGTGAGGAAGGTCCCCACCATGACGAGGGCCAGCGCACCCCAGCCGTGAGCGCTGCCCGCCTCGTCCGGTGGTGTCGCCTCTGCATCGGGCCTGGTGGGACTGACGTCCGTGGTCATTCTGGTGCTCCCTGTGAGAAAAGCCGGCGGCTGCGCTCTGCGGCTCTGCGCCGCCGGAGGCCGGGCCCGGGCTCAGGCGCCGGCGGGCACGTCGGTCGCCCAGTGCTCGGCGATGAGCTTCACCCGGTCTTCGCCCTCGGAGTTCCACGTGGCCAGGTAAGCCCCGACGACAGCATTCGCATCCATGTCGATCCTCTGGATAGCCGTTGCGTTGACGGCTCCACCGTGGACGGGCATCGCACGTTTCACCATGACCTCAGAGGTCATGGTGAGCACGAACGGTCCTCATCCTGGAACTCGCCACGGGCGAGGGAGGCACACTGCGCTTCTTCAGCACCTCGGCCCAGCTCACCACTCCTGCCGATGCCGCCCTGGAGGGCCTGCACAAGGAGACCTTCCTACCTGCCGACGCATCCACCCGGCGGCGGTTCGCCTGAGCGACGCGTGCCGCGTCTCGGCATCCAACCTCGGCGCTGACCGTCGGCACGCGCTGGGCTCCCTGCGCCCCCGAATCAGCAGGGACTCGACCCGATCAAAGGGAGCGCAGCGTCAGGCCAGGTCGGCGGCGAGGCTGCGGGCCGTCTCCGCCGACGCGGGCAGCACGGCCGTGTTGTACGAGGCGATCAGTGCCATGACCGGCCCGTCGTGGTCGTCGTTCCATTCCCGGCTGCCGTAGAAGGCGGTCAGCGCCTTCTCCCGGGCCTCGACGCTGGGAAAGGCCCGGAGCAGGTAATAGTGGTCGGCGTCGTGCCGTGACGGGCCGTGGCCGACCACGTCGACGCCGTGCCGTCCGAGCATCGGGACGACGCCTTCGGCCATCAGCGTGTGGAACCGGTCCCGCTGCCCGGGGTGGATGGCGTAGACGCGCAGTTCGAGAACAGTGCTCACCTGATCGACTCTAGTCCCGAAGGGCCGCGTGATCGTGCCGAGCAGCGCCGCCAGCTCCACGCGCACCTGTTGTCGAACACGATCGGCGGAGTGGCGCGGCCGACGGCCGGGACGATGAGGGCAGGCCCTCCTCGGTAAAGATCCTCCGACCGAGGCTTGGTGGTCGGAGGCGGCCGGGAGGGGTATGGCGTCCACGGGCGACCGCCGGTGCGGGGCGCCCGGTTCCCCGGAGGGCGCCAGGCCGCCCGGGTTCCCATATCGCAGCGACGCAGGAGGCGGACCGCCATGCCCTTCATCACCACGCGCGACGACGTCAGGATCTTCTACAAGGACTGGGGCTCCGGCGATCCGGTCGTGTTCAGCCACGGCTGGCCGCTGAACGCCGACGCCTGGGAGGACCAGATGAAGGCGGTGGCCGACGACGGGTTCCGCGGCATCGCCCACGACCGGCGCGGCCACGGCCGGTCCGATCAGCCCTGGGAGGGCTACGACTTCGATACCTTCGCCGACGACCTGAACGACCTGATCACGGCGCTGGACCTGCGCGACGTGACGCTGGTCGCGCACTCCATGGGCGGCGGCGAGCTGGCGCGCTACATCGGACGGCACGGGACCGGACGGGTCCGCAAGGCCGTGCTGCTGTCGGCGATCCCGCCGCTGATGCTCCAGGGGCCGGACAACCCCGAGGGCGTCCCGGAGAAGGTCTTCGACGGCCTCAAGAGCGGCATCCTCGCCGAGCGCTCGCAGTTCTGGAAGGACACCGCCGAGGGGTTCTTCTCCGCGAACCGGCCGGGCAACCGGGTCACCCAGGGCAACAAGGACGCCTTCTGGTTCATGGCGATGCACCAGAGCATCGAGGCCGGTGTCAGGTGCGTGGACGCCTTCGCCTACACCGACTTCCACGCCGACCTGAAGAAGATCGATGTGCCCACGCTGATCGTCCACGGCGACGACGACCAGATCGTGCCGATCGACGCCACCGCCCGCAAGTCCGCCGAGATCATCCCCGATGCCACCCTGAAGGTCTACGAGGACGGTTCCCACGGCATCGCCCTGGTGCCGGGCGACAAGGAGAAGTTCAACACCGACCTGCTGGAGTTCCTCAAGAGCTGAACCCCTGAGCGGGGGTTGAGACCTCCGCGCGCGCCGCGCCTGCACGTGACGGCGTGATCGCCGCGAAGTCTCCGGGACGCCTTCAACGACAGGCTGAAGGCATGACTCTTGACGAACCGCGCGGCGCGGCCCGCGCCCTGGAGGAGGACGTCCCGGAGCGCCCGCCGGCGTGGCGCGAGCTGCTGGGGCCCGAGCACCTCGGAGCCGTGATCGTGCTGGCCGGGGGCGTCCTCGTCGGCGCGGTCAACATCTACCTGGCCTCCAGCCTGCTCCCGACGGCGGTCGCCGACCTCGGCGGCGCCGGCTTCTACGCCTGGAACATGACCGTCTACCTCGTCGCCATGGTGGTCGCGACGATGCTCGTCGGCCGGACGCTGGCGCGGTGGGGGACCGTCCCGGCCTACCTGCTCGGCTTCACCGGGTTCGCGGCCGGGTCGCTGGCCTGCGCGGCGAGCCCGGCTATGCCGGTGCTGCTCGCCGGGCGGGGCGTCCAAGGGCTCGGTGCCGGGCTGCTGTCCGGGCTCGGGTTCGCCGCCGTCCACTCGGCCCTGCCGCGACGCCTCTGGACCCGCGGCAACGCGCTCATGTCCGCGATGTACGGCGTGGGGAACTTCGCCGGGCCCGCGCTCGGCGGGCTGTGCGCCCAGTTCGGCTCGTGGCGGCTGGCGTTCGTGCTGGTGGCGGCCGTCGCGGGGCTGTGCTGCGCGGCCGTCCCGAAGGTGCTGCCGCGCGGTGAGCGCGGCGGCGCGCGCGTCCCGGTGCCCGCCGGGTCGCTCGCGCTGGTCACGGCCGCGACCGTGGCCGTCAGCGTGGCGGGCGTCGTGCCCGGGACGTTCTGGATGGCCGTGTCGGTCGCGGCGGGCCTGCTGCTGGTGGCCGCGTTCGTCGTCCACGAGCGGCGCAGCGAGGTGCGGGTCTTCCCGCGCGCCACGTACCGGGCGGGCTCGCCGCTCAAGTGGGTGTACCTGACGCTCGCGCTGCTGACGTTCGGTGTCGCGGTCGAGTCGTTCGTCCCGCTGTTCGGCCAGCGGCTCGGCGGGCTGCCGCCGCTCGCGGCCGGGTTCTTCGGCGCGGCGGTCTCGCTCGGCTGGTCGGTCACGCAGATCGGCAGCTCGTCGGCGACCGGCGCGCGGACGGTGCGGCGGCTCCGGGCCCTCGGCCCGGTGCTGCTGGCGTCCGGGTTCCTCCTCCAGGGGCTCCTGCAGCGCGAGGACGCCCCGGGCTGGCTGGTGGCCGTCTGGGTGCCGGTGCTGGTCGTCGCCGGGTCCGGCATCGGGATCGCCTTCCCGCACCTGTCGGTCGCCGCGATGTCCAGTGCGCCCGACCCGGACGAGGGGAGGCGGGCGGCGGCGGCCGTCGCCGCCGTGACGACGCTGTCCACCGCCTTCGGCACGGCCGTCGCGGGCGTGCTGGTCAACCTGGGCGGGTCGACGGCCGTCTCGGCGCGATATGTGATGTTCGGGTTCGCCGTCATCTGCGCGTTCGGCGTTCTCACCGCGCGGGCGGCGGGCCGCCCAACCGGTTCCGCCTCCTAGGAGCGCCCACCGCTCAGCCGTCACGCCAGACCGGCTCGTCGCTCTCACGCACCCGGCCATCCGCACCGAAGATCAGGTAGCGGTCCGACGCGGCGGCGAACCAGCGGTCGTGCGTGACGGCGAGCACCGTCCCGGAGAAGTCCTCCAGGGCGTCCTGCAACGCCTGGGCGCTGGCCAGGTCGAGGTTGTCGGTGGGCTCGTCGAGGAGCAGCAACGTGCAGCCGGACAGTTCCAGGAGCAGGATCTGCAACCGGGCCTGCTGGCCCCCCGACAGTGTCTCGAACGGCTGCCGCCCGGCGGGGGCCAGCTCGTAGCGGGCCAGGGCGCGCATCGCGTCGTTGAGGGTCTGCGCGTGGCCGGTCATGATGATCTCGGCCGGGGTGCGGCCGAGCAGGTCGGGCCGGGCATGGGTCTGGACGAAGTGCCCCGCGACGACGCGGGCGCCGAGCCGCGCCGAGCCGAGGTGCGGGACGTCGGCGGCGGGCAGCCCGGCGAGGAGCCGGAGGAAGCGGGACTTGCCGGAGCCGTTGGAGCCGAGCACCGCGACGCGCTCCCCGTAGTGGATCTCCAGGTCGAAGGGCCGCGCCAGCCCGGTCAGCTCCAGGCCGTCGCAGATGACCGCGCGCTTGCCGGTCCGCCCGCCGCGCAGCCGCATCCGCACCCGCTGCTCGCGGGGCGGGCTCTCCGGCGGCCCGGCCTCCTCGAACCGGGCGAGACGGGTCCGCGCCGCCTGGTAGGCCCCGGCCACCGCGTCGTTCCCGGCCGACCGCTGCCGCAGGACGTGCACGAGGCGCCGCAGGCGGGCGTGCTCCTCGTCCCAGCGACGGCGGCGCTCGTCGAGCCGGGCGGCGCGGTCGTGCCGCGCCTGCGGATAGCTCGCGAACCCTCCGCCGTGCACCCAGACGGTCCCGGCCTCCACGGTGATGATCCGGTCGGCGGCCCGGTCGAGCAGCCAGCGGTCGTGCGAGACGAGCAGGACGGTCTTCGTGGTGCTCCGCAGCCTCTCCTCCAGCCATTCCTTGCCCGGCACGTCCAGGTAGTTGTCCGGCTCGTCGAGCAGGAGCACCTCGTCGGGACCTCGTAGCAGCGCCTCCAGCATGAGCCTCTTCTGCTCACCGCCCGACAGGGTGCCCGCCTTCCGATCCCCGGCCACGTCGTAGGAGAGCCCGAGCGCGATGGTGGTACAGGCGTCCCAGACGACCTCCAGGTCGTATCCGCCCGCGTCGGTGTAGTCGGTGATGGCCTCCGCGTAGGCAAGCTGGCTCGCCTCGCCGTCGTCCAGCGCCGCCTCGGCCGCCGCCAGCGCCTCGGCGGCCGCCCGGATCCGGTCGGGGGCCACCGACAGCAGCAGGTCCCGGACGGTGCGGTCGCCGGGGACGAACTGCCTCATCACCCCCAGCCCGCCCGACTGGACGACGGTTCCCGCGAACGCCGCCACCTCGCCCGCGATGACCCGCAGCAGGGTCGTCTTTCCCGCGCCGTTCGGGCCGACGAGAGCGGCCTTGCCGCCCTCCCCGACGCGGAAGGAGACCTCGTCCAGCAGGACCCGCCCGTCGGGCAGGACGTGCGTGAGCCCGCTCACCTCGATGTGCCCCATGCGAACCCCCACTAGTACGTCGGTCCAGTACTAGACCAATGATCCGGTCACCGCACAACGTACTAGAGTGGTCGCCATGGTGAGCGGCGAAGCGGGACGGGTCTGGTTCAGGGAGACGCGGCCCAGGCGCGAAGGACCCCCTCTGACCAGGGAGCGCATCGTGGCGGAGGCCGTGGCCCTGCTCGACGAGGAGGGCATCGGCAAGCTGACGATGCGCCGTCTCGCCGAGCGGCTGGACACCGGTTCCACCACGCTGTACTGGCATGTGCAGACCAAGGACGACGTCCTGGACCTGGCGCTGGACGCGGTGTTCGGGGAGGCGCGCCTGCCGGAGCCGCCGTCGGGCGGCTGGCGGGCGGACGTGACCGCGCTGGTGGGGGAGTGGCGCGCCGCGATGCTGCGGCATCCCTGGACCGCGACGCTGCTGGCCCGTCCCCTGCTCGGGCCGAACGTGCTGGAGCGCACCGAGTTCCTGCACGCGACGCTCCTGGACGCGGGGCTGGCGGGCCTGGAGCGGACGGCCGCCGCCTACGCGCTGTCCCACCACGTCATCGGCGCGGCGATGATGCAGGCGGCATGGCAGGGCCGCGACGGGGGCCAGGACGAGGGCGACGTCCGGCGGGCCGCGGACGAGCACCTGCGGGAGCGGCGCGACCGCTATCCGACCCTGGCCGAGCACGGCCACCTCAGCGGACACGACTGGGACGCCACCTTCGACCAGGGCCTGATCTACGTTCTCGACGGCATCGCCGCCCGCCTCACCGGCGCGAGCCGTCCCTGAGGGCCTCCGTGGTGGAGGGGGCCTGCCGGGGAGTCGCGGACGCGCGGCGGCGTGCGGTCGTCAGGTGGTAGAGCAGTGCCAGGATCGTGACGGCGGCGGCGGGCAGCCCCAGTGAGGCCGGCTCGACGCCGAACCATTCCTGCACCAGTCCGCCCAAGCCGCCGCCGAGGGCGATCCCGGCATAGATGGCCGAGGAGTTGAGGCCGAGCAGAACCGGTGCCGCGGCCGGGCTGAGGGCGATGAGCCGGTGCTGCTGGGGCACGACGACGACGCCCAGTGCCGCGCCCCAGATCGCGGCCCACACCAGGGTGGACACGAGCGTCGCGGTCGCCACCGGAGCGAGGGCGAGGGCGATGGCGGCGACGGCCAGGGGACCGGTCAGCACGTGCGCGGGGTCATGCCGGTCCACGAGCCGTCCGGCGATGATGTTCCCGGCCAGGACGCCCAGTCCCCAGGCGAACAGGATGACGGTGAGCACCGATTCGGAGCCGTCGGTCACGTCCTCCAAGGCGGGGCCGATGTAGGTGTAGAGGGTGTAGGCGCCGACGAAGCTCAGTGCGGTGACGGCCAGCAGCGCGAGGACCCGGCCCTGCTTGAGCGGGCGCAGCCGGTCACCCAGTGAGGCGGCGGGGAGCCTCACCTTGGGCAGGCCGAAGGCGATCCCGAGGATCGCGACGAGGCCGATGCCCGCGACGGCCCACAGGGTGATGTGCCAGTCGGTACGCCCGATCAGCGTGCCGAGCGGAAGCCCCAGCGCCGTCGCCAGCGTGAGGCCGCCCAGGACGAAGGCCAGGGCCCCGCCTCGGCGTTCCGGAGGCGCGATGGCCCCCGCGGTGCTGGACGCGGCGGAGTTGATCATTCCGGCCCCGGCGGCGGTGACGATGCGAGCGATCATCACCACCTCGTAGGTCGTACCCAGGGCGGTGGCGGCGTTGCCGGCCACGAAGACGCTCAACGCGATCAGCAGCGCGGACCGCCGGTCCAGTCCACTGGTGAGCGCGCCCATGATGGGCGCCGACAAGGCCATCACCAGGGCGAACACCGTCACCAGCTGCCCGGCGGCGGGAGTGGAGACCCGAAGGTCGGTGGCGATGGCCGGGAGCAGGCCGGCGATGACGTAGCTGTCGGTGCCGACGGCGAAGGTCGCCAGGGCCAGCGGAAGCAGTCGTTTGAACACCGGGTGGTGCCGCCTTTCGAAGGGACCTCGGAAGTACCGAGCGGAACCCTAGGCGATACATGGATACTTGTCCATCTATCAATGAGTTGGTAGCGTAGCGGGCGTGCTGAACACAGGGGGCGGCGATGCGTGAGGTGTCACAGCCCGCGACCGAGGCCATCCGGCTGGTGGAGGTGCTGCGCGCTCTGGCCGATCCGGTGCGGCTGGACCTCGTCCTGCGCCTGGACCGGATGGGCGAGGACTTCTGCAACGCGATCGGCGCCGAGATCGACGTGCATCAGACGACGCTGTCGCACCACTACCGGGTGCTGCGCGAGGCCGGCGTGACGTGGACGACGGTGCAGGGCCGATCCCGGCTCGTACGGTTGCGCCGAGAGGACCTCGACGCCCTGTTCCCCGGCCTGCTGGACTCCGTACTGAGCGCCCAGCACCGAACAAGCGGCATCACGACCACCGACACCGCAGAGGCGCCCTAGAGCCGGACGCCTGGCACCCGCTCACAGCGGGCGGACGTCGGTGAAACGGACCCACACGTGACCGGGCCAGTTTCCCCGGGTCCCGGCATCGGCAGGCGCTTGGCCAGGAGCGGAACTGCGGGAACGCCGCGTCCACGCTCGCGGTACCACGCCGGCCAGGAACCGGCCGACGCCCCGCCCACGCGCACTCCTACGGCAACTGCGCGCGCACGGCCTGCCGGTCGCCCAGGCCCGCACCGCGACGTTCCGGCAACTCGTGCTCCAAGTCCCTGCACCTTCGTCGCTCAGGCCCTCGGCTGCCATCACGGCACCGCCACCAAGCACCTCATCGCTGCCGGCCGCTGCCCCGGCAGCCGCGCCGGTCCGGCCAGTACGACACAGACGAATACGGCAGGGTGCCGGTCTCGACGCGATCAGACGTCGGACTCGCCTGTGACTTCATGGCAGCGCGGCTCGCGGCCGGCGATCGCGGCGAATCCGTTCCCGGCGTCGATCAGCGAGGCGGGCGTCGCGGGGATGTTCCCGGCGAACTCCACGAACCCCTCCCTCGGGGCCGGCCGCCCACCGGTAGAAGATCTCCGACGCGGTCTCCCAGGCCGGACGCTCGGACGGGTGCCGGTCATCAGGGGCTTACCTCACCGCCCCCGCCTAGATGATTGATTCCAAGGGATGGCCTGCGGGCATGAAGCGAGGGCGTTCATGATCGTTTTGTGACGAACAACCTGAACACCCTCGCAACGGCACTCT